>NCHJ01000148.1 GCA_002256765.1 Bacteroidetes bacterium 24-39-8
GCGTTTAGAAAGGGAGTTTAACCAAACGGTTATTACCACGGTACCCAACGTAAGCTTCTTGGCCTATACTTCAAAAGGTGATAAACTTACTGTGAACAACCCTTCTGAAATGCCTGATCCAACAAAATTAGACAGGATTGAAGAACCTTTTATTAGGGCGCAGATTATTACCGTATCTGATTATATTGGCAATATCATGACCCTTTGTTTGGGTAAACGTGGCATCTTGATTGGGCAAACTTATTTGACCCCAACCAGGGTAGAATTGACATTTGAAATGCCACTCACTGAGATTGTATTTGACTTCTATGATAAATTAAAAAGTCAGACCAGGGGATATGCCTCATTTGACTATTCACCTATTGGCTATCGCGATGCGGATATTGTGAAAATGGATATCCTTTTGAACAATGAAAAAGTGGATGCCCTAAGCGCCTTGATTCACAGAAGCCGTGCCACTGATTTTGGCCGCAAGCTTTGTGAGAAACTCAAAGAATTATTGACCAAGCAACAATTCCAAATTGCCATTCAAGCTGCTATTGGCGCCAAAGTAATTGCGCGTGAAAACATTAGTGCTTTGCGTAAAGACGTAACTGCCAAATGTTATGGTGGTGACGTTAGCCGTAAGCGTAAACTATTGGAAAAGCAGAAAGAAGGTAAGAAAAGAATGCGCTTGGTGGGTAACGTAGAAGTTCCACAAGAAGCTTTCTTAGCGGTTTTGAAACTAGATTAATTAGTTATTTGTTACTCTGTAAATAGTTAATTGCTAATTAATGGGAACCGGTTTGGGGTCAACCTCATCCACGTTTTTCTCATGAATCCATTTGCCATTCTGCCAACGGAAACCTTCATATGTGCCATAAGGAATCAGGCTAAAGCGTTCCTTTACTTCACCAGTTTCACTAACCAAGTGAGCAAAGACAATCTTGTCTAATTCAGGGTCATAGTTGAACTTGGCACCAGCCTGTTTTTTAAACTCCAAACAAAAGCGGAACGCGGGTTGTGCGGGTTTAATACTGTCTTGGGTATAAGTGAAAAATCTGCCCCCAAATTGTGGTTTTCCAGCTGCATCAAAATGCAAAACCTCCATCCATTTTTTGGTGCTACGTGCATTGCTCTCATCATATCCCACGAGGGTATAGAACTGTTTATTGTTAAATGATTTCTGTACAATGCCATAATACACTGCACCAATCCAATTGGCGGGCGTACGAATAGAATCAAAAGGATTATCACTATAATCAGAATGGTCAAATAAAGGAAAGAGTTTTAAACTACCATCAGTTGTGCGCATTTGAATGGCACCATGTTGTCTGTAAGCAGAAAAATCTTTCATGACCTGCCAGGTAAAAATTCTAAAACTACTATCAGGTGCATAGACTTTTGAAATAGTAGTTAAGGAATCAAAGCGATATTGAAAACTATTGGGTTGACGCAGTGCTTGTACTAGTCCACGAGTAAACAAACTATCGGCCCTAAAGCGGTCAATCATATCTTCAGCGTTCATGATTCCCAAGGCATAATCCTTAATGCTTTCTTCAATTTGCACAATGGGACTGGTAGTTGCAGCTGCTACTTTTGAATCAGACTTACGCTGAGCAGCTACATGCAAACAAAACAATACCAATACTAAAGAAAGAAAACGCTTCATGGCACTAAGATAAAACAAAGCCCCCAAGGCTTATATAATTTAGGATTTTCTTAAATCCGCCACTGCTTGGGCAAAATCCAGCAAGTTATTGAACCTAAGATCTATATGTGGATGGGGATATGCTGTTTCAGGATGGGTAGTAGCTACAAAGACCGTATGCATGCCAGCGTTCTTACCAAAAGCCATATCAGAAGGTCTATTGCCTACCATGATACTTTTAGAAAAATCAACAGCAGGGTAGAGGGCCTTAGCCTGAAAAGCCATACCTGGATTGGGTTTGCGATTAGGCGAATTACTGTCTAAGTCTGGACAAAAAAACAAATGATCCAAATTGCCACCCTTAGCTTGTATAGCGGCCAACATATTGGCATGAATATTTTCCAGATCAGCCAAACTCATCAAACCCCTTCCAACACCCTTTTGATTGGTTACCAAAAATATGCGCGAAAATAAAGGTCTCAAAATGGCCAATGCCTCCAATGTAGTAGGATAAAATTGAAACTCCTCCCAATTTAAAATATAGTCATCATCCTTCTCAATATTGAGCACACCATCCCTATCCAAAAACAATGTCCAATCTGCAGAAGTATCTCTTAAATCCATAAATTAAAATCAATTCTTTTTCTCTTTTCTCTCTTCACTCTTCACTCTTAACTCTTCACTTTCTTCTTCTTCACTCTTCACTCTTAACTCTTCACTTTTCACTTTCTTCTTCCTCTCTTCACTCTTCACTCTTAACTCTTCACTTTCTTCTTCTTCACTCTTCACTCTTATCTTTTCACTTTCTTCCTTTACTCAATCTTCAAAGAAGATTGCCGCTTCCACCAGTTCACAAATAATATGTCCAATGAGCATATGGGCTTCTTGAATACGAGGAGTTACTGAAGAAGGAATATTGATTAAGTAATCGCTTAAGTCTTTCATGTCACCACCAGTTTCACCCGTAAATCCAACGGTAATGATGCCCTTGGCCCTTGCGGTTTCAAAAGCTTTGACAATATTTTTAGAATTCCCAGAAGTACTCATACCAAAAAGTACATCCCCTTTTTCCATAATGCCGTCAACTAGCCTAGCATATATCACATCATAACTATAGTCATTGGCCACAGCCGTTAGATAAGATGTATTACAATGAAGCGCTTCAGAAGGAAGGGCGCGTCTATTCTTATAAAACCTACCAGAAAACTCCGCCGCCAAGTGTTGGGCATCGGCTGCAGAACCACCATTGCCGCAGAAATGTACCCGTTGTCCGTTGTTAAATGCTGGTACCACCATTTTGACAATACTATCTATATTGAGAATCAATTGCTCATTTTCTAAAATGGCTTGCTTTGTATCTATAGAAGCTTTAATTAATTTTTTGATTGCTACTTTCATGATCTAGGGGTTTGCGCCAATGCTTCAATGGTTTGTACCAATTGTGGCCATCCATATTTGATTTTCTCAGCGCGAAGTTGGGGCAAAAAATGGTTTTCTCCTAATGCGTAGAGCTTTTTAACAGCTTCTGCAATAGCCAAAGCAGCAGGTTCTACTACCAAACCTACTTTACCATCCGGCACCATATCGGCCAAACCGCCCACATTGGTGACCAGCATAGGTTTTTCAAAATGATAGGCTAGTGGCGTAACCCCAGACTGGGTGGCATTTTTATAAGGTTGAATCACAAAATCTGCTGCACTTAAATAATAACGCACTTGGTCATCGGCAATAAAATCTGTTTTTAAAATCAATAGGTCTCGAATTCCCAATTGGTCTATCTGTGTTTGATAACCCGCTTCTGCGTCATAGAATTCTCCTGCCACCAAGAGCTTGGGAATCACCATTGATGCATCAGACTTTGCCTGTTCTTTTAAAAGGGCCATGGCATCTAAGAGTAGATCAAGCCCCTTGTATTTGCGAATAAAACCAAAGAATAAAATAATGGGCTGCTCTACCGGAATCCCCAAATGCTTTTTAGCTATGGTTTTATCCAATGGATCTCCAAAATTATCATAGAGTGGGTGAACCGCTTGAACGGCGCGGGTTTGGGTAAACTGTTTCAGGTCTGCTAAGACCTTGGCACTCATGGTCACAAATCCATCCATGGGGGCTATAAAATATTGTGTAAAGGGTTTGTCACCCGGTCTTTTCTCGTGTGGAATTATATTGTCTGCAATGCAAATGAGCTTGGAATGCTTATTCCCCTTAATGATTCTTAAAATGGTACCCAGGCATGGCCCCATGAGTGGTAACCAATATCGCACTAGCACCAAATCAGGTTTTGCGTCTCTAATCTTTCTACCCACACTGATCCAATTCAAGGGATTCATGCTATTGATGCAAACCTCAATATGCAAATCAGCAGGAGCGGGTTGCTCACTATATTGGGTCTTTCCCGGAAACAAAAAGCTAGGGTATTGTAAGCTAAAAGTGTAGATGGTTACCTGATAACCTTGGGTCTGAAACTCACGGGCTAACCGTTCATTAAAACTGGCAATGCCACCACCTCTAAAAGGCCAAGAGGTTCCAATAAGGGCCAGTTTTTTCATACCCTTGGCTTTAATCTTGGATGCCCAATTTACCAGCAATCAGATACACATTTCTTTCAGGAGCATTTCTAGCAACCAACTCTGCAATAAAGCCGGCTAAGAAAAGCTGCATCCCAATAACCATGGTAGTTAAGGCGATAAAAAAAGCAGGTTTATTGGTGAGCGCAAAATCTGCGTCAATGAATTTTTCTACAATCAAATAAACGCTAGAACCCAGACCCATCATAAAGAATAGGGTACCCCATAAACCAAATAATTGCATGGGACGTTTACCAAATTTGCCCAAAAACATAATAGTAGCTAGATCCAAAAATCCGTTGACAAAACGCTGCCAACCAAATTTGGTTACGCCATATTTGCGGGGTCTATGTTCTACTACTTTCTCGCCAATCTTTCTAAACCCACTCCATTTGGCCAGAATAGGAATATAGCGGTGCATCTCTCCATATACCTCAATGCTCTTTACCACATTGTGCTCATAGGCTTTGAGACCGCAGTTAAAATCATTGAGTTTGATACCTGATGCCCATCGCGCCACCGCGTTAAATAACTTAGAAGGAATATTCTTAGTAAGGGTATTGTCATAGCGCACTTTTTTCCAGCCGCTAACCATATCATAACCATCATTGATGATCATATTTCTAAGACCCGGAATCTCATCGGGTGAGTCTTGCATATCCGCATCCATGGTAATCACCACATTGCCTTGTGCAGCTTTAAATCCCTCATTCAATGCAGCAGATTTACCATAGTTGCGGCGGAATCTTATGCCTTTAAAAGCAGGATTCTTTTGTGCAATTGCTTCTATTACTTTCCAACTGTTATCGGTACTGCCGTCGTCTACCATGATCACTTCAAAGCTCCATTGATTTTCGTGCATCACGCGCTCAATCCACGCACAGAGCTCCGGTAAAGATTCGTCTTCATTCAATAATGGTACAACAACGCTCAGATCCATAACAGTTCTTAAATCTTAATTAGAAAGGATTTTGCTTAGGGGTCTTTTTAGCCAAACCAGCACCAATTGCTGACGCGATGGCTCCTACAAAACCATAACCTAAAATGATACCACCAATAGCAAAAGGCAACATGAATTTACGGGTCATATCTAGTGCCTGCTTAATTTGGTCATCGTTCATTTGCTTATTCTTCTCCATTTCAGTAGCCGCGTTTTCAATGATCTTATCGGTCATTTCTGGGAACAATACTTTCATAGATAATAAAGTATACACTACAGTTATCACAATTAATGTAGCAGTTACTTTAAAGCCATGGGCAAAAACATTTCCAAAAGTTACATCGCCCTGCATTTGCTTGGCATAATGAATACAAGACCAGATAATACCACCTACAACAATAACCCAGCTAATAGAGCTCAACATTTTGTCTTGCCATAAATCTGCGAGATACAATCCAATGCCTAATACAATGGTAAATAAACTAATGATGAGTCCTTTCATCCAGGGTTGAACAATTTTTTCTTCCATTTTAGTTGGTTTTAGTTGGTGAATAGTTTGCCCTTGTGAACAATACCCACCGCCTTACCCGTAAGGGTTTTTTCAAGGAAGGGGCTATTGGCCGATTTACTGTGGTTGTTTCCAGAACTTAACAAGGTTTCAGCCTTTCTAGAAAACAAAGTCAGTTCCGCTGGGGAACCAACCGCCACATGGGTAGTAGGAAGATCGAAAATATTACGGGCATTCCCGCCAAATAGCTCTATTATTTTTTGGTTACTCAATTCCGGCAACACCGTATTCACCACAGCAAACGCTGTTTGCAAACCAATCATCCCGCTCTTAGCGTATTCAAATTCACAAACCTTATTGTCCCAGTTCTGTGGTAAATGGTGCGATGCTATACAATCTACCACGCCACTCAACACCGCTTCTCTTAACGCATCTCTATCTTTCACTGTTCTGAGCGGAGGATTCAATTTTAAGTTGGTATCATAGCTAACTAAGTCCTCATCAGAGAAATACAAATGATAGGGGGTAACGCTACAGCTAATCTGTAAACCCTCTTTCTTGGCCTGTGCAATCAGATCAATACTGGTCTTAGTAGACACCCCAGTAATATGCAATTTAGAATCAGTATACCTAGCTAGGTCAATATCTCTTTTAATAATGGTCTCTTCACTAATAGCCGGAATACCGGGCAAACCCAACTGCGTAGAAATAATCCCCTCATTAATCAATCCACCTGCACCAATACTCTTATCAATCGGAATCTGAATGAGCACTCCGTCAAAAGCCTTTACATATTGCAGCGCTTTTAAGAACAAACCTGCAGTCTGCACTGGTAATAAACCATCCGAAAAAGCCACCGCTCCGCTATGCTTCATATCGTACATCTCGGCCAGGTCTTTACCCTCTAGTTTCTTGGTAATGGCACCAATAGGGTGGATGCTCACTGGCAGCTGTGCCGATTGTTGTACCACATAACTCACCTGGCTTTTATTATCTACCACTGGATCTGTATTGGGCATGCTAAACACACGAGTATAACCACCCGCCGCTGCCGCATTGGCCCCAGACTCTAAAGTTTCTTTATACTCAATACCCGGATCACAGAAATGGGAGAAAGGATCTACCCAACCCGCACACACCAACAAATCTGGTTGATTCACAACCGTTGCTTGCTGGTTGTCAATCTGGTCTTCAATGCTAGTAATAATGCCGTCTGTAATTAGAATATCTTTTGTCTGGCCATTTAATGGCGAAGAGCTATCAATGATTGTCGCTTGCCTAAGGAGAATTTGCATGCTGCTGCGATAAAATTTGCTGCAATATAACTTGAAAATTTCTTTTACCCCTATATTTGCAGCCCATTAATAAGGAAAACGCCTTGATTTACCCCCAGTTATCAAAGACACAACACCTTGATGGACAGTTCGGGACGTAGCGCAGCCCGGTAGCGCACACGTCTGGGGGGCGTGGGGTCGCAAGTTCAAATCTTGTCGTCCCGACAAACAACAGAAAATAGCCTTCTTACAGTAAAATGTTGGAAGGCTTTTTTGTGCCCTGAATGGAAAATCCAGTCAAATTGACCCCCTAATACCAGCGTAAACTGACCCCGTATCGCCAAGGCAAATTGACCCCCATGCGCCAGACCAAATTGACCCC
>NCHJ01000149.1 GCA_002256765.1 Bacteroidetes bacterium 24-39-8
TCTTTAATCTCTTTTAAAAACTGGGCAACTTTTTGCTTGGGGTCTCCTTTGCCAAGGGTTTCAATGGGAATAAATCCCCTATAATTAGAAGACAATATCATTTTCAAAATTTTTGCTACATCTGTCTTTACTGCTTTTCCATCTTGGTACATTTCTTCTTTTAATTGCCAATTAACAGCCAATGGAATGGTTGCTTGAATTTGAGAAAATGGATCTCCTTGTTGGTAGCTACCTATATCCAAAACCAACCCAAACCATTCTCGATTGACTAATTTGAAAAGGTCTTGTACTTCTAGGGCATTTTTGATAAAATCATTGTGATTTTGAAGTGCCACTATTACTCCCTGTGATTTTCCAAAATCTACACATTCCTGAATATCTTTTGCCATCCAGGTTGCAATGACTTCCCAAGAATATCCCTTTGGTATATCCACTCCTGAAAAGATTCTAATCACTGGTGCACCTAATTTGGCAGCAACTATAATCCAATCTTTTACCAATTGAATGTCTTTTTTTCTTTTCTCTGCATCTAATTGGGCAAAATCATTCTTAATACCCGTACCGCTAATAGATAGTCCTGCTAAATGTGCCCTTCTTTTAATCTTATATAAAAATTCATCAGAAGGCACTTGAGGGTATCCCGGAAAATAATAACCAGTTAGGTCAATGCCTTCAAATCCCATTTGTGCACAAAAATCAATTAGCTCCTCAATAGACATGGACTTAGACTTGAGCATATCATTGAAGGAATAGGCATTTAAACTCAATTTCAAGTGCTTTCCTTGGCCTGCTTCAGATGGGATGGCAACTTCCTTAAAGGATGGAAACAAAGGCGCCATTAGGCAGGTTTTCAAAAAATCTCTACGGATGTTTGATTGCTTCATCCTTAAACTTACTCAATGCCGGTTTTATATTTTCAGAATGGAACAAAAAACTGCGAAATCGATTTCTTGAATATATTGATTTACACAATAAAAAAAGGGCAATTGATACACAATTGCCCTTTTCAAGATGATCTTAGTTATTTAAACTGCAAAGGAAGTTCCACAACCACAGGTACTACTAGCATTTGGATTACTAAAAGTAAATCCACGACTATTTAAACCACCTTGCCAATCAACTTCCATTCCATAGAGATACAATTGGTGACTCTTGTTCATTATGCAATAAATACCATCAATTTCAAAGTTCTCATCTTCTTCAGTTGGTTGGTCAAAACCTAGTACATAGGTCATACCACTGCATCCTCCCCCCTTTACACCTACCCTTAAACGCTGGGAATGGTCAAAATCAGGCTCGTTCATCAAGCGTTTTAATTCACTGATAGCCCCACTTGTCAATTTCACTGGTGTTATAGTTGCTGTTTCCATTTGTTAAAATTAGGATACAAATTTACAACCTATTAGCTGGATAGCTACAAAACCGGTTTTCGATTACTGGAATTTCATAGTTAGCCAGTGGTTTCACCTATTTTTGCCCAAAATAATTCCATGTTGGACACTACCAGTTTTTTGACCATGGTCATTGCCGTATTGATTGCAGGATTGGCTGGATTTTTGATTTATTTACAGCGGAAAAATCAAACTGCCGAAAAAGCAGTATCTACCCAAAACACGGGCTTACAATTACAGGCATATGAGCGTTTGATTGTATTGGCTAATAGAATTGCCTTACCCAATTTAATTAGTCGTTTAAATGTGCCTGGGGCAAGTGCAAGGGATATGCAAGAATTGTTAACTAAGAATATTAGGGAAGAGTTTGAATACAATATTAGTCAACAAATTTATGTAAGCCCTGCAGCTTGGAATGCCCTTAAAAATCTGCATGATCAAAATTTGTTGATTGTACACCAAGTGGCACAACAAATGGAACATACAGCCAGTAGCACAGATTTGAATAAAAATATTCTCACTTTTCTTATGAATGACAAGCGTGGAAAATTACACGAATTGGTGGGTGAGGTATTAAGTTATGAAGCCAAGAAATGTCTCTAGTCATTTAAAGATTGTCCTATGAATGAAAAAAAGCTTTGCACGGATAGCGGTATAGAAATTAAGAAAGTCTACTATCCACTACCCTTAACAGATGAAACAGAAATGCCAGGTCAATTCCCTTATACCAGGGGGGTACAAGCAGATATGTATAGGGGTAAGCTATGGACTATGAGACAATATGCCGGTTTTTCAACCGCAGAAGAAAGTAATAAAAGATACCATTACTTGTTATCTCAAGGTGTGATGGGACTTAGTGTTGCATTTGACCTTCCTACCCAAATTGGATATGATTCAGACCATGCATTGTCAGAAGGTGAAGTTGGAAAAGTGGGTGTAGCTATTGATAGTTTGGAAGACATGGAAATACTTTTTCAAGGGATAGAATTAGAAAAAGTATCTACTTCTATGACCATCAATGCAACAGGTTTTATCTTATTGGCATTCTATGTGGCATTGGCAAAAAAGCAAGGTGCAGATTTAACAAAGATCACGGGTACCATTCAAAACGATATCCTCAAAGAATACGCTGCAAGAGGAACATATATATACCCACCCAAACCATCCATGCGTATCATTACCGATATTTTTGAATGGTGTTCTCAAGCATTACCCAAATGGAATACCATTAGCATTAGTGGTTATCATATAAGAGAAGCGGGAAGCACTGCGGTGCAAGAAGTAGCATTTACATTGGCCAATGGAAAAGCCTATGTAGCGGCTGCACTTGCAAAAGGTTTAGACATCAATGTATTTGGCAAAAGACTCTCATTCTTTTTCAATGCCCATAACCATTTGTTTGAAGAAGTGGCCAAATTTAGAGCTGCTAGAAAAATGTGGGCGCAGCTTATGAAAAGCATGGGAGCAACGGATGAAAAAGCCTTGATGCTACGTTTTCATACCCAAACAGGGGGTGCAACATTAACCGCACAACAGCCTTTGAACAATATTGCTCGTGTAACCATACAAAGTTTGGCCGCTGTATTAGGCGGTACACAAAGTTTGCACACCAATGGTTATGATGAGGCTTTGAGCTTACCCACCGAGGAAGCTGCTAGAATTGCATTACGTACCCAACAAATTGTGGCATTTGAAAGTGGCGCACCAGATACCGTTGACCCATTAGCAGGAAGTTATTTTGTTGAAAGCCTTACGGCCGATATTATTCAAGAAGCCAGTGCTTTAATGGAAAAAATAGAGGCAATGGGTGGCGCGGTAGAAGCCATTGAACAAGGTTTTATGCAAGACGAAATTGCTAGAAGTGCCTATGCCTACCAACGCAATATTGAAAATGGCCAAAAGATTATTGTAGGAGTTAACAAGTTTCAAGTAGCAGAAACCAATAAAGTTCCTCCTTTTAAAATTGACGATAGTATTCAGCAAATTCAAACGGAAAAACTACAAAAACTTCGCGCCAAAAGAGATGAATATAAAGTCACTGCGCTTTTGGAAAAAATTGCCCTTACTGCTACTACTACTGAAAACCTGATGCCCATTGTTATTGAAGCGGTTGAAAACCTATGCACTTTGGGTGAAATTGCCGATAGTTTGAGAAAGGTCTTTGGAGAACACCGCTAATTATAACTAATTGCTTGATTTTGATTGTTTTTGATAGGGTTGAATTGGATTTCTAACTAACTTGAAGCCATTCTTTCAAGCATCAAAACTAATACATGAGAAAGCAGTTTTTCCTGGGTCTTTTGGCCCTACCCTATTTTGCAGGTGCGCAAATGACACCCGCAAAAATTGAACAGTCTGCCAAAGAAGTCAATGATTCTGTAATTGCCTGGCGCAGACATTTGCACCAATACCCTGAGTTATCCAATCGTGAGTCCAATACCATGAAGTACATAGTTGAAAAACTTCAGGGTCTTGGATTGGAGATTAAATCTGGGGTAGCAAAAACAGGTGTTGTAGCTATCTTAAAGGGTGGAAAACCTGGTCCAGTAGTAGCTCTTAGAGCTGATATAGATGGTTTACCAGTGATAGAAAGGGCCAATCTTCCCTATAAATCCATTCAAACCAGCGAGTATGGTGGTCAGAAAGTGGGCATCATGCACGCGTGTGGACATGACACACATACCGCCATTTTATTGGGCACTGCCAATGCCATGAGTAAAATTAGAAAAGACATTCCAGGAACGGTTGTCTTTATATTCCAACCTGCGGAAGAAGGTGCTCCTGATAATGAAGAAGGTGGTGCACCACTCATGATGAAAGAAGGTGTGATGACCAATCCCAAAGTAGATGCCATTTTTGGAATTCATATTAATTCACAAACAGAAATTGGAACCATTAAATATAAATCTGGTTCTATTATGGCCAGTTCTGATTGGTTTACCATTAAAGTAAAGGGTAAGCAATCTCATGGCTCACAACCTTGGAGTGGGATTGATCCAATTGTAGTTGCAACGCAAATCATTACTGGATTACAAACCATTGTAAGCCGCCAGTCTGAATTAACCAAAGCCCCAGTAGTGATTACTGTTGGTAGGATTAATTCAGGAGTCAGGGCCAATATTATCCCTGAGGAATTGAACATGGAAGGAACTATTAGAACCTTGGATGGCAATATGCAAAAAGACGTACACGAAAGAATTAGAATTACTGCCCAAAAAATTGCAGAAGCTTCAGGGGCAACTGCAGAAGTAATGATAGATACCAAGACATTGGTAACTTATAATGATCCAGCACTGGTAAAAATGATGCTGCCTTCATTAGAAGCGGCTACTGGTAAAGGAAATTTATTAGAACAGGATTGGACAACAGGCGCTGAAGACTTTTCTTTCTATGGCCAAAAAGCGCCAGCTTTTTTCTTTTTCCTAGGTGGTATGCCAAAAGGAATGGATCCTAAAAAAGCTGCTCCACACCATACACCAGACTTTTATATTGATGATAGTAGGTTAGATGTTGGTGTAAAAGCCTATTTAAACCTAGTGATGGATTATGCCCAGTTAAAAGCCAAATAAGTTTTTAAAATACTGTTTATGAAGCAAGTTGTATTCTTCCTATCAACCTTGGTTGCATTGCAATTAAATGCTCAAACACCCTTGAGCCCTGAAACCTTATGGAGTCTTGGAAAAGTTAGTGGTTTGGGTATTTCAAAAGACAAACAACAAGTGCTTTTCTCGGTAAATTTTCCTGATGTAGAAGCCAATAAAGGCAATGTAAAAACCTTTAGAATTGGTATCAATGGAGGTAATGCAGAATTGGTCACTAATCCTGATATTTTCTTAACCAATACCAAAATATCCCCAGATGGCAAATGGCTGTTAAGTTCCGATGCGGTAAAAATTAAACCAGTTTTTGGAACAGACTTCTACCCTAGTCTCACTAAGTCAAATGTGCAGATTTATGAGTCTTTAAATTATCGCCACTGGGACAGTTGGGAAGACGGAAAATTTGACCATGTTTTTTTGAATAATTTGGTAGACGGGAAACCCGGACAGGGATTAGATTTAATGAAGGGTGAACCTTTTGATTGTCCTACAAAACCATTTGGTGGAGACGATGATTATGTTTGGAATCCCAATGGAAAACAATTGGTCTATGTAACCAAGAAGTCTTACGGTACGGCCTATGCTATTAGCACCAATACAGATTTGTATGAGTATGATCTAGCATCTGGAATTACTAAGAATTTAACTGAGTCAAATAAGGGATATGATATTGCACCAGCCTATAATGACAAAGGAGAACTGGCCTGGTTGCAAATGAAAAGAGATGGCTTTGAAGCGGACAAGCAAGACCTGATAATTTGGGATGGCGTTACCAAGCAAAATTTAACGGCTTCAAGAGATGATATTCACGTTGAATCTTTTAAATGGAGTGAAGATGGTAAGAGCCTTTTCTTTATTGCTCCACAAAAAGGGATGGTGCACTTGTTTCAAGTAAGCTATCCTGGTAAAACCAAGATGCTACCTGTCATTAAACAATTGACCAAGGGCGAATTTGAAGTAAATGCCATAGTAGGCCAATCAGGTAATCAATTGGTGATTTCAAAAGTTGATTTTAACCATGCATCTGAATTGTATACCCTTGACCTTACCAATGGACAGCTAAAACAATTAACACATGTAAATGACGCACAGTATAAGCAAATTGCCCAAGTGTCTGCCAAGTATCGCATGGTAACTACTACAGATAACAAGCAAATGCCTACCTGGGTTATTTATCCTCCAAATTTTGACCCTTCTAAAAAATACCCCACTTTACTTTTCTGTTTGGGTGGTCCACAGGGAACCATGCCCCATTATTCCTTTAGATGGAATTTTCAATTGATGGCATCACAAGGTTATATTGTTGTTGCTCCAGATAGAAGGGGTGTATTTGGCAATGGTACCAAATGGACAGAAGGCGTAAGTAAGGATTGGGGTGGACAAGTGATCAATGATTACCTCAGTGCCATTGATGCTGTTTCAAAAGAAACCTATGTAGACAAACAACGTTTGGGATGCGTTGGTGCCAGCTTTGGTGGATTCTCTGTATTTGCACTAGAAGCCTTACACGGTAATAGATTCAAAACTTTTATCTCACACGATGGCATATTTGACTTTAGAAGTATGTATGGCACAACAGATGAATTGTTTTTTGAAAACTTTGAAAAAGGCGGAAACTACTGGGATAAAAATAATGCGGTTGCTCAGCGATCTTACAAACAATCACCTAGTGACATGGTGGCTAAATGGAATACACCCATTATGATTGTTCAAGGTGGAAAAGATTATCGCGTATCTATTGAGCAAAGCCAGCAGGCATTTCAGGCAGCACAATTGAAAGGAATTAAATCAAAATTGCTGTATTTTCCTGATGAAAACCACTGGGTATTAAAAGCACAAAACGCATTGGTATGGCACCATGAATTTTATAAATGGTTGGATGAAACTTTAAAATAGTAGCTTATAAAATCTTAAGCGTATCGTGGTAACACGGTACGCTTTTTTATTTGTTGTAATTTCTAGCACCAAATAACAAACTCCCAATTCTCACCATATTACTTCCATTTTCAATGGCTAGTTGATAGTCTCCACTCATACCCATGGACAGAACAGAACAATCAATATTGGAAGATTTAAGTTTTATACAATCTTGATATAATCCATTTAGGTAAGCAAATTCTGGTTGAACAACCCTGAGATCATCACTAAAAGAAGCCATTCCCATTAGTCCTATAATTTTAATATTGGACAAGCTGTTTGCCCCTTCCAGTGCGGCTTTTAATTCTTCCGCATCCATTCCAAATTTGGTTTCT
>NCHJ01000150.1 GCA_002256765.1 Bacteroidetes bacterium 24-39-8
TTTTGAAATGCCCCTGTTTTTATACTAGAACGTGTATAAAAATGGCCCTTCTATTTTATACTAGAACGTGTATAAAATAGCACCCCCCGATTTATACTAGAACAAGTATAAAAAACAGCTTTTTTGAAATCCTCGAAAAACAAGTAAGTCGCGAGATGATTCCTAGGGAGGAGAGTGAAGAGGGAAGAGGGAAGGAAGGAAGGAGTGAAAAGATAAGAGTGAAGAACGAAGAGGAGTGAAGAGTGAAGAGTGAAGAGTGAAGAGTGAAGAGGAGTGAAAAGATAAGAGTGAAGAGTGAAGAGTGATTTTTACTAGACTATATAAAGAAAAACCCTAGGCAAGCCTAGGGTTTTTCTTTATGAAGAAGTTTATCAATTACTAGAACCTAGGCGCAGCCTAGGTCAACTCGTTTACTGAGAACTGCGTCCATTCTTCACTCTTCACTCTTCGTTTTTCACTAAATCTTCTCCGGTTACTAAGATCCGCTCACTAAGTAAAAGCTTCTCAGAGAAGAATTAAACTAACATGCGTAAAGGCTCTTCCAGCAAGCTTTTCAGCGTTTGCAAGAAAGCAGAACCTGTTGCGCCATCCACTACGCGGTGGTCACAGCTAAGGGTTACTTTCATGACATTACCTGGAACCACTTGACCGTTTTTCACAACTGGTACTTGTGCAATTCCACCCACTGCTAAGATGCAGGAATCTGGAGGATTGATAATGGCAGTGAACTGATCAATACCAAACATACCCAAATTAGAAATAGTAAATGTGCTTCCTTCCCAATCAGCAGGTTGCAATTTTTTATCCTTGGCTTTTTGCGCATAGTCTTTTACTTCTGCACCAATTTGACTCAAAGATTTACCATCTGCAAAACGAACAACAGGTACTAGCAAGCCGTCTTCAACAGCAACTGCTACGCCAATATTTACGTGGTGATTGTAACGAATAGCATCGCCCAACCAACTACTATTTACTTTAGGATGTTGTTTTAATGAAAGTGCGGTTGCTTTCAAAACCATATCATTGAAACTAATTTTGCTCTTAGCCACTTCATTGATCTTGGCTCTAGCCGCAACAGCAGCGTCCATATCAATGCTCATGGTTAAGTAGAAATGCGGTGCAGTGAATAGGCTCTCTCCCAATCTGCGTGCAATTACTTTACGCATTTGAGAAACAGGAACGTCTTCAAAACTTACCACACCAGCAGGAACAGCAACCACAGGGGCTGTAGTAGCTGCAGATGCCGCAGGTGTTGATGCTACAGGAGCTGCAGCAGGAGTATAACCGTCAATATCAGATTTAGTAATCCTTCCATTGTCGCCAGTACCTTTTACATATTTTAAATCAATGCCTTTTTCTGAAGCTATTTTTTTAGCCAATGGCGATGCAAAAATTCTTCCTTCATTCACTATTGCAGGTGCAGCAGCAACGGGTGCAGGACTAGCAGCTGGTGCAGCCACTGGAGCTGTAGGTGCAGCGGCGGCAGGTGCTGGAGCTGCAGTTGCAGCAGGAGCAGATCCACCAGCTTTTGCAGCAGCAACAATGGATGCAATATCCATTCCTTCTTTGCCAATAATACAAAGCAAATCATTCACCAGAATTTTCTCTCCGGCTTTTGCTCCTTGGTATAATAAAACGCCGTCCTTGTAACTTTCTAGTTCCATGGTGGCTTTATCGGTCTCAATATCGGCTAATACTTCACCCTTCTTCACGGTATCTCCCACTTGCTTTTGCCATCCAGCAATCACACCTTCTGTCATGGTATCACTTAACCTAGGCATTAGGACTACTTCTTCCATATTGGTTAAATCAAGTGCAGCGGCAGGAGCGGCTGGTGCGGCAGGAGCAGCTGCTGGCGCTGGTGCGGCAGCTTCAGCAACTGGAGCAGCAACAGGGGCAGCAGCGCCACCGGAATGTTGTGCAACCAAGGCTGAAATATCTTCTCCAGCAGTACCCAAAATGGCCAACAAGTCATTCACTTTTAGTTTACCACCCTTGGCAGTTCCTATATGTAACAGAACACCTTCTTGGTAGCTTTCCAGCTCCATAGTG
This sequence comes from Bacteroidetes bacterium 24-39-8, assembly GCA_002256765.1. Taxonomy (GTDB): domain Bacteria; phylum Bacteroidota; class Bacteroidia; order Chitinophagales; family Chitinophagaceae; genus Sediminibacterium. Next base: position 2,053 of record NCHJ01000150.1, read on the forward strand.
GCTTTGTCTGTTTCTATTTCAGCTAATAAATCGCCTTTTTTTACTGCATCGCCCACCTGTTTGTGCCAGGCAGCAATGACGCCCTCCGTCATGGTATCACTTAACCTGGGCATTAATATCGCTTCAGCCATAATTCGATTGCTCTTTTAAATGAGCCGTGAAATTACGTTAAAAATGAGAATGATGCTAAAAAAACGACCCTTACTGTCCTTGAGCCAGACTATAGGCCTTTTTACCATCCCACATGTTTAACAATTCTGTGGAACATACCTTATAATCCTGCATCACCCTTTTGTACAATTCTAGCACATCTACTTGAGTAACAGGCAGATCTCCAATGCTTTCAAAGCGGCAACGGTATTGGTTTACCAGGTTGGTAAATACTGAACCTTTGGGCCAAACCTGGGTACCCCTATTACTAATGGTCACCAATTTGAAGATATCTAAAGTATGTTTCAGCATTTTTTCAGCAAGTATGGTAGGCTGCTCGTTGCTTTCAATAAACAAGTCAACACCTACAATTTCTTCCTGTCCCATTTCTATGCTTTCCAGCATAGGATTTTTCTCCAATTTAAAATGGGTTGGGGTTACATAGTGATTGGCAATAGCGGGCTTGGGGTGATTGGCTGGTAATTTGCCAAAATTACCAATAATAGCTGCAGCAAACTCTGAAGTACTTAAAGCAGGAGTTGATTTATCACCAAAATCACCCGTATGAACCCCACTTTCTAAAGTGTACAATAAGGCGTTTTCAATCATAGCCGATGTTTCCATCAATCCCAAGTGACGTAGCATCCCAAATCCACTCAGCAATAATGCAGTTGGATTAGCTATATTTTTACCTGCAATATCTGGAGCTGTTCCGTGAACGGCTTCAAAAATGGAAATATGGTCTCCAATATTTGCCGAAGGGGCAAAACCTAGTCCACCTACTAAACCTGCACAAAGATCAGAAACAATATCACCTTGTAAATTGGTTAAAACTACCACGTCAAATAAATCAGGTCTTGACACCAATTTCATACAAAGGTCATCTACAATTACATCATCAGCTTTTAACTCTGGATACTCTTTGGCTACTTCATGAAACACTTCTAAAAACAGGCCATCCGTGATTTTCATGATGTTTGACTTATGTCCGCAAGTAATCCTACGAGCACCTTTTTTCTTGGCCATTTCAAACGCATACTTGATTACCTGCAAGGAACCTGGACGGGTAATAAACCTTCTTCCAAGTGCCACGTCATGGGTAAGCATGTGTTCAATGCCTCCATAAGTATCTTCAATATTTTCACGAACAATGGTAATATCAATGGGTATACCCGCCTTACTAAACACGGTATCTACTCCATGTAAGGTTTGGAATGTACGTTTGTTGGCATAGGTGTTCCAGGTTTTTCTAGCGGTTACATTCACGCTTTTTACACCTTTTCCTTTAGGTGTTTCCATGGGACCTTTAAACAAAATACCTAATGACTCAATGGTTTCCTGCGCTTCAGGGGTCATTCCATTGCTATAGCCCTTGTCAAAAACCCATTTACCCATATCTACCACTTCATATTGAAGGGGCACTTTGGCTGCTTCAAAGATTCCTAATACGGCATCCATGATTTCTGGTCCTATTCCATCGCCTTTGGCTACAGCTATTTTTGTCATAAGTCTTAGTTTTATGGCGCAAAATTAACACTTGGTAGCTTAGGAAAATCGTTAATCTGTTAATAAAATATTGTTAACCGGGTTTAACAAGTAAAACAAAGCGTTTGAGTCCAATTATCATTCCTGCATTTTTAACTACTTATTTGAACCAATTTCATACATTTACTAAAAGCGGCTAACCCATGATATCTAAGATTTCCGAAGGCGTTGAAATCAGCGTAGAGATCTTCTACCAATCCGATTACAGCAATCCGCTGAATCAGGAATTCATGTTTGCTTACCGCATAACCATTGAGAACCACAATAATTTTACGGTAAAACTTCTGAGAAGACATTGGTTCATCTTTGACAGCAATGGAGAACACCGTGAAGTTGAAGGTGAAGGTGTGATTGGTATTCAACCGGTTCTCAAACCAGGTGAAACCTATCAATACGTGAGTGGTTGCAATCTAAAAACAGAAATGGGCAGGATGCATGGTACTTACTTAATGGAAAACCAACACAACAAAGAAAGCTTTAAAGTCAATATTCCTTCATTTGACATGATTGTTCCTTTTAAAAACAATTAATGCTGTTCAGGTGCAGATAAAATCATCACACCTAGTAAGTCCGTTTGCTCTTTTGTGTAAATACCCATGTAACTATTGGTAGAAATTTTCTGAAATTGGTGAAACCTAATTCCTTCAAGTTTTGGATCCTTGGTTAGCGGAATTGTAATTGATTTATCCTTTTCATATCCCACTAGTACAGGAAATGGAGTATCATCTTTGCTTGCACCATAAGCAACTAAATAAAAATGTCCTCCCAATTGTACGGGCAAGTGCATATTATAAATTTCATTGTAGAATTCATCTAATCCTTTTTGTTGATAACCCAACCACTCACCCTGACTTGTCAGATTAAAAGAATAATACCTTGGAGACCTAGAAGAAATAGCCCTAAACTTAACAGGACTTGTTGGTCTAAATTCTCTGAAATTATTATTGGGATTCAATATAGATGAAGCATCAAAACTGGGTATATTGTTTGAACTTACCTGTCTTGAAGACCTATTACTTCTTCCTGCTCCAGTAGTGGCAGGTGCCACAATCTGGTTTTGAGACAAATCGTTTAATCTTCGTAGGTCTTCTACATTGGTGGCAGCCGCTTCTCCAAAACGCAATCTAGATAAGCTTTTTTGATAATTTCCGGTAGTATCTGTATATCCATAATTAAAGGATGGCAGTTCAGCAACTAGTCTCAATTTACCATCTTCGCGAATAATAAAACTGGGTTTTAGACCATTGAGCATTCTATAGGGTTTTCTGGGGCTTTGTTTCTCTAAATGCTGCAATGCCATTTGTTGAAAAGCAAATAATTTATAATCCAATCCATTACCCCTGGTTACAGGCATGCTGATATGCATGACCCCTTCGGTATTTTTCAAATGACCTTCTAAAAACAAACCTCCCAATTGAATTTGTTTTTTATCCCTGTTTTCTAAAGGCAATAATCCCAGTATTTTCTTCTTCTGAAAAGCAAAGGATTCGGTAATCATCTCATCACTATCAAATGGAACAGTATGAATACTCAAATTGCTTGACAGTCTATAATTCATGGGTTTGTCATAAACCAATAAATGAATATTTCCATAGGAATCAAGAAGCAGGTTGCTTACCGTATCTAATTCTTGTTTAAATGAAAAAGTATAAGCTATTTCTTTTTTTAAGTCTAAGCTTCTATTGGTTAGATGGCCAAACAGAAAGGCGGAGTCTTGATTGTATACCCAAACATGATAGAACAGTAAATAATCCTGTTGCTCATTGGTGACCAAATCATACCTACTTCTTCTCAAATCTGGCAAAGGAAAACCAGAGTGTTTAATGGGTTTGAGATTCAGTGACTGGTCCATCTCTAAAAGATTCATGTGCATGGAGTCATTGAATCTAAAATAAAACAGGAATTGTAAGCTAGAATCCGTCTTCATTAAATGATACCTTGAACGCAAAAATTCTTGGGGCATTTTTTTCTTTTCCAATAATTGCATCTCTTGATTAAAGCTGCAAAGACTAACGCTATTAAAATTTCCCACTTCTAGAAATAATAGTTTGTTGCCAAAAGCAGCAACAAAAGAAGGGTTGTTAATCACAGAGTCAGGCAAATTATGAAAACTAGCAACGGGCTGTTGGGCCTTGGTTGGCAAATAGCAAATGGCTGTTAAAATAAAGATTAACAGAATGGTTTGGATTTTGTATGTCAATTTCTTTATCAAGGGCATTAGAATGATCCGTTTCCTAAACGTTTCTATTAGCTTTTCGGTTGCTTTATCTTGGTTTGTATTTGGCTTCTTCAAATATTTTCCTTGGGGGAGTTTCCATTAACTTGGCTAAATCAATGTCAGCATGGTTATCCATGTATTTCTGAACCATTTTCCATCCTACAAATCTGCCAATAAACCCTGGGAAATCTGACCCTAATGCAGGGGTATTAGGTGCTTCATTCATATACTCTTTGGTAATTTCGGGTTCTGTTACGTATAAAAGATTGTTCTGGATAAAAAATGCCCAAATATTGCTTTCATTCTTGTTACAAATTTCTACCTGTTCTTGGGTATAACCAAGTTTCAAACTATCTGAAAAATTTGGCAATAAATGATCTAATACATATTGCCTTTTACCCGTTTCCACCAATTGATCTACCAAGGCCATTCCCAAGCTTTTATTTGGATAGAGGTCTTCAATAATGTTGTTCATACAATTAACAGGAATATAGGCTTGCTCAAACCTTCTAGACAAATACAAAGGATATAATTGTTGACCCATATCTGATTGATATAGAGAATATCCTCTACCCATATAAAGTTGCAATCCTACTGCTAAGGCGTCTGTAGTGATAATATTCCCATAGCTATTGATGGGACCAATAAATGTGACCAGATTTGTGGGAACAGCATAATTGGGAAAATAATATTTGACATATTTGAGCCCAAGCTCAACTTGATTGGTCACTGGTTGAAAATTGGAAAAATTCTTTTTAGCAGAATCATACATCAACCGATAACTATTAGTAAAAGACTTGATGTCTTTAACGGCAGTAGATGGCGTTGTACCCATAATATTGAAGAGAAAATCTTTGGCAAAACCAGGATAGTTCCTTTCCAATTCATTCAAACCTTCTTCCAAATGATTGGTATCTAAGCCAAAAAATGCGTCTTCAAAACGAAGGACATTTAGTTTTACCGGTATTTTGGAAACATCTGGCGCTTGGGGCTTGGACTTACAGCCCAGGAAAACAAGTACTAAAAGGCATATTGGGATCCACTTCATTATCAGCTTTTAAGGATTGGAATGATTGAAACAATGATTTTTAGAAATTGTTCCCCCACAAAATAAGCCTCATTGCCAATAATTAGTGAAATTTGACCTATGAAGATTTTCCTGGCCCAACAAAATTACCATATTGGCAATTTTGAATACAATACCCACAAGATTATTGAAGCCATTGAAACCGCAAAAGCTGCCGG
>NCHJ01000151.1 GCA_002256765.1 Bacteroidetes bacterium 24-39-8
ATCTTTTTGGGCTTTAACAGAAAAGGTAAAACTGCAAAGCATTACTAATATCAATAATAGGTTTTGGCACGGTTTTTTCATAGTTTGGTAGACAGGGATTTAATTGCCCTTTTTAAAAATAGACAAATTTACCATTCTATGAAAGCCTTATTGACCCTGATTTTGAGCACCTGTATATTGACTAGTCAAGCGCAATCTATTTCAGACCTATTAAAACCCAATAAATCAAGTACTGGTATTGCTGGATTACAACAAGATGAAATAGCCAAGGGACTTAAAGAAGCCTTGCAAGTTGGTGCAGATAAAACTATACAGCAACTGACAAAAACAGACGGTTTTTTTGGAAATGCGGCTATTAAAATTCTCATGCCACCTGAAGCCGAGAAAATTGAAAAATCATTGAGAAGCTTGGGTTTTAACAAACAAGTTGACGATGCCATACTTTCTATGAATCGCGCCGCAGAAGACGCGGCCAAACAAGCTGCCCCATTATTTGTAAAAGCCATTCAAGAAATTAGCCTGGAAGACGCCATAGGCATTCTAAAAGGCGATGACAAAGCCGCTACCACTTATTTACAAGGCAAAACAAACACGGCACTTACGGCTGCTTTCCGCCCTAGCATTGAGCAATCACTAGAGAAAACGGGTGCTACCAAACAATGGAATAGCATTATTACCCAATACAATAAATTTACTTTCAAGAAAATCAATCCTGATTTGGCTGGATATGTAACTGAAAAATCACTAGCTGGTATTTTTACTCAAATTGCCCAAGAAGAACAGCAAATTAGAAAAGACCCATTGGCTAGATCAAGTGATTTACTCAAAAAGGTTTTTGGAAAATCAAACTAAGACTGTATTAGAATCCACCAATCAATCCGTCAATGGAATTGGTCTTTTGAACAATACTTCTGATTTGGGTATCCAATTCATTGGCACTTTGTATCAAGTGCTCTAAAATGTCTTTGTTGTTGACGGTATTGTTATTATTTAAAACTTCAATTACGCCCAAGATATTGGCCAATGGCCTTCTCACTTCGTGCGATTGAATAAAGGCAATATCGCGTAGCGCTTTATTCTGTGATTTGAGTTTTTCTTGAACCAATACATCATCAGTAACATTTCTATTGGTACCAATTAAACGAATAATTTTTCCGTTCTCTGCTTTTTTAACAATAGCATGAGATTCCACAAAACGAATCATCCCATTGGTGGTGATAATCCTATACAAGGCAGAATCCATGTCTTTTTTACCCGAAACAAGTTCCCCAATGATTTCTATCATCATATTCATGTCATCAGGGTGCATGAGCTTCTTCCAAATTTTATAGGGAGATAAGTCTGCATCTTTTGAATAACCATAAATGTCAAACATGGTATCATCCCATATCACATGGTTATTGTTCTTAATGTCTATTTCCCAAATACCAATTTTAGCAGAATCTGTTGCAAGAGTCAAACGTTGCAATAACTCCTCTTGTTGTTGCTGGGCTTGCTTTCTACGGGTAATATCATTCTCAATGGTCATAAAACCCAAGTGCTTTCCCTTCTCATCAAAAAGAGGTTGTGAATCCACTTCTAACCAAACTTGTTCACCGCTTTTTACAAAACTGTGAAATTCATCTTTGAATGGCAATTTATGATCCAGTGCATAACGGAGGCGTTTTTTAGAATCCTCATCAGCATCTGGTCCTTCTAAAGAGAACCCTATTTTCTTTCCTTTTATCTCATCCAAACTATATCCACTAATTCTAGTAAACCCTTGGTTTATCCAAATAATGTTTTCGTCTGCATCTGTTATCATGACAGAATTGGTAGTACTATGAGCCACCATGGCCAAGCGTTTCACCTCATCTTGGCTATAGGCCAAGGCTTGTTCAACATGTTTCTGAACAGTTATATCAAATATGCAACCGTCTAAATAGGATAAGACTTGGTTTTGATCATATACCCCTTGCCCTCTTTCAAAAACCCAACGCAGGTCACCTTCTTTGTGAACTACCCTATATTCAATAGCGTACTGTTGCTTTTTGTGTATGGCTTCTAAAATGGTTTGCTTAACTAAGGCTTTATCATCTGGGTAGATTAAAGCAGTATAACCGTCCTTTTTATTGCTCATAAAATGGGAGGCTGGAAAACCAGTTAGATTTTCAATTTCATTACTGATAAATACCACAGAAAAGTCTTCATCGCCCAAGCACCTATAAATAACTCCCGGTATATTATTGACCAAAGAAATGAATTGTTCATCATTCATCTTATTGGCTAGTGTTGGAGCAGCATGTATCCGTTGGTGGTCATCCAAACTACTATTATAGGGTTCTTTCTTGGTTACGTCATGTCCCACACAAATAATAGCCATGGCGGTACCCGATTCATTCCTGACACAGGAAAGTTCCCACTGGGTCCAATTATAGTCCGTTTCATCCGTAGCTTTTCTAACAGTAATACCTACAGATTTTCCAGGAGACTTAATACAGGCTTTGGCAGCGGCATTGCATAAGGATACGTCATTTGCAAATACAGTATTGCTAAAATGGGTTCCTAATAATTGATTAGTAACAAAGGAAAATTTCTCCTGAAAGAGTGGATTTACGTACAAATACCCACCGCTCAGATCCGTAATTACTACGGAAAAGACACGGGAATGCAACAGCTGTTGCGGAAGTAGTTGATCTACTTGCAGTTGATTCATTACGGGTACGGTGTTAGGGATTAACAAACATGAAGAAAATATTAACAGACAGGAAATTTGCGGATTATTCAAATTCCAAGCCCATGTGTTAACATTAACAACATATTCTGAACTCTAAAATAGTGATTTAAAGGAGTTTAAACCCAGAAACACATTTTATTTTTATAAAATACAAATTAGTTGGTATAAAAAAAGGGCTGATATCAGCCCTTTTTAAAATATGTATGTAGAAAACTTAAATATCAATTGCTTCACCATAAGCCATGGCTGTTGCTTCTTTTAAAGCTTCACTCATGGTTGGGTGAGGGTGAACCGCATTTAAAATCTCATGTGCTGTGGTTTCTAATTTACGTGCAACCACGGCTTCCGCTATAATTTCAGTAACATTTGATCCAATCATATGACATCCTAAGAATTCACCATATTTGGCATCATAAATTACTTTTACAAAACCTTCAGTTGCACCACTAGCACTTGCTTTACCACTAGCCATAAAGGGGAATTTACCCACTTTCAATTCATAACCAGCTTCTTTAGCAGCTTTCTCAGTCATACCAACGCTGGCTATTTCTGGAGTACAATAGGTACAACCTGGAATATTGCCGTAGTCCATCGCCTCAGGCAAATGATGCAATTTCTTTTCATTATACCCAATAAATTCAGCTGTATTGATTCCTTCTTTGCTAGCAACGTGTGCCAAAGCTTGACCTGGGGTACAATCGCCAATGGCATAAATACCAGAAACTGAGGTCTGATTGTATTTGTCAACCAAAATCTTACCTTTTTCAGTCTTGATTCCCATTTCTTCCAAACCAATATTTTCAATATTTGCTACCACGCCTACCGCGCTTAAAACAATATCCGCTTCTAAGAAAATTTCACCAGATTGGGTTTTCACTTTGGCCTTAACACCAGCGCCACTTGTGTCTACTGATTCAACAGAAGCATTGGTCATAATATCAATACCTTGCTTCTTGTATTGCTTTTCCAATTCTTTAGAAATGTCTTCGTCTTCAACTGGAACAATTCTTGGTAAGAATTCAACAATGGTTACCTTGGTTCCCATGCTATTGTAGAAATAGGCAAACTCAACACCTATTGCTCCACTTCCAACCACAATCATGCTTTTAGGCTGTGTAGGCAATACCATTGCTTCGCGATAGGAAACAATTTTTTTACCATCTACCGGTAAATTAGGCAATTGCTTGGCCCTTCCACCTGTAGCTATAATAATATGCTTGGCTTCTACAATTTGCTTAGCCCCATCAGCGGCAGTAACTTCTATTTGCCCCTTAGCTTTGATTTTACCATAACCCATAACTACATCAATCTTGTTCTTCTTCATTAAGAATTGAACGCCCTTGCTCATTTTATCGGCTACGCCCCTACTCCTACCAATCACACCACCAAAATCATGGCTAATATTGTCTGCAGAAATACCATAAGCTTTACTATGTTTCAAGTAGTCATAAACTTGTGCACTCTTCAATAAAGCTTTAGTGGGAATACAACCCCAGTTCAAACAAACGCCACCAAGACTTTCCTTCTCAATGATCGCTACTTTAAAACCCAATTGTGATGCACGAATAGCTGCAGGGTATCCACCCGGTCCGCTTCCTAGAACAATTACGTCATATGCCATGGCTGATAAACTATTTTTTTAATGAATAAAAGAAGCCTGTGGGTCTTCTTGAGGTGGCAAAATTACTGTCAAAACTGCAAACTGTAAAAAGAGAGTTGTTAAAGCTGCAACTTATTCAAACATGACCCTAATAGATTGATAAAACCATTTATTTTCTACATTGGCGCGGTTTTGTTGCAGCTGTTCATTGAATACCTGAAAACCAAAAAGCCCCGCCATATTTCCATTTCTTAAAGAGAGCTCTAAATAACCTGCAGAATTGAACCAGGCCAATTTTTCTGTTCCCGGCACGTCTGTATAATTGCTTGATATTGTATCAAATGCCTCGTCTCTTCTAAAGTAAATCTTGAACTTTCTTCCCCTACCATGTTGCTCAAAATCAGACTGAGTAATATTGATTACAACATTTTCAAAACTATCAATAAATAAAATTTGTCCTTCCATCCAATCCGGCCCAATGGTTGGTTTTAGGGGATAGCGTTCTACTATGGGCTTAGCAACAGCACCTTTAAAACTTAAAGGTCTACCCCCAGTTCCCGGAATAATACTGTCGGCTACCAACTGCGTTAATTCCAATAAGGTTTTTTGCCCCTTTACAGGAATGGCCATCAATTCTTTGGGTATTTCACCAGTAATCATGGTAAGAATGCCATTATCTGGACAAATAATTACCTGCTGGCGATATTGTGCCACCAATAATTGCTTGGGAGCTGCTTCAAAAAAATTGACAATGACTAAGTGCAAACTTCCTGGCGGATAATACTTAAACGCATTGGAGCAGATATAAGCCGCTTGTGGAAAATTGGTTTGAGACAAATAATGCGTAATGTCATTAATAAGAAAACTCGGATCTACAGATAGGAATTGTCCTTTAATGGCTCCAACGAGATAATCGCGTTGACCAATATCAGTTGTCAGCGTTAGAATGGGCATTCATGAAACATAACGCTTGATCGATGCTTTTATTTTATCAAGACGCCGTCTTTATAGAAAAATTTATTCACCAATTTGTCTGCCAAGGAAGGGAAAAATCTATTTAGAAAAACCGTACGCTTTCCTGTAAAAGTTAGAACAATGGTTCTTTTTCTTTTTTCTATGGCTTCAATTATATGGTGGGCACAGGTTTCTGCGCTCATCATAGCACCTTCATTCATAGGAGATTCTCCTTGAGATTTACCAGATTTATTCAAAGCAACATTCCGAATATTGGAAGTAGTAAATCCAGGGCAAACCCATAAAACATTGGTACCACTATGTAATAATTCTGTTCTAAGTGACTCCAAAAATCCATTTACCGCAAATTTGCTGGCAGAATAACCGCTTCTACCTGGCAATCCCCTATAACCAGCAATTGATGACACCCCAACAACGGTTCCGTTATTTTTTAAAATATGGGGCAAAGCAAATTTGGTACAAGCTACCGTACCCCAAAAATTAATATCCATTACTTTTCTAATGGTATCCAGTTCAACCTCTTCTACCTCAGAACGCATACTAATGCCTGCATTATTGATCAAAATATCAATGGTTCCAAAAGTTTTAATGACCATATCAATAAACTGACGACACTCTTGTTCTTTACTTACATCAGCGGTGTGCACCAATAAAGGCTTACTAGCATACTTACTCTGAATGGCATAGAATTTATCATAATTCCTACCACAGGTTGCCACTTTGGCGCCCAAATTCAGAAAAGATTCAACCAATGCTTTACCAATTCCATCAGATCCACCGGTAATAACAACTACTTTATTTGCAAAATGAGACATAAGGATATGTGTATAATTGTCAAAAATAAGCAGTTATAACAGGATTGTGGAAATTCCTGTGTGTAATTAATATAAAATAGATGACTAAAAATTTGGCTGGTTTTATAAAACACCTATTTTTGCACTCCCAAATACGAAAACAGAAGCAATTCTGACTAGTAGATTCCGTAGCTCAGTTGGTAGAGCAATACACTTTTAATGTATGGGCCCTGGGTTCGAGTCCCAGCGGGATCACAAAGCTCCTCAAGCAATTGAGGAGCTTTTTTTTATGCCCTAATCTAATCACTCAAATAAAAGCCCCCCCCTAAGGCTTTCTCCAAAAGCCACCGTAAGGCAAAAGCAAAGGATCAACAAGCTTGCTTGATTGATCCGTAGCGAAGGCCTTACACGAGCGCAGCGAGGGCTTTTGGAGAAAGCCTAGAGCAAATCTTGAATTGGAAGTTCACGCGATTATTGATGTGATTGTTACAGCAAATCACATCAATAAAAGACCACCTCATTTCAAAGGGAGATTTGCGCTAGCTCAATGCGTAAGGGAAGTCGGCGAAGCCGACAATCCCAGCGGAATGATTATCCTCTTTTACAACCTACACTAAAGACCTGAGAAGTCGGCGAAGCCGACAATCCCAGCGGAATGATTGCCCTCTTTTCTAATCTACTTCAATGTGAAGTGATGTTGGCGCAGCCAATATCACCAGTAATCCCCCCTCTTCTCCACCCTACTTCAATGCGAAGTGATGTTGGCGCAGCCAATATCACCAGTAATCCCCCCCTCTTCTCCACCCTACTTCAATGCGAAGTGATGTTGGCGTAGCCAATATCACCAGTTAGAACATTTCCCCTTTTCCTTCTTTTCCTTCTTTTCCAACCTTTCCTTTTCTTTGACCAAGGAATGTCAGATTGATTATATTCCTATTTTTAAGGCCGTAAAAAACAGCTCCATACAATGGAAATAATTTCACAACTAATACAAAAATTAAAACAACTTCAATCCAAGGGAGATGCTTATTACTTACCAGGCATGTTCCCATCACAAAGATTTCATACCATTTTACCATATAAAAGGGAAGATGAAAATGTTTTCTTTTCAGCC
>NCHJ01000152.1 GCA_002256765.1 Bacteroidetes bacterium 24-39-8
AAAATCTAAAGTTTTTGAAACTGAGAGATAGGTAATCATAGAATAAAGGGCAATCTCAATGCTTAAAAAATAAGCAGCAGCTGAGAAGATAAACACGTTGATGATAATGATAATATCTCCAATGGTAGTGCCAAACTTTCTACTGAGGTAGATAGCCAATACCTCCGTACCATCAATGACGGCACCACCTCTCACGGAAAACCCAATTCCTGCTCCTAAGAAAATACCCCCAAAAACCGCTACTAATAATTTATCATGTGTAATATGCGGAAAGGTTACCAAGGCCAAGCAAATGGATAAACCCAATATGGCTAACCCTGTTTTAATGGCAAATTGTTTGCCAATGACCATATAGCCAAGGATCATAAAAGGGATATTGATGCCAATGATTAGTTGGTAAAGCGGAATTTTGGTTAGCGCAGATGCCAACAAAGAAATACCTGTGGCTCCTCCATCAATAAAATTGTTTTCAATTAGAAATCCTTTTAGGCCAAAAGCGGCAGAAAAAATGCCCGTTATAATGTATAGAGCATCTGTGAATAAATGCTTTACAGATATTAAATAGGCCCTATAGCTTTTGGCAAAAGCATAGCTAGTGAGGTTGCCATCACTTGTAGGTTTATGCTGGTTGTTTTTAATACTGGATTGAATCACCAGTCTTGCCCAAAAGGTTTTCATCATAGCACCTAAAGTTAAAACAAACTGCAATAAGAACTATCAGGTTGCCACAGGATGGCCAACTGTCTAAAAATGCTAGTTTCAGAGACGATTGTACCAATAATTAAATAGTTGCCATGAAATCATTACTCCCCCTGTTTGTTTTAATCTTCTTAATCCAAGTTGCCAAAGCCCAAGAGGTCTTGGAAACAGGAGGTAGGAAGATGCCTGCTACCTGGATTGACAAGGACACTAAGAACCGAATTGTCAAACTTTCTGCTAGTTTGGAGGGGAATTCACAAAGCTTCTATTTTCATAATTTCCCCTTCATAGGTAATGAAATGGTGTTTTATAATAGTAGTAAGCAGAAAGCAGAAGATGTGACCGATATGAAGCACGTAGAAGCAGGTCAAGTAAATTTGAATAACCGACAATTATATACGGTAGACCTGAGCAGCATAAAAACTAAGCGGATTACCAATGAGAAAACTGCTATGAATGGAGAAGTGGTTTGTGAAAAAACAAAAACGGTTTTTTATCAAATCAAGGATTCTGTCTTTGCTCTAAAACTGGGCCAACCCAAACCCAAATTGGTCTTTGTATTTCCTGCAGATTTTAAATCCAGTATTTCTGCAGTTAATGTTAATGGCAGTTTGTTAGCTGGGTCTTTTGCCACTGAAGCGGAAAAAGATATTTTGAAAAACAACCCAAATAAGGGTAGCTATTTCAATTTAATTTATGAAGCCAAACTGCCTAAAACCCTTTTCACTATTGATGTATCAACTGGTAAGCTGAATAAGATTTTTACGGACAGCGCATGGCTTAATCATGTACAATTCTCAACTACAAATCCTAATCTGTTAATGTTCTGTCATGAAGGACCATGGCATAAAGTAAACCGTGTTTGGACCATTGATGTAAATACAAAAGCCATTACCCAGATCCACCATCGTTCAATGGATATGGAAATTTGGGGTCATGAATGGTTTGGCAAAAAAGGTAAGAATATTTACTTTGACTTACAACAGCCACGTGGTAAGGAATTCTTTGTAGGAAAATATGAAGTGGCTACAGGAAAGGAATCTAAATACCGCTTGCAGCAAAATGAGTGGAGTGTACACTATACCAGTAATGCTTCTGAAACCTTATTTGCAGGAGATGGGGGTGACCCCGGCGCGGTAGCCAAAGCGCCAAATGGACAATGGATTTATTTGTTTACACCTAATGGTGACCATTTTGACGCAGAAAAATTGGTGAATATGAAAAAACACCAATATAGATTAGAACCCAATGTTCATTTTAGTCCTGATGGTCAATGGATAATATTCCGTGCCAATTTTGAGGGGGAATCTCAAGTCTATGCAGTGGAAATTAAGAAGTCGTAATCATTAATTAGTGTAAACTCACAACCCTAGATAGTTTCCAGTCATTATTTTTCTGCTCCCATATAATCATAAACCTAGCCATATGTGATGGGGCATTGGGTTCTAATTTGTTGTGAAAACAATGAAAACCAAATTCCACGGCACCAAATCCTGGAATGGCATAGACTTCAATACTGCCCTTTTGTAATTCTCTGGTAACTTTGCCACAAACATTTATACGTGTGGATTCCACTATGTCTTTTTTAACAGAAGACAGTCCTCCGCGGTCATGATAGAATTCAATATTATCGGCGTACATGCTGGCATATTTTTCCAACTTTAAATTGCAGTTATTATAGGCGTCAAAAAAAATACTATCCATGGCTACAATGGTTTTATATAGCGCTGGATCATCTGGTATATAGTTGGCAGGCTTGTCTTGAGCAAAACAATTGTTCCCTGCAACAATAAAAAGTACTAGGGTAGTCAGTAAGTATTGAATCTGTTTTTTCATTGCATGGGAATATTTAACACTTGTGTTCTTTCTTACGCTGGGTAATAGAATTTTTGATAATGGTTAGAAGTGTCTTTTGATCCACGTCTGCTAATTTGGATATATGCAAACAGCCACCACTTTTTTTGTGCTTGCCCAATTTGGATTCTAATTCGTCTATTTTGGCATAATCCGAACCAATATAAAATGTAATAGAACTAGCTCTGGATGCTAAGCCTACCAAAGGTGCATCGCCCTCGCGGCCAGAATCATAGACATAATGATAACTGCCAAAACCCACAATGGATGGCCCCCACATTTTGGGTTCAAACTTTGTTTCTTTGGCTATTAAGGTAATGATAGTGGTGCAGTCTTTTCTTTTTGCCTCATCCTTAATGGTTGCTAGAAAACTTTCAACACTAGCTTCCGTTTCAACAGTTTTGTTGTTTGCTTTTGCCATGAATTAAGTATAGGGGTATTAATTTATTTTGCATAGAGACTATCAATAGCCTTTTCTGGTGTTTTAATATAGGCCCTTGACTTTCTTTGTTCCATTGCTACTAATTGAGCTTCTCCAAATTTGCTTGCGTCTCCTTTAAAAGAAATTTTCCAAATTCTACCTTTCTTAGATTCCGAAATATACAATGAACCATCGGGTCCTTCCGACAATCCCATGGGTCTAAATCTGGCTTCTTCCATTTTACGAATCACGTCTGTTCCAGCAAAGCCATCTGCAAATACTTCTAGCTGACCCGAGGGCTTCCCATTTTCAAAAGGAATAAATGCCACTATATAACCTCCTTGAGAATAAGAGACCCGATTGGTAGATCCATGAAAAGCAACAAATGCGCCATTTTGATATCGCTTAGGAAATTGGTTCCCTTTATAAAATAATAGATCGTTGGGTGCCCAGTGTGCTGGTAAACCCATGATGGGATTGGCATAGCCCGATGCCATTTTTTTTCCATCCCCCTCATATTCTGGGGCTTTCATTCTTTTCTTTTTGAAAGGGTCATAATAGGTATATGGCCAGCCATAGTTCTCTCCTTGCTTTACCTTCATAAATTCTTCAGCAGGTAGTACGGCATTGTCCCAGTTACTAAAATATTGTGGGGCGTGTTCGTGTAAATAATCTCTGCCGTGTTGAATGGCATAAAGGTGATTATCTTGATCATTCCAAGAAATGGCTACAACACTCCTAATACCGGTGGCAAATAATTTTCCATCAGCTTGTGTTTGATTGGGCTTTGCCTCGTCAAATTTCCAGATTCCCGCCTGTGTCATTAATTCCAAACAAGGAAAATGCCCCTTTACGCCAGCTGGATTATCGCCCGTACCTGAATCCCAGTCTTCACAAGTATTGGTAGGAGCACTAAACGTCACATACATGCCTCCTTTATTGTCAAAAGCTAGCGATTTGGCATTATGCCATTGTATGGGGTGCTGATCAATGACCAATACTTCCGGCTTACCCTCGGGCACCAATTTGCCAGGTGTTAATTGTTGTCTATAGACTACTTGTTCAGAACTGAAATAGAGATAGCCTTTATGGATTCGCATTTCAGTTGCAAAACTGCCATCATTGGGGTAATCACCAAAAGCCTGAAATAGATCCATTTTACCGTCTCTATTGGTATCGCGCATAGCCATATTGCCTGGTTCTGAATTGGTGATCCGCAACTTCATATAGATATCACCATTATCGTTCACCGCAAAATGTCTGGTAAGACCAACACTGTCTGCAACCACCATGGCTGAAAACCCATCTGGTAAAAACAAACCCCCGTTTGGCGCTTCTTTTTCAATGGGTTTGCTTTGTTCAATTTGCTCTGGCGCATTTTGACAATTGCTAAAACAGAAAAGACTAATAATGACCAAACATGGAACTATCCGCATGACCTCTTGATTGTATACCGGTAAATTAATAAAAGCAAGGGAATTTAGCCGGTTTTTTCCATTTTCACCCCTTTGATGAGTAACCACAAACAGACCGATAATTCACTTAAAAAAATGATTGGCATGACTACCGGAAATACCTGTGGCGAATATGAAGGCGCTAAAAGAAGGGTAAAACTATTAATCAGATAACAAATGCCAGCTAGGCCAATGAACCAACCAAGGAATTTTGGTAGGAGTCCGGATTGAATAATTAAGTAAGCATCAATTAAACAGGCAAAACCAAAAAAGATAAGTCCTATACCAAAACCATAGTCATGGGCTTGAATAGACAAAAAAGCCATTTCTTGTAATTGAGAAAGGCTAAATGAATGCAACTTGTCTGCATGTTCTAAATACAGTAGGGGCATTACCAAGTTCAATTTATTGGCAATTAAAACGGCAGTCTGCATTAGTCCAAAAAACAAAGACAATCTAGCCAGGGGGCGATTGACAACTCGGAATAATTGAAAATAAGCAATACTTAAGAAGAGGTCACAAACATGCATGATCAAATCTCCTGCAATACCAATTCTCCAAAGCAATGCGTTATTTAATAAGTTTTGGGCAGTGCTAGCTGGGTCATTGGATACAATGATTTTGTTTCTAATCAAGAGTTCGCCCGCTGCACCGGCAACTATTATTATCAAATAGGATAACCCGCCAATTCTTGCCCATGTATTTGGACTAATCTCATTTTTTGAAACTGTCATGACTGTAGTTTTGGTCATAACAAGTTCTAAAAAATTGCCCATTAAATTTCTAAATTGTTCTAAACGGAATTTTCAGGGTTCAAGCGGTTGTAATAAACCTGTCTGAATTATGCCTGTTTCAGCCTATATTTTTCAGGCTTGATGTCAAAACGCTCTATGATACCCCTTGCTTCTAAGTCTAATTTCACGGTCTCTCCATGCCATTGCACACCACCAACAAAACTATCTTTTATTCTTTGGTACAGCAGTTCCATGAGTTCCGTATGCGTGGGTTGTGTAGTTTGAAGAATAGCTATGAGTTGGTCTTTAATGGTTTGGTATTTGTCTAAAGCTATCTTTTTGTTGGTTTTGCCTGCTACAGGATGAAGGGTTTGAATTTGTTCGGGCTTCATGGCTTTAATTGTTTGATTAAAGTTTCAGTACTGGAACTTATTTGATTAATGATATAGAGTTGTGACTTGTCATTTAAAAATTGAGAGTAACTAAATTCCTTTGTTGCATTGTAATTCCAGTTCTTCAATTCAGGAAACATTTTTTTTATCAATGCCAAGTCTGATTTGTTATTTTTTGAAACAATAATGACCTTGGTCAACGGTGCCGCTTTCATTTTTTCAATGCTGCCTTCCGTAATTTGATCCTCTGCTTCCATGATAGAACAATAAGGGTATAATTGTCTAAAAATATTGAAGTCAGATTGCTGATGAGAAAGAATGAATCTATAAGACATAATATGTTCTAATTCATTGATCCAATTGGCATGCTTCTCTTCATAGGCTTTGATATAATTATCTACAAAGGCTTTGTCAATGGATTTTCCTTCTTTTAAATAAGTGGCTACTAATGGATAAACTTCTTTGGCTAATTGATTAATATAGGGCAAATTATACCATTCTCCCTTGTCTAAGTTACCATGAAGTTGTTCGTATACATAGCCATTTCCAATAGCAGTAGCCAATACTTCATTAAGTAATAAATAAGCATAATTGCTACACTTAGATGGGTTTTGTAAAAACCAGGATTGAATACTATTCTTAATTTCTATAGGTTGTTCATCAAACTGAATATGAAAAATTTCATGGAGCATTACGCTAAGTAGAATATCATAGTTTTTTAAATCAGTTTGAATAGCACTAACGCCAATATTATAAAATGCCTCTGCTGTAAAACCTTGGGAATTGGGTAAGGGATAAAATACAATTTCCAATGGAATAGCATTATCCCATTCTGACTTATAAAATTGGCTACCCTTTTTAAAATATGAAACCAGTTTTTTTTCTTGTACAAAATTTTTGATGTTAACCAGTTGTTCTTCAAACTTTACTTGATTGGGTTCATAGACCAAGACCCTATAAACAGGAATAAATTCCTTTA
This sequence comes from Bacteroidetes bacterium 24-39-8, assembly GCA_002256765.1. GTDB lineage: Bacteria > Bacteroidota > Bacteroidia > Chitinophagales > Chitinophagaceae > Sediminibacterium. The sequence continues at coordinate 6,534 of NCHJ01000152.1, forward strand.
AAATATGAGTGAGTTGAACTAGGTTTTTATTTGGAATGATTCCCACTGAGCGAATCATAAATGCGTCTAAATTATCAGCTGCAATCAAATTCTTTTTGAGCAAGCCGCTTGTCATTCCGGGTACTTTGGTGCCATATGGATATTCTAGATATTGGTAGCTATAGTCAGTTGATAAAGTATCTAATTGAGCAATTAGGTCTTGAAATTTTTTGGTATTAAAACTAGATTGGGTAAATGTTTTCTTGAATGCATTTTCTCCTTGGTAAGATTGTAGACTCTTTGTAAAAAGGTATACTGCAAGGGGTTCGGAATATTTGGTACTAATGCTAGGATTTTGTGCCTTTGCGTTCAGTGAAAAGACAGATACAATAATGATAGTTAAAACAAATTTCATTTTGTGTACTTCATTTATTTGGTAGTAAAATCTAAGAGATAGGGTTTCAAAGACAGGCTTGGTTGGGATTGACTTCTGAACCCACTCCCTACAATTATTTGATAACGTTGTTTTGGTTTTAATTGAATCTCAAACCTGACTGATTTTTTGTCAGCGGACATTCCTTTATATGAGACCAGTCTTAGTGAGTTTTTCTCACCCAAAGGACCAAGTTCAAAACTTCTATAACGTT
>NCHJ01000153.1 GCA_002256765.1 Bacteroidetes bacterium 24-39-8
AGAATATCAATCCCTATCTTACTCAGACAGTATCAGCGGTATATCCCCATTACAACAAGCCGGCTCTAATTGGACATTTAAAGCACTAAATAAAGTGAGATATCAATCCATTGGTCCACTTGCAATTATTTCAAGTAAATTATTTAAGAATGCCTACTTAAACACAGGATTGTTTGCCCAATACCTTCATTGCTCTGATATTGAATACACAAAATTATATGCTAATGGAAACCCCACTGGCATTGAGTATAATGCAACAAACGATAAAGGTTACTATTTGAGAACAGGTATCAATTTATCATTTGTATATCTGATTAAACCAGAGCTTGGTTTGAATTTCAGATTTGCTGAATATGAATATCGATTAAGAAGATGGAATGATGATTTGTTCTTTTCTGCCCCTTTTATGTTGGGGATTCAATATCACTTCAATGTATTTTGACAAATTAAAAAAAGGGACTTACTGTTTACCCATTATTCAAAATGCTGCAAATGATAATTATGATTTAATTTAAGACAATAATAGTTTTTCAAATATTATCGGCATTAATTGGCCCAGATTTAAATTAACAGAAAACTGTTTTCTCTTAAATCCAATAGTACTAAATCTCACAGCCCAGGTAAGATAAAACCTCAATTCCCCCCCCGATACTCCACCGGCGTCTTCCCCACCCTTTGCTTAAACAACCTAGTAAAATGCTGAGGATACTTAAATCCCAATTCAAATGCAATTTGATTCACCGATTTTTGCTGGTCAAAAATTAATTCCTTAGCGTATTCAATCACTTTAGACTGTATATAATCCTGCGCCGTTTTTCCCAATTCCTTTTTCACTAAATCGCCAAAATATCCCGCAGACAAATGCAATTCAGCAGCACACCATGCTACTGTGGGCAAACCCAATACTTGGGGTTTCTCAGAATGATAATAGTCATTCAACAGCAGTTCCAATCTTTCTAAAATGCCCAGATTTACTTTTTCCCTTGTCACAAATTGACGCTCATAAAAACGAATACAATAGTTTAATAAAATCTCAATATTTGAAACAATTAACCGTTTGCTATGCTTGTCAATAGGATGTTCCAATTCAAAATTGATTTTTGAAAAGCTATCCAGAATCAGTTCTCTTTCACGCTTTGATAAATGAAGTGCTTCATTGGATTGGTATCCAAAAAAAGCATATTCCTGCATATGTTTACCCAACGCGGTTCCATGAATTAGATCTGGATGAAATATCAGTGCATATCCTTTTGGTTGATATACTTCACCAGAACTATCCACCGTTACTACCTGACCTGGTCCTATAAAAACCAAAGTGCCTTCTTGATAATCATATATTGCCCTACCATATTTTAGATCGCCACATTTAACGTCTTTTAAAAAAATGGTATAAAATCCAAAATACATATTGGAAGCCGTTCTGGGATCAGCTTTAGACAAATCCACCACACTAACTAATGGGTGCAGGGTATCATTATTGTTGAAATCATTGTAATCATGAATGGTTTCAAAACGGCGTAAATTTTCCATAACATATTTATTCCTTTAAAATTAATGCTTAAAACCAGCTAACAGAAGTCATTTGGACAAATTCCGCAATATTGGTAGAACAAACCGGAATCTGTCTACAAACGAATGCAAAAAATGGAATGACCTTTATATTCTATTAAATGGATTTCATTTCTAACATTAGTATCTGCTCAAATGAAAAAAGTCTTATCCCTTTTCCTATTAACCTTAATGACATCTCAGGTATTTGCACAAGTTATTCCAAACTATGATGTCAGTAATACCCCCGTCATCCATACGCATTCTGGAGATCTACAAGGCAAAAACAATGGGGAAGTATGGATTTTCAAAGGCATTCCTTATACTGCTCCACCAATTGGTGCGTTTCGTTGGCGTCCGCCTCAACCATTGGCAGCTTGGAAAGGAATCAAAGAAGCCCATAAATATGGAGCAGATTGTGCTCAAATGGGTTTTCCAAGGGGAGCAGATTCTATTTCTAAAACATCTTCAGAAGACTGTCTTTATTTAAATATTTGGATGCCAGCAGGTACAAAAACAAATTCAAAATTACCAGTGATGGTATGGATACATGGTGGAGCTTTTATGTTTGGTAGTGGTGCTCAACAAGATTTTTCAGGCGAACATTTTGCCAAACAAGGTATCATTTTGGTAACCATTAATTACAGGCTTGGAAGGCTTGGATTCTTTGCGTTTCCAGCAATAAGCAAAGAACATCCAGAAGAACCTAAAGGAAATTACGCTTATATGGATCAGATTGCGGCTTTGCAATGGGTTCAAAAAAACATTGGATCATTTGGTGGCAATCCTAAAAACGTAACCATTTTTGGAGAATCTGCAGGTGGTGTATCTGTTCATTCATTACTGAGTATCCCTAAAGCAAATGGGTTATTCCATAAAGCTATCAGTGAATCTGGAGGTGGCAGAAATGGGGTTTTAACCGGAAGACCTATACAACTTGAAAATGCGGACAAGTATTATCCTGTTTCCGCAGAAACAATTGGAATAAATTTTGCCAAAAGATATGGAATTGAAGGCAGCGATGCCAATGCATTAGCAAATTTAAGAGCTTTAACTGTTGCACAGATTGTAGATGGTGGTCAAGAAACTGCTGGACAAGGCGGGCCTATTACTTATCCAGGTCCTATTTTAGATGGAAAATTGGTAGTGGAAACTGCACAGTCTGCCTATGAAGCTGGAAGAATACCCAATGTTACACTGATGATTGGTTCCAATAGCGCTGAGGTTCCAGCTGGTTTTGTCAATGCAAGATCCAAGGATGAGTTATTTTCATTATTTGGAAATATGAAATCTGACGCTGCTGCAGTTTATGATCCAGAAGGGAAAGAAGATTTTGCAAAAATTCTTTGCTTGGTTAATACAGATAAGGTTTGGGCAGAGCCAGCCAGATTTACTGCCAATGCCTTTACTACAAAAGGCAAATCGGCTTATCTCTATCTTTTTTCCTATGTACCAGCATCTATGCAACAAATGATGCATTTTGGTGCAAGTCACGCTTCAGAAATAGGATATGTTTTTAATAATTTAAGGGGAAGAAATGGAGCTGTTATGGCAGATAAAGATTTAGCTGTTGCCAAAATGATGAACACCTATTGGGGCAATTTTGCAAAAACAGGAAATCCCAATGGAAACGGACTTACAGAATGGCCCGTTTATGATAATAAAAAAAATAGTCTAATTGAATTCCAATTAGATGGAACAGCGGTTGGCAAACCCGATTTTAGAAATGCTAGATTAGACCTTATTCAAAAAGCGGTGAATACTGGTAACCTACACTAAAATGACAATTAATTAAATGCAAAATATAAAATTGAATAATGGATTGTCAATGCCTTTACTTGGATTTGGCGTATTCCAAATCCAAGACAAAAAGGAATGTAAAAAAGCCGTTCTCAATGCAATTGAAACTGGCTATCGACTAATAGACACAGCCGCCTCTTATGGAAATGAAGCAGCTGTAGGAAAAGCCATCATCAAATCTGGTATCAATAGAAAAGATTTATTTATTACAACCAAAGTTTGGATTCAATCCGATGGATATGAAGGAACCATGAAATCATTTGAGCAATCTCTCAACAATTTACAAGTAGATTATCTTGACCTTTATTTAATGCATCAACCATTTGGAGACGTATATGGAAGCTGGAGGGCTATGCAGGATTTATACAAGAAAGGAAAAATAAAAGCAATTGGTGTAAGTAATTTTCATCCTGATAGATTAATTGATTTAATTGTTCATAATCAGATAGTACCTGCTGTAAATCAAATTGAAACACATCCTTTTCAACAACAAATTGAAACACATCAATTCTTAAAAGACAATCTTGTACAACTGGAATCATGGGGGCCTTTGGCGGAAGGAAAAAATAACATATTTCAACACAAAGTACTGGCAAAAATTGGAAAAAAATACAAAAAAACAATTCCTCAAGTTGTATTAAGATGGTTAATTCAAAGAGAAATTGTAGCCATTCCAAAAACTGTCAAAAAAGAACGTATGCAAGAGAATTTCAACATTTTTGATTTTGAATTAAGTAAAGAAGATCTTCTTGCAATTAAAACATTGGATCAGAAGAAAAGCTCCTTTTTTGACCATCGTGACCCCATTATGGTAAAATGGTTGGGAGAGCGGAAATTGAATGCATAATCTTTAATAAATCACCTATAAAATTTTAACATGAAAAAAATGCTTTTTGTATTGTTAGCCATGACATTTACTCAAATTGGTTTTACACAAAACAATTCAAATCAAAGTCCTGACCAAGAAGAAATTGTTTCCATTTCAAAAAAGAAATGGAATTGGATGTCTGAAAAAATTGTTGACTCACTAGATCAATTGTTTCACGAAAAATCTATGTTTATCCATATGGGAGGAAGCTGGGGAAAATCCCAAGAACTAAATGTTATCAAAAGCGGAGGCATTTGGTATAAAAAAGCAGAAGTATATTCTGTTTCTTTAAATATCATTGGCAATACGGCCATCCTGTTAAATGACATTGACTTACTTGCAGTTGTTGGAGGGAATGAAGTAATTAACCCATTTATGGTTACTGAAGTTTATATAAAAGAAAAAGGTAAATGGATCATGGGTTCTCTTACTTTTTCCCAATTACGTAGGTCTGTAAAATTGACAAAATAATTAATGCTTAATTGTATGAAGTTTCTAAAAATGAGATTGATACTATTTGGTTTAATCTTTTCAATTGCCGTTTTAACGGTAGCTTGCTCTTCAAATAAACTGATCCATAGTAGTGAAATTATCAGCATCAAAGATCAAGGCAGTTTTATGGTTGGAGGTGCTGTTTTAAAAGAACCTGGAATATTTGACCCCATCAAACCTACTGCAGCAGGTCAAACATATAGAGGTGACCACGCTTATGTCTTTTATCAAATTCCTGCAAATGCTAAAAAATTACCCTTGGTAATGTGGCATGGCATTGGACAGTTTTCCAAAACCTGGGAAACCACACCAGATGGAAGGGATGGGTTTCAAAACATATTTTTGAAGAGAGGATTTGGTGTTTATTTAATGGATCAACCCAGAAGAGGTGATGCAGGCAGGAGCACAATTGGAGGTACCATTGCTGCCATACCCGATGAACAACAATGGTTTGGCACTTTTAGAGTAGGTATATGGCCCAACTATTATGAGGGTGTTCAATTTGCACGTGATAGCAATACCCTGAATCAATATTTCCGTTCCATGACCCCCAATATTGGCCCAATTGATATTGCGGTTAATACCGATGCCGCTTCTGCTCTATTTAATAAAATTGGTTCCGGGATTTTGGTTACACATTCACATTCAGGCGGTATGGGTTGGGCAACTGCGGTAAAAAACGCACAGGTAAAAGCCATTGTTTCTTACGAACCGGGTAGTGGATTTTTATTTCCGGAAGGACAGGTACCTGCCCCTATTGAAAGTTCGGGTGGGGCCATTACCGCATTACCCATTCCAATGGCTGATTTTATTAAGTTGACAAAAATTCCCATCATCATTTATTATGGTGATAATATTCCAAAGACCCCATCACCCTACCCCGGTCCAGATGGATGGCGTGCAAGACTAGTTATGGCCAAATTATGGCAAGCCGCTGTTAACAAATTAGGTGGCGATGTTAGCATTGTACACTTACCTGAAATTGGCATCAAGGGGAATACACATTTTCCTTTCTCAGATTTAAACAATCTAGAAATTGCTAATCTAATGTCTCAATGGCTTAAAGAGAAAAAATTAGACTAATTAAAGCTAACTCTATATTAAAAAAATTTAAAGATGCATTTTAAACCAAATTATATATCGTTAATAATTGTCCTTTTTTTCATGACACAAAGTTCAGGAGCTTTGGCTCAAAATAAATTAGCTAATCCATTTGGTTTGGTATATGGTAATGCCATTACCAGTAATCAAATTAGCAAAGTGCAAATTCATCCTTCGAGTTATACGTTAAATGGCATCACTATTTCTGCCAATATTTATACTCCTCCAAATTATGACCCAAATAACAAATATCCAGTACTTGTGGTTGCACATCCAAATGGGGGTGTAAAAGAACAAGTGGCAGGTCTATATGCCCAAAGATTAGCTGAGCTAGGATATATAAGCATCGCTGCTGATGCTGCATATCAAGGCGCAAGTGGTGGCCTTCCAAGAAATGTAGACAAACCAGCCAATCGCATTGAAGATATTCATGGGATGGCTGACTTTATTATGCATTATCCCGGAGCAGACGCTAATAGATTAGGATTACTAGGTATTTGTGGTGGTGGTGGATATGCTTTGGCAGCAGCACAAACAGATAAAAGATTTAAATCAATTGCTACGGTTAGTATGTTTAATTCTGGAATTGTGAGAAGAGATGGATTTATGAGTTCACAATTGGCTACACTGCCACAGCGATTACAACAAGCTGCCGAAGCAAGAACAAAAGAAGCTACTGGTGGAGAAGTATTGTATATTGGAAGTACGGCTAAATTAACGCAAGAGCAAATTGAACAACTGCCATTTGATTTATATAGACAAGGATATGAATACTATAATTTAACTCATGCACATCCCAACTCTACAGCTAGATATACCATGAGTAGTATTATTGACCTTGCGGCATTTGACGCAACTACTAATATGCATATGATTGATCAACCTCTTTTGATGATTGCAGGTTCTAAAGCAGACTCTTATTATATGACAGATGGAGCATTCAAAACAGCAACTGGAACTTCAGATAAAGAAATTTATTTGATTCAAGGTGCCACCCATATAGAAACTTATTGGGTACCCAAATATGTGGATCAAGCAGTTTTAAAATTGAGTTCTTTTTTTGATAAAAAACTTAAATAAAATGTACAATAATTATTAAATTCTATTGAAAAGCATGTTAAAAAATACTGTATTGATTGGCATTTTGACATTGTTCAATCTTATCTCCAATTCTCAATCACCAAAGGATAGCGCACATTTAACTATCAAAGAAAGAAGTATGGTGGTGATTGCGGGTCAAACAGCTCAGGGTAATATTGTTCAATTGAAATTGGCTT
>NCHJ01000154.1:0-1039 GCA_002256765.1 Bacteroidetes bacterium 24-39-8
GCGTGAGCCCGAGAAAGATTTAATTTTAACAATCCAAACTGATAGAGGAACTGTAAGTAGAAAAATCGATGCTGAAAATTCACTATCTACAAATAAGGAGTTCCCAATTGGTTCAGTTGTTACTTCTTTTCTGTCTTTTGATCAATTCAATTTTGTTTCAAAAAATAATATAAAGAGTCCAGGAGAATTATGGACTGCATTGAAAAGTAAATGGGCTCCATGCGATGGTAGAAGCGTTAGCGGGTCTGGTTATGCGAAAATTACTTCTAAAACATTTGTACCTGATCTTAGGGGGACTTTTACTAGAGGATTAAATGCTTTTGATCCTGTTTATGGTCCAGCACCACGAAATCCTGAAGAAAGTGATCCTGAATCAAGAATTGTAGGAAGTTTTCAAAATGATGCTTTTCAAGGACATAAGCACTTAGACAATGACAGAATAGCAATTTTATATGGAAGAGAAGCTCCAAACAACCCACATCAAAGATTTACAGTTACTGGAGCACCTGCTAATAATACAGCCGGATCTGTTAATGGTGGTTATGGTATACCAAGATTAAATACAGAAACAAGGCCTAAAAACGTTGCAGTATTTTATTACATAAAAATCAACTGACATATAGATTATTAAATAACCAAATGGAAATACTTGAGCTATTAATCTAAAGCTTCTGATTTCAATATTTAGTTTAATCCAAATTGTGTATTTGTTTAGATGAACTTACCATTCATTCATTGAACAAATGCACAATTTTTGTTTTAGATAAAGCATTGTAATTTATTCTAACAAATCATAATTTATTAGAATTGGTACTCTTTAATCAACCCCCATCGCGCCAGCCAAGAGGCGTTTGTAAATGCTTAAAAACATCTGTGTTTTATAGTTCTTCTTAATTTCAATTCTAACCTCTTAGATAGCTTGGTCTAATTGGATAAGGTGTTTTTTTTATTTAAACCTTAAAGTAGTATCCCATTAGGCAGGCTTTGACAAAGTTTTAAAGGAACATCAATTTTATTAATAATTAAAGTTGTCCAATTG
>NCHJ01000154.1:1118-8203 GCA_002256765.1 Bacteroidetes bacterium 24-39-8
TATTAACTTTACACTTTGAGTAATTTTAAGTACAGAACTGTTCTTGCCTACAAGAATTACTTTGAAAACTTCTTATTAAAGCAGATTCCTAAAGTAAGGGCTAAGATAATGTGGACACTTTTGCTAATTGAAGAAGTTCAACATATTCCGGAAAAGTATTTGAAACATATAGAAAGCACAATTGGTTTATATGAAATCAGGGTACAATCTGGAAACGATATTTTTAGAATATTCTGTTTTTTTGATGATGGGAAATTGATTGTTTTAGCAAATGGATTTCAGAAGAAATCGCAAAAGACACCTAAACTTGAAATTGAAAGGGCTTTAAAAATATTGGAGGAGTATTATGAAAGTAAAAGCGAATATTAAATCGCTCTCCCGTTTGGTTGAAGAGCAATATGGTAAAAAGGGTTCTCACAAAAGAGATAAATTTGAAAAAGGATATCAGAGTTTTAAACTTGGTGCATTACTATTAGAAGCAAGATTAGAGAAAGGAATGACTCAAGAGCAGCTGGCTGATAAATGTGGAACCAATAAGGCCTATATTTCTAAAGTTGAAAATGATATTAAAGATGTTCGCCTTTCTACTTTACAAAAAATTATTGAAGTAGGGCTGGGAGGAAAGTTGAATTTATCTGTTACACTTTAAATGATAGTTATGATAAAACAACCAAAAAATATAGACTTTTATACTACTGGCAAGCAACCAACAGATAAAGATTTCACTCGTATTAGCGAATGGATTAACAAGGACAAAAAAAGAAAAGAAATCAAAAAAGAAAAAGGACTAACTGAAAAGAAAAAAGACCTGGCTTAATATCGCGCCAGCTATAAGCCCCACAACCCAGATCTCAAATACATCATCTCCAAGTAACAGGAGAGGGGCAAACATTCATGCTCCTAGCAATCTGGGCAAACAATGCCCAAGACCCAGGAAGATATATAGAACAAGTATGGAAAGCCATACATTACTACGATAAGCTATTAAAGAAGCCAATTATCCTTACAGGAGATTTCAATAGCAATACCATCTGGGATAAACCCCGCCGAGAAGGGAATCACACAGCAGTAGTGCAGCAACTAGCCAAGAAGAACATACACAGTATCTACCACCAACAATACCAACAAGAACAGGGTAAAGAAGCCCATCCAACATTTTATCTCCAAAGAAAGAAGGAGAAACCCTAAAAACTGTAAAAATGTAAAACATTTTTACATCTTCGCTCTTGAAGTATCTCACTTCACACATGAATGACACATCTACTTTGAGATACTCTGAATCCGCAAATTATCGCGATAGCCAATTGCGTATACTCAAATATTTTGGTTGACTAAGCCCAATGGAAATATTTATATATACTTTAATAATAGTATATCATTTGACAGTATTGCGTATATTTAAGAGTTGGCTGTAACTTTTAGATCCTTCACGACATGATATGTTTACACTTTTTTGAGGGACCTTTTTGGAATATCACTCCAAACTGGTTTGACTGGTTTTCTGTGCTTGTTAGCATAGTGAGTATATTTGGCGGTTATTGGATAGCTACTAAAATTTATTCAAAAGAAAAATGGGACAAAATTTTTGAAGAAAAAGAACTTCTTTCTTCTGAAATAAATTTATTTAAAAACAGTTTGACACAACTGAGTTCATCTGTCTCAAATCAAATACAAAGTTTAAAAGAATATAGCGAAAAGCAGGATTTTAAGCTTGAGTTCAATCAAGGAGTTCATGCAGACTTTCTTCATTTCATTAACGTCAAATACCTATATAAGGAAATTGGTGTTAACAAGCATGAGGAAATACATAAAATCAATAGACTTCTTTCAAGTCTTTACACTCTTAATGATTTTAGAACCTCACTTAGAAATGAGCTAAGAACTTACATAAAAAAGTATAATTTTCATGAGGACAAATTTTACTCTTACAGAAAACTACTTTATACTAAATATTTTGAATTGTGCAATCAACGTGGAGTAGACTTCATTTTTGAAAACGGTATAAAGAAATGGAAGTTTCGGGATGACGATTTATTTATGATAAATTATACTGAAAACAGAATTAAGATTTTTGGAGACCAAGAAGTAATTACTGAAGGAGGGTTAAAAGACCGTGCAAAACTTACGGAGAGATTTATTATTCCTTTAGTACACATTTCTGCAGACTATATTCCAGAGGATTATAATGCTATTGAGATAAATGATATTGCGAACGAAGTAAACACAGCTCATACTGACATGGTATATGCAACGACAACACATTTTCAGGCAGTCAATTCATATTTAGACATCTTAGTAGACATAAATGATAAAATAGCAGAGTACTTGAAATAAAACTACAGCCAACATCTGCTTCAAGCTATTGTGGCTTGACGAATATATATTTTTCATCTGAAGTAGAAATCCCAGCTTCAGCTTCGGGGCGAACCAATGCGACTCATCAGTAGAATATGTCATTTAGCTTTTGTATATTTTTTCAGCGACAGTTGCCAAGCTGACGGAAGTGCATGCCCCAACTGCTTAAAGCCCTGGACGTTGATCTTATTTTTTTTCTTTTTAAGTATAGCAATAGTAAGATTGTTTATTTCAATACTTTTTATTCAAATGATATCGTGAATGGGGAATAGGCTGATTTTAGAAATGATTGGAAAGTAACATTAGATGAATTGTAAGAGTCATTCAAAAGGGATTGATTATTTCCTCATTTCCCATCGCGCCAGCTAAACCAACTTAAACCATACCCCTCAACCTAAAACTCCCAATCCGCCTTCCTCACCAAATACCCCTTCATCTTTGCCCATCACCCAGACATCCTTATCATCCAAGAATCCGAACACACAACCAAACTCACATACACCTCAAACACCCCAACCCAATCCCTCTGGTATGGCGATAACCCCCACAAAGGCATCTCCATCCACACATTCGGCTCCTATACCATCAAACCCCACAAATCCCACAACCCAGATCTCAAATACATCATCCCCAAGTAACAGGGAGGGCAGACATTCATGCTCCTAGCCATCTGGGCAAACAATGCCCAAGACCCCGACACACGCCGAGAAGCGAATCACACAGCAGTAGTGCAGCAACTAGCCAAGAAGAAAATACACAGTATCTATAAACAATACCAGCAATCACAAGGCAAAGAAGCCCATCCAACCTTCTATCTCCAAAGAAAGAAGGAGAAACCCTATCATATTGATTATTGCTTTGCTTCTCAAAGCTTTTGCGAAAAGCTGACTTCTATTAAGGTTGGTGAATATGAAGATTGGATTGGGTTGAGTGATCATATGCCGATAATTCTTACATTTAATTAGTCGATATTCATTAAGGACAAGTTCAGACTTATCGAAAAGGAAATTAACGAACTATAATGCCCGAACAACAAAATATAGAATACAAACAAAGCTGGCACGATGACTACCTGAAATGGATTTGTGGCTTTGCCAATGCCCAAGGCGGAATAATTTTCATCGGCAAAGACGATAACGGAAAAGTTGTTGGCGTTGATAATTATAAAAAACTGATGGAAGATTTACCCAACAAGATCAGAAACACAATGGGTATTTCAGCTGAAGTAAATTTACACGAAGAAAAAGGAAAGTACTTTGTTGAAATCATTACTCATCCTTTCTCTGTCCCTATTTCAGTAAGAGGAAGGTATTATTACCGGAGCGGAAGCACTAAGCAAGAATTAACCGGTGCTTCATTGAACGAATTCCTATTGAAGAAGTCCGGCAAAACTTGGGACGATGTAATAGAACCAAGAGCAAGTTTTGCCGACATTGATGAAAAGACGGTTGCCACGTTTTTGAAGGCCTCTGAAAAAGCAGGCCGCTTGCCGGAGTATGATGGATTGGGTTTAACTGAATTATTTGAAAAACTCAGGCTTACTGAAAACAGCCAGCTAAAACGAGCTGCGATTATCTTGTTCGGAAAGGCCCCCGCTAAATTCTATCCAAATACTTTTGTAAAAATCGGACGCTTTGGAAAAGACGATGCTGATATAAAATTTCAGGAAACCGAAGAAGGTAATTTGATTGAATTGCTTCAGGCGGTTTTAAACCAACTTAACCATAAGTTTCTGACAAGACCGATAGACTTTGAAGGAATGCACCGCATTGAAAAAGGAGAATACCCTGTGCCGGCCATTCGCGAAATGCTTTTAAATGCTTTGGTGCACCGCAACTATATGGGTGCGCCAATACAAATACGGGTGTATAATGATAAAATAAGTATCTGGAATGAAGGGTCTTTACCCGAAGGCTTGACTTTGGCTGCTTTAAAACGCTCACATTCATCGAGACCACGAAACCCGATTATTGCTGACGTGAGCTTTAAAGGTGGCTATATTGATGCCTGGGGACGAGGAACTATTAAGATTCTGGATACCTGTAAACAGGCAGATCTTCCCGAACCTGAAATGAAGGAGCTAGACGGAGGCTTTATCATTACGCTATTCAAAGACAATTTAACAGAAGAACAATTAATTAAGCGAGGGCTTAACGACCGACAATTAATAGCAGTGCAATACATCAAGCAGAATGCTGAAATTACAAACGGAATTTATCAAAAGGTAAATAATATTGGTAAAACAACAGCGACAGAGGATTTGCAATTAATGGTTGAATTGGGAGTAGTCATCCGAAAAGGAAACATTGGTAGGGGAACGAAATACGTTTTGAAATAATTGGCCGTTAATTGGCCGGATTGGCCGTTAATAGACCGGGAATTGGTCAGGTCGATTGCGCCAATTGCGTCAGGATTGCTTCTTAATTGAGTAATTAGGGATTGTTAGAAGAATGAACCGAAACACAAGCTACTTTTCAAATTTCAATGACCGAAAATACACAGCAGCAAGAACTAACATTATTCCGGTCTTTGTTCAAAGGCAGGGAAGATGTGTTTGCTATACGTTGGGAAAAAGAGAGTAAGAGCGGGTATATACCTGCTTATTTCTATGACCATTACAGGTTAAAGGCTCATATAATGAGAGGTGGAACTTTTGGAAACTTCACCGAAAAGAAACTTTTACAATTTACCGATACAGAGCTCTTAAAACATCTTGCCGGCGAACATCTTGCGGGAGTTTACCCTTTACTGCCAGACAACACTTCTTGGTTTATTACTGCAGATTTTGACAAAGAAAACTGGCTGGAAGAATGTAAACAGTTTCAGTCTGTCTGCGAAGCAAAACAAATTCCGGCCTATTTAGAGCGTTCCCGTTCAGGCAAAGGCGGACACGTATGGATATTCTTCGATCAACCTTACCCGGCTTTCAGAAGCAGAAAAATCATTGTATCCATTTTAGAACAGATGGGCCTGTTTTCAATATTTGACAAAAGTTCAAGTTTTGATCGACTCTTTCCTAATCAGGACTTTTTATCCGGTAAAGGCTTTGGAAACCTGATTGCCCTTCCTTTATTCAAAAAATCATTGGAACTTGGTAATAGCTGCTTCATTGATAAGGAAACTTCTGAACCTTACAAAGACCAATGGCGATTTCTCAGGGCTGTCAAACGAATTTCCACAAAAGCACTGGATAAATTATTTGAAGCAACTTCCGGTTTAGGTGCCAATATTAAATCGAGAACGACTTCCGGTAAACTGACAATAAGATTGAACAATAGTGTAAGCTTGAGCCGCGAAGGATTGACCACACCTTTGAACAACTTCCTGAAAGAAGAATTGAATTTCGCCAATACGGAATTTTTCATAAAGAAAATGACCGGCAGAAACACATTCGGTACCGAACGCTATTTTAAACTCATTGAGGAAACGGAGAGTGAAGTGATAATTCCAAAGGGATTTGTCGGAAAGTTGATTCGATTCTGCAAAGGGCAGAATGTTGAATTTGAGTTTCAGGATGAAAGGTTAAAGCATAAGGAAATTTCTTTCTTGTTTAATACCGCTTTAAGAGAACACCAGCAAAGTGCAATAGAAGCAACCGCAAAGAAAGACCTTGGAATTATAGTAGCTCCTCCCGGATCAGGCAAAACAATTGTAGCGTTGAAAATAATTGCCGAGAAAAAACAACCCACCCTGATCATTACACATCGCAAACAAATTGCAGAGCAATGGGCGGAAAGAATTCAAACTTTCCTGGGTATCCCAAAACACGAAATAGGGAATATCGGACAGGTAAAAACAAAGGCCGGGAAAAATGTAACGATTGCTATGATACAAAGTCTGACTAAGGAACTTGAAAAACCAAACAACGAACACATAAACGCGTTTGGTCTTGTCATTATAGATGAATGTCATCACATACCTGCGAAGACATTTCGGAATACGATTAGCAAACTAAACACATTTTATTCCTATGGCCTAACTGCAACACCTTTCAGAAAATACAATGATGGAAAACTCATGTTCATTCATTTGGGCGAGGTGATCAGCGAGATAAAACTGAATGAAATCAAAAATTCTGGAAAAGCCAGGATTGTTATTCGAAATACGGAGCTGGATATTCCTTTCAATCCTAAAACCGATCAATTTGAAACACTTTCTAAAATCCTTGTGCATGATTCGACAAGAAATAAACTGATTCTTTCCTATGTAATCACGGAATTGAAAGCTGACAGGAAAACGGTGATAATTACCGAACGAAAAGAACATATTGATTCTCTATATCAATACCTCAAGCAATCTTATGAAGTTGTTACACTAAGTGGGGATGATTCTGAAAAGGACCGTACTACCAAATGGAAATTCTTGAAGAATGGAAATTACGAAGTTTTGATAACCACTGGTCAGTTTTTTGGCGAAGGAACGGATCTGCAAAATGTCAATTGCCTGTTTTTGGTTTATCCATTTTCATTTGAAGGCAAGTTGATTCAATATATAGGAAGGGTTCAGCGTTCAGAAATAACTCCAACTATTTATGATTTCCGTGACATAAAAATCGAGTACTTGAATAAAATGTTCCTGAAAAGAAATACGTACTACAGGAAGATTGATAAACAAGCATCTTTATTTGACGACCCAATTGAAGAAGATATACTACCTACTAAGACTTTCGCGATACAACGAAAAGTAAAAATACCAATTGAAAAACTAGAATTTCGTTATGGAAGCATCGC
>NCHJ01000155.1 GCA_002256765.1 Bacteroidetes bacterium 24-39-8
TGAAGAGTTTTGAAAGCATTCTTTCAAAAAACTTCACAAGAGTGCATAAGTCGTATATTATCAACACAAATAAAATAACTAGTATCAGCAAGAATATAGTTTTTATAGATAATAAACAAATACCTATTGGAGCAGTGTATTCCCAAAATTTACATCAAATATTTAAATTTTTGGGTGTTTGAATATTTGTATAACTTTTACCAGATTAACCCAATTAAATACTTAGGTTAATACTTACCAACTTGTCTATAACTAGCTGTTCCTTTTTTCTAATATCAGCTTTGAGTGGCAGTAAATAAGTTTTCTTTTTGCTGTCAAACCAGATAGCTGTTTTCCATTCAGTACCACCAATTTTGGCAACTGCCTTTAATCGGCCCCAGCCTTCTTCATCCATTTTAAAAACGGTTCTAATTTCATTAGACAGTTGAACAGGTAATGAAACAAAATACCATCCACCAGGACCCTGATGTTGCCAGGGCTTGGCTGAAAATTGGTATTGGACTCCATTTTGTTTCATTAAGGAATACAGAGATTGATATAGATTTCAAATTAGTGAAAGACAGGGAAGAAACTAATACAAGGTCTAGTTATTTTTCTTCTGTTTATTTTTAAATTTCAAGATAATAACAAATAACATAAAACTATTACAACTAACTGTATCAATCAATTTTCGCCAATACCCTTAATCCTAATTTCCTTAGACTTTTTAATATTCTCCTCAGACTTAGTTAGTATTTTAACTAGGGCAAGGTCTATTTTTTCATCTTTAACCTTAAGGGTATCAACGGTAATAGAAAGAATGTTTTTCTCATCTACTATATAATCTGAGTTCTCCTCGTTAACCAGATTCCCATCAATCATAAATAGAGTAGGTTTATTATTCAGGTTGGTATACTTTTCTTTTAAAGCTTTAAGAGAAATTGGTTTTGGTATGTAATTGTCAATGGAAACAATTTGAACTTTTCCCCAATAATCAATATTATCTATCTTAAAAGGCTCGCTTACAACATTGATACTTTTTATTTTATTAGGATTGATCTTACTTGAACTCAGTAAGGATGCAGGAATATATTTACCGTCTAAAAAAAAGGCAGGTTTCTTCTGAACACTATCCTTCTTAATATAAATGACATTTATGGTTGTATCAAAGACATTGGAAAATATAGAATCTATTTTATTGTTGCTATTTAAAGAAGATGTAATTTGTCCAGTAGCATAATTTGACAAAAATAATAATGATACTAAAACAACCAATTTCATATTGTCAAATTATAAATGATTAAATACTAAAACTAAAAATAGTTAAATGCTTGTATTTTAGGTAAAATTTAAATTTCAATAGATTTAATAATGCTAGCCGGAACTCCTCCTACTATAGAATTATCCGGAACATCTTTGTTAACAATGGCACCTGCAGCAACAATGGAATTTTCTCCAATAGTTACTCCGGGTAAAATGGTAGCACCTGCCCCAATCCAAGCATTCTTTTTAATGTGAATAGCAGCTAACACTAATGACTTTCTTTGTGATGGGTCTACTGGATGGTTTTCAGTAACTAGGTTTACACGAGGTCCAATGAGTACATTGTCTTCAATGGTAATTCCACCAAGGTCTAGGAAACTGCACGCATGGTTGATGAATACGTTTTTGCCAATCCAAATATGCTTGCCAAAGTTGGTATGGAATGGTACAAAAATGGTAGTGCTTTGGTCAATTTCCTTGCCAATAATTTCGCTAATGCGATTTCTGGTTTCAGCTACAGAAGTAGAACTATTCAACAATGCAGAACGTTGAATAGTTTCTGCAACAGCTTCCCATAATAAATTCAATTGAGGATGATCATTTGGAATTAATCCCCCAGCAAGCATTTGTTCAAATAGATCCATAGTTTAATTTAAATAAGAAATAATTATTGTCTTTATTGATTTGCTTTAATGTTATCTGCCGCTAGCTTAACAGTTTCTTCTATCCTTTTTTGTCTAGTCTCCGCTTTTTTAGCATTTAGAATCCATTCTAAAATACCCCTTTTAGAAGAAGGAGAAAAAGCTAGAAAATGTTTCAATGCCTTTTTGTTTTTAATGAGTAGTTGTTGTAAGTCTTCTGGAATAACGGAGTTCTCAACGGTTACCAATGCTTCCCAAGTTCCGGTTTGTTTTGCAAGATCTATCATTTTTTGACCACTTTCTGTTATCAAACCAAGCGCTGTTAATCTTGCAACACGATCTCTATTAGACTTACTCCAATTACTCTTGGGCTTTCTAATAGAGAAGTATTGAAAACTACTTTCTTGATCTCTTTTTTTAGCAATGCTATCTATCCAGCCAAAACAAAGGGCTTCTTCTACAGCTTCTTCATATTTGCAGCTGCTAGTGGTACTTTTTTTATGGTAAATAATTAACCATACAGATTTTTCTGATTGGTGATTTTTCTCCAACCATTTTCTCCATTCCTTTCGAGACTTAGCGTAGTATTCTTTTACTTCTGAAATTGGATAATTTTCAGAAAAAATAGAGAATAATTATTGGAACACCAAATTTCCACCTTGTAGCAAATTGTTATAACTAATGGCAGTATGAATGGTCTTTTGATTGAATTTGGCAATACCCTGATGATTCTTTATTTGATTTTCAATACTTAGCAATTTTTGATCTCCAAGGTGCACTTGTGCATGTCTAACCTGTGGCAAACCCAACACAAAGTCTCCATTAACTGGATTAACAGGATAAAAACCCAATGTGGTAAAAATATACCAAGCACTCATTTGACCACAGTCATCATTCCCAATCATGCCAGTTGGACCATCCCCATAAAACTGTTGATAGATTTGTGTTATCAATGCTTTTCCTTTTTGAGGCTTATCTGAAAAGGCATATAAATAAGCAATATGATGGCTAGGCTCATTACCATGTGCATATTGTCCAATCATGGCTTCTTGCCCTAAATGTTTGTTTGGATTTAAAGCGTTAATTGTAAAGAAGCTATCCAATTGATTGGTTAACCCTTTCTTCCCTTTTAATAATTGGGTCATTCCAGTGATATCAAATTGCGCTGGAGTCCAAAAATATTGCCAAGCGTTGGCTTCTGTATAATCACCTGGATTATTCATGGGCGATGTTGCCATTAAGGGATTGAATGGAGTTCTCCATTGTCCCCTGCTGTCTTTACCTCGCATTTGTTTGGTACTTGTATCAAACAAATTTTTATAATAGCTGGCGCGATGGTAATATTTATTTGCTAATGCCTTTTCACCCATTTTATCCGCCATCAAGGCAATGCAGTAATCATCTACACCATGTTCTAAAGTTCTTGATACTGCCTCATTATCTAAACTGTCAAAAGGATAATAACCATATTTTTCTAGCAAGTTCCAATTACTATTGATATGGTTTTGAGTGGTTGACTGAATCATTTGTTCCAAAGCAGCATTTGCATCAAATCCTTTAAACCCTTTCATGTATGCATCAGCAATCACTGGAATTGCATGGTTGCCAATCATACAATAATTGTCTTGGCCCCAGGCTGTCCAAATGGGAAGAAAACCTGCTGCCTTACTATGTTCTATTAATGTATTGACAATTCCATTTACTCGTTCTGGTGCAATCAAAGTGTACAAAGGGTTTGCTGCGCGATAGGTATCCCATAGGGAAAGTGTTGAGTAGTATTCTCCATTTTTTGCTATCCGTATAGAATCATCTGCGCCTCTATACTTGCCATCCACATCGGCAATATTAGAAGGTTGTATAAACAAGCGATACATACTGGAATAAAAGATGGTTTTCTGTCTGGCATCAGCATCAATGACAATCCTGCTTAAATAATTGTTCCAAATTTTCTTTGCCTTGCTAATGGTATTTTGAAAATCCCAGTTGGGCAACTCTTTTTTTAAATTCAATTTTGCTCCTGTTACACTAACGGTTGATAAGGCAATCTTTGTTTCCAATAATTTATCCTTCAAATCAAATTTCAACACATATCTAGGCGCAGCTTCCTTGGCTTTTCTTTCTAATAAAGTGGCCTGACTAAATGGTTGGTTAAAGACAATGGTGAAAAAGTATTTTCTATTCACCCAATTCTTAGTGTGACAGTAACCACTGATAGAATTGTTTCCCTCTATTTTTACATTGCTTTCTAATACCAATGAATCCGTTAGAAAACGGAGCCCATGTTGTAGATCTACCAAAAGGTATCCCGCTTTTGTTGGATAAGTATATTGATGATAAGCTACCCTTTCAGTACATGTCAAAGCTACTTGTACTTTGTTCTTGAGGGTTACTGAGTAAAAGCCAGGAGAAGCTTTCTCTGTTTCTTTATAATAGGATTCTCCAAAGTTTTCTTTTTTATCAACCGTAAATGGCTGAAGCAAGACATCACCAAATTCACTGATACCCGTTCCATTAGCCCTGGTTTGTGAGAACCCGGCTATCATGCTGTCTTTATATTGATAGCCGCTGGTATAGTCCCAGCCTTGATTGATATTGTCTGGTCCAGGTTGTACCATTCCAAATGGCAAACAGGGTCCGGGAAAGGTATGCCCAGTTCCTTCTGTGCCAATAAACGGCGAAACAAACTGAGTATAATCTACCTGTTTTTCATCTTTAAAAGAATACAGGAAAGCAACCATGACCAATACTAGAAAAATCCCAATTTTTTTCATGGAATAGTTTTAAAACTTACCTGTCTAAGAATAGTTCTTGCCAAAGGTTTCAAAACCAATAATTCTTGCTTTCCGGAAATAGGATTGGTCATCCAAACGGAACAGCAATTATTAGGCTTTGGGGTATATTGTCCATTTGAATATTGATAAGAAATGGGTTGAATGGCTTGGTAGGTTGATTCATGTAAACCGGCAATAGTATAGGATTTTGTAATCTGCTGGCTGGCAATAATTTCATGACAGAGTACCAAGGGACCATTTTGAAAATACACTTCCTTATCTACGGTGAATTTTTTGCTTATTTCTGATGTAAAATCTATCACTAGTTTGGAGGATTGATTCCAAACTTGATCAAATACCAAAAAGCCATTTACTTCTTTAAAGGGTAAGGAAGATTTGACTGCAATGGCCCATTGTGGTTTTCTAATTTTAAGTGTAAAACGGATGGGGGATTTGGCTGCAATTTGAAAGGCAAAAATATTCTCAAATGGGTATTCTGTAGTTTCTGTAATTGAGACAGGTGTATTTGATAGGGAAGTATTTAGTATTGATGGCCCAAGTAAAGCGGCCACAAGACCTTGACCATCTTTCATCCACATGTTTTGAATAAAATAAGGTACAATTCTACCCGCATTGGGGATGCAGCAAACGGCAGCTTCTTTGTGAACTGGTGAGTACCTATACCTGGTTTGGTGCTTATCGGTAGTATCACCATTGTTACCACCTGTTAATTGAAAACTATTGTCTTGTTTTAAATAACAGATGGCACTTTCTGTAGGGTGTGTATTGCCAAGGGCAGCATTGAAGAAAATATGTTCTGCTTTTTCTGCATATTGGTTGTCTGCAGATTTTTCCAATAAGTCAATCCAACCAATCATTAATTCGTGTAAGGAACAAAATTCATAACCCAATAAACCATTGCCTTTTCTGCCACCAATAAATTCATCACTAACAGGCCCACCAGATGCTGTAGTAACATTTTCAATTTTTCTCAAAAAATTGGTTAAAGCATTTTTCATTTCCGGATTACCTGAAGCATAGTAGGCCGCTAAAACGGAACGGAAGTGTTCGTATGTGTGAACACCATGCCCCATTAATGAAATGCTGGGATCTATTAATTTAGCATATTGCGCGTCTTCATTAATCACTTGTTTTGAAAAGTCTTTGTATAAAAACAGACAATAATCTATGTATTGATTTTTTCTAGTGATTTTGGCCAACTGTTCTAATACGTCTGTAAATGCTAAGCCATGTGTTAAACCTCCTGCATTGGGGTTGATGGTATGAAATGGACTTGATTGATCAATAGGATAGGCCTTCATCACATTGTCCACTGCTCTTTCAATAGCTATTAATACTTGTGGGTCTTTTTTGTATTCATACCACCCAAGTATTGCTCTGAGCAATGTGGTTTTTGCCCATAATTCCCCGTTTTCATTGTCAAATTTGTACCTCAATTCAGGGTCGTATATGCCCAAATATCCGTCTTTGTCTTGGGTTGCTAATAATGCGTCAACTATTTTTCCTGCTTTTGCAATATGTTTTTTATTGTTCAATAAAATGGCTGTTCTAATATAACCGTCTAACCAATTACACTGTGTTTCACTATTCCACCAAAGAAATTGAACCTGCCAATCGCCCTCGGCAGAAATGGCACCAAGGTTTTTACTTTTTACTTGTTTGCTTAGTCTTTTTGCGCCATAGATAGCATCGTTCAAGATCAAGTCAGGAACCAGACTATCTAAATGACCAGTAAACCCGTTCAAGTTTTTTTGCAATTCCATTTTTAGCCATCCACTTGGCTGTACAGCATAAAATGGAAGGGTTTGAAGTGCAGGAGGGATGGATTTGATTTTCTGAAATGGATTTTTGACATCGCTTTGCGCCATCACTTTGTTCTTTAATTGCAAAAAACAAATAGAGAGTAAGCCAAGTATAAAATATTTTTTAGGATGTTCCATATTAGTTGATAAACCAGTTTTTCTCAAGTATGTTTTTGATATAGACATTATTATCCCATTGAATACTCAAAGGAAGTTTGGTATAAGGTGCTTGTGGCATATAGGGGAAGGGACCATGTTCTGGAGTAATGGTAAATGTGTTCCAGCCCTGTGCTTCTTTTTTAATAATAATTTCTTGCCACCAAGAGGCAAACCAATTAAAATGATTTTGCCATTCAGGCGCTGCTGGGTCATTTACCTGTGGCCCTTGCTCATGACCTATTCTTGCATGAATATGCGATACATGCGTTATAATCTGTTGGACTATTTCTTCTTGATCTTGCAGTAGACTTTCTGAAACAGTACAGAAATGTGAAAAATCACCTGCTAGTTCCATCTCAGGAAATTTCTTCAGATATGGTAATAGCGTTGCTGCGTGAAAAGAGAACCTGCCTCTATGTGTTTC
>NCHJ01000156.1 GCA_002256765.1 Bacteroidetes bacterium 24-39-8
CAATAAAATGATCAAGAAGATTTTATCTAACCTTACTTTTTGGGTTCTATTTGCCATCACTGCAGGTATTCTCTTGGGACACTTTTATCCTAGCGCAGGAGTAGCAATGCAACCTTTGGGAAAATATTTTATTGAAGTTATTAAAGTATTTATATACCCAATCATACTAGTAACCATCATTACTGGCATTTGTGGAATGGATAGTTTGAAACGGGTTGGAATGGTTGGAGGAAAGGCACTCATCTATTTTGAAGTTGTAACTACTCTTGCGTTATTGATTGGTGTTATTGTAGCACATTTTATTCAGCCTGGCTCAGGCGTTGATACAGCTGTTGTGAGCAAAGGAGATATTTCTAAGTATAATGGAAATGTCTCTATTTCATGGTTACAATTTTTAAAAGACAATATTACCATACAAGTGCTTTTGTTTTCAATAATAGCAGGCATGATAATAAGTAAGCTTTCTAATAAAGAGCAAATTCTTAAGCCTATTTACTTTACTTCAAAATACGTTTTTAAAGGGTTGCATTGGGTCATGAAAGCCGCACCAATTGGCGCTTTTGGAGGAATGGCTTATACCATTGGAAAATATGGCATAGCTACTTTATTCCCTTTAGCTAAATTGATGATCTGTGTCTATGTAACTATGGGGCTTTTCATTTTTTTGATTTTAGGGAGCTTACTACGTTATTATAAAATTTCCATTTGGAAATTTCTAGCTTATATTAAAAACGAATTACTTATTGTACTAGGGACTTCATCATCTGAATCAGCACTTCCTACTTTAATGGAAAAGCTAGAACATATGGGTTGTCATAAATCAGTTGTTGGCTTAGTAGTACCAACTGGCTATTCTTTTAATCTAGATGGCACTTCCATTTATTTATCAATGGCTGTTTTGTTTTTGGCACAAGTATATCATATTGATTTAAGTATCAACCAAATGCTAGTGATAGTAGGAATCTTAATGATTACCTCAAAAGGTGCTGCTGGAGTTACAGGTAGTGGTTTTGTAATATTGGCATCAACTTTAACAGCATCAAAAGTTATTCCATTAGAAGGGCTTGCTTTATTACTAGGCGTTGACCGATTTATGTCTGAAGCAAGAGCCATCACTAATTTCATAGGAAATGGTGTAGCCACTATTTTTATATCAAATAGTGAAAAGATGTTTGATAGAACCAAAATGTACCATGCATTTAAAATACACGAAACCAAAGAATAAAAATGTATCAATTAGTTGGTATCCTCTTTGTCTTCTTCTTCCTTTAAATTGGTAGAATCATCTCCTTTTCCTCTTTTTACTTTTGGATTTTCCTGAGTTCCTGTAACCGTCATTGGAATGCCAATAATGCCCAAAGGAGGAAGTCCTAGTCTGAATTTTAGATTCATCTGACCATCAAAATTAACTTGACCACTGAGTCTTAATCGGAATGGGAATACCCTAATCTTGGTTTGTTCTAGGGTGATGATATTGTTTTTAATAGTGGTTTTTACATCTACTTTTGAGAGGTCAGCATTACCTGTTAAACTGTCTTTTCCAGCAGCTTTTCCTGCGGCACTAAAGAGTTTGAAACCTTTCATCTTTACCGCTTTAACTGAAAGAACGCCACCACCTTCTAAGGAAGAATAGATAGGATACATGGTCTCATTCAATTTGCCTTTTAAGGAATAATCCAATGACACTATTCCACTGGCACTAGCAGCAGCAGAAGCCATATCATGAAAGAGTTTGATTTCTTTATATGCTTTAGAAATACTGAAATCCTTGGCTACAAAATGTGCTGTAAATGCTGCGCGATTGGGGTTGACGGCTTGATAACTTGCGTCAAGAACAACTGGAGCGTCTATAAGTGTAAATCCAGTTTGTTTGAGTGTCAACAATCCTTTTTTAAGACTCATTTCTCCTTTGGCATTTTTTAAATCCATGCCATTATAGGTAACAGTATTCACTGTAGCCTTAAAGACCAAATCTAAATTGGCAGGAACTAACACAACACCTGTACTTGACGCACTTGTTGTATCACCCGCAAAAGCCATAAAGTCATCTGCAATTAAACGTTTGCTATTCAAATTGAACTGACCTTGTAAAGCCTCATCTTTTATGGCGTAATTGA
Source organism: Bacteroidetes bacterium 24-39-8 (assembly GCA_002256765.1). Lineage (GTDB taxonomy): Bacteria > Bacteroidota > Bacteroidia > Chitinophagales > Chitinophagaceae > Sediminibacterium. The sequence goes on from NCHJ01000156.1 coordinate 2,118, forward strand.
TCATATTAGCCATATAACCATCCAGCTTAAAATCGGATCCTTGGTAATTGCCATTAAAATTCTCTAACCAAATTTTATCTTGCTTAAAACGCATGGTACCATTACTAATATGGAAAGGATACGGATAGTAGTCTGTACTAACTGAAATATTTTTTACTTGCAGGGTCCCACTATTTCGCAATCTTTCATATAAGCCCGCAGTAGCATCGCTTTGCAATCCTGCTAGATTTAGATCAGCAATCACTAATCCAGTAACGTCAATCCCTTTTCTGGAAAATACCTGATAAACTTTACCAATATCCACCGTTCCTTTAGACAAGATCTGGTATTGAACATTGTTGAAGTTTTTCATATTAGCACTCATTGTAAAGGGTTGACCTTCAAAATGAAAACCAATAGGTTTAATAGAAAAATCAACGTCTTTGGTAGAAGGACCTTTACAAATTAAACTAGCGTCTACATTAATTTTCTCTATTGGATGCGGATAGTATTTGGTTTGAATGAAACCATCATTCATGGTAAACTGTGCATCAGTAACAGGAAATAAATTCTTGGCTGAATTATAATTACCCTTTGTCTTAACATTCACAACTAGTTTGCCTTTAAGGTTCAGGCTGTCTATAGGATAGAAAGATTTAATGTCTGCAAGATTTAATAGTCCTTGAAAATTAGCCTCCATGGGAAAATCTTCTGCCCCGCTAATTTGCATATTTCCTTTTAGGTAATTGCTTAGCATCACTGCATTCATGTTCTTAATACTAAGGCTTGCTTTGTGGTAATCTGCTGTTGGTGCATTGCCCACCATATCAAAGGAAACTTTTTCAACCGCTTTGGGTAATGCCGTGTATTTGAAATAGCCGTCTTTTAAACTGGCATTCATTTGAAATACTGGAATGGAAGTAATAATAGTATCGGGTCTGATTTTCTTAGGGTTTTGTTCCCTAATAAAGAATCCATCGGCTTTGCCATGTACAGAAACATGACCCTTGAATTCCAAGCCTGGCAAACCAACTGCTGATTGCCATTTTTCCAGATCCATTTCGCCATTTAACTTGGCGTGAACTTCAGACTTGTTTAATCCTTTTAACAAGCAAATGGCACTCAGATAATCCTTTCCTACATTTCCATAAATAGAATCTACGTTAACATAAAGACTATCCATATTAAACCCAGGCATCCTAGTTTCAAAATTTAGAAACAAATTCTTGAGGGGTTCGGGTGTTTTGTTATTGGCAATATACCCATCTCTAATACCTAGCTTCATACTAAAGCCTGGCATAGTGCCTGTTTCAGCAATATATTGTCCACTTAAAGCAGCTTTAAAATTTACAGAACCTTTGATATCTGTGTGCTCCATCCATTGTAAAAATTCAGGAGGGAAAGCAGTGATGAAATTATGAAGGGAAGTTTCATTACTATTCACCTTAAAATCCAAATCATAGCCGTTTTTCAAAAAAGCAAATCGGCCTTTAAAATCTAATGGCAATTTATTGATGAACAAGTCATTTTTTTCAAATAAGAATTCTAGTGAATTGGTATTGATTTTAGTAACTAGTTGAGCCGATACTGTTTTGGATACAAAATAATTCTGTTTGTCATAATTAAAATCAATAGCACTTACTTGTAGTTTTGAGGTAAGGTCAAATATAGACTTGCTAAAATCGCCCTTGCCTTCATAGTCAAATCCACCTGCATCAACGTGCATGGGCAAGGATAAATCGTCATAGACAAAATGGGTTTGCTCAACTACAATACGCTCAATTTTCAAAGAAGCGGCACTGGTATCATTTGCATTTTTTGTGGCGGTTGTATCGGGTGCGTAAACATTGTAATTGGCTTCGCCCTTTGCATTAACTTCAATATTGATAAAACCCTTACTAATAAAAATTTGATTGATTTTTATTGTTGAACCAAAAACAGATCTAAGATCTACACCCAATGACAATTGTTTGGCAGAAATTAAAGTGTCTTTGGTAAAGGGCTCAGACCCTTTTAGTACAAAATCATGAAGATTAAGGGTAAGGGCAGGAAAATGGCTAAAAAATGAAAAGCGGGCTTTTGAAAATTCCAATTCTCCTTTCACACTTCTTTTGGCCAAATCTTTAATGGTATTGGAAATGGATTCAGGGAAAAAATAGGGTGCCAAAAAAAGAATGGCTACAATAGATCCCAAACCAATCCCGGAATATTTCAATGTTTTGATGAAGATATTCTTTGCTGCTGCTTTCATTTGATGTTATTAAACGGTTCTGGTAAGGGTCCAGTAAAGGCTATAAAGTTACTTATTCGCTGAAAAACACCCGTTAGCTTTTTCATCGTTTCTCAAATAACCACCAAAGCCTTTTTCTTTTTTTAACCTGATAATTGCTTTGAACATAGGTTTGAATATGGGTCATGGCCTGATCCATATCATCCGTTAATAGTACCAATTTCAAGTCTTCCGGTGAGATAGTCCCTTCTTTGACCATAAATTCAATATAATCCATCAAGGGTTGAAAATATTCCTTCCCATATAATACAATAGGAAAATCATTGATGGTTTTGGTTTGTACCAAGGTCAGGGTTTCAAAGAATTCATCCATAGTGCCAAATCCCCCGGGCATAATAATAAAAGCATAGGAATATTTAACCAGGATAACTTTTCTTATAAAAAAGTAGTTCAGGGTCAAGGAATGGTGCACATAGGGATTGGCGTGCTGTTCAAAAGGCAGTTCAATATTACAGCCTACTGATTGTCCCCCATTTTCAAAAGCTCCCCTATTGGCCGCTTCCATAACACCTGGCCCTCCCCCAGTTAAAGTGGTCATGCCCATGGCAGCAATTCTTTTGCCAAATTCCATTGAAGCAATATAGTATTGATGTGTTTCATCAAATCTAGCCGATCCAAATACAGTAATACAGGGTCCTACAAAGTGCATGGTTCTAAAGCCATGGATAAACTGTTTAAAAATCTCCCAAGCAAAGCCCAATTCATTCATCCTTGGCTTGGGTCCGTCTAGGTAAACAGGCTCTTTTGAAGAAATAATACGTTGTGTTTTAGCCATTTGGAGAAAATTTTTCTTTCTATCTTCAAATTAGCATAAAATTTGATGATGTATAACTGCCATCCAAAAAATCTCTCATGAAGAAAAAAATACTACACCTGTTCCTGATATTGATTACGGGTATTAGCAGTCAAGCACAAAGCGGTATCATTTTCAAATCAGTAGACTATTTTAATTATTCTGGTAGAACTTTGAATTACTTGGAATTTCCTGAAATAAGTCAACAGTTGACCAAAACCCTAGATTCCTTGAGTAGGAAATTTTTACAAATTCCTATAACAGCATCTCCAGATTTTAAGGTCAATAAACGACTATACCAGGATAACTCTTTGAGTGAGCACGTAAATTTGGCCATTGGCAATTATGCTACCAATGAAAAAATCAAAGCGGCAGAAAAGCAACAATTGTTAAATAGCAATGCTAGTCAAAATGCCAAAACTGAGTTTAGTTTAGAAATTGCAGAACTTCCTTTAAATAGCATCAGACAATTTCCAGAGCTAGACAGTTTGTTCATTCAGCAATTATTACAAAAACAGAATCTTGCGCTGATTCAAATGATTGCCAAATTAAAAGCTGCAACGGGTGAATTGTTGATTGACAAACAAGTTTGTATGGTACTGTCAAAAAACAAACAACCTGTTATACTAGGTTTTAACCATCCTGAATATTTGATTACTCCTAAAAGCTTTGGAAAATTATTAGAAGCAGGATTGTCTGTATTATTAGACAAAAACAATGAAACGGAAATTCTACAAATGAATTCTATACCGGCCATTGTCAACGATAACTTTATTCAACCCTTTATACAACACCAACCCCGGCTTAATTTCAGCAATCAAAAAGGGATTATCCAGTATTTGTGGAAGGGAGCAGTTCAATATTTGCGTTACCAAGAACCTTTGTATGAAAACATAGTTCTAAGAGGTAAAAAAACTACAGCAATTCCCAAAAGCTTGATTGCCCAAATTAATGCAGACAATATTTGGGAGCCCCTTTTTCTAAGAGAAGAAAGCAGGGACATTTTAGCCGATAAAAACTACTTATTACAGTGTGTGGTAAATGTGGAGCGAGACCCCTATGGAAAAGGCACTCCCTTTAATAAAAAAACAGGACTACCCTTTAATTTTTTGAGCGGCATTTCACATGTATTCTTACAAGACAATGATACTATAGCGCAGTTTAAAATCAAAGCCAATTTTTTAGACGGGAAGAAAAAAACATACCTCAACCAATTATATATTGCTGCTGATAGTAGTATTGTTACTTTAGAAAAAACAGTTAGGGAAAATGTGCAGCACTATGATTTTGAATTAGAAGGAATCTTCAAAGGTCAAACCTTTAAAATTGCTTATAGTGGCTTAAGAGGATCCCCGGAATCCATTAGAGAAATTTATCTCAAAGAAAAAATGGTGGCAGTAGTTGAAGGAAAAGATGCCCCTGAACTTTTAGTGGTGCTTGATAAGGAGTTAGATGTCATTACCCTAAACCAGTTGCTACTGCTGTCTTTTAGTAACCTGTTTTAGTTAACATATTCTCAGCCTAGGATCTTTTTAATAAAAAGGATTGGTCTTGAAGAGGTAACCCCCTCTAGACCAATCCAATTGCAACTTATTCCGCTTGCGCGGTTTTATTGGGCCCCAACATCAGGAGGTCAGAAGCTACCACTTCTGTAACATAGTGTTTAACACCCTGTTTGTCTGTGTAATTGCGGTTGACAAGCTTTCCTTCAATGGCTACTTCCTTACCCTTGACTAGGTACTTCTCTACTGGTGCCATTGGGTTTCTGTTACTTTTTCTCCCTGCGCATTCTGGTAACTCTCATTGGTTGCCACAGAAAACTGGGCCAGCTTCTTTCCTGTCTCTGTTGTTTTTACTTCTGGTGCTTGACCAAGATTACCGATCAATTGCACTTTGTTTTTCATTGCGTACATCGCCTTTCATTTTATTGTTTTGAATACCGGTTTCCCGGTGATGACAGAACAAATATGAAAAGGCAATCATGACTTATTCGGTATTTAAACGTTTGTATACAACTGTAAATGTTTGCAAACGGTTAAGGAATCCTTTTTGAGCCAAAACATTTTAAATCCTTTGCGTATATTGTTTATCTATTTAATGACTCAAACTAGTTTTATGCGTACATGCTTACTCTTATTCATGGTTGCTATTGGTGTAAACAGTTTTGCACAAGCACCCAGCATTTCTGCTAATAAAAAATCCGTTCTCAATTCTGTTGAAAAACACCAACAAGAGTTGATCAACTTGAGTAACCAGGTTTGGAGTTTTGCTGAAATTGCCATGCGTGAAAACAAATCTGCCAAGGTATTAGCAGACTATGCAGAAGCGCAGGGTTTTAAAGTAACGCGCGGCGTAGCCAAAATTCCCACAGCTTTTATTGCAGAATATGGAAGCGGCAAACCCATTATTGGCATCCTTGGTGAATTTGATGCCCTGCCTGGTCTATCGCAAAAAGCACAGCCCACCAAAGCAGCTTTGAAAGAGGGTGATCCCGGACATGGTTGTGGACACAATATGTTTGGAGCAGGTAGTTTAGGCGCAGCATTGGCCATTAAAGAACTCATGGCCGCAGGCAAATTAAAAGGCACCATTCGTTTTTATGGAACTCCCGCAGAAGAAGACTTAGCGGGTAAAGTGTATATGGCAAGGGATGGTTTATTCAATGACTTAGACGTTTGTCTTGACTGGCATCCTGATTTTGAAAACAAAGCCAATATGCAAAGCTCTCAAGCCGTAACAGATTATAGTATCAGTTTTAAAGGCAAGTCTGCACACGCGGCAGCTGATCCATGGAATGGTAGAAGTGCATTGGATGCGGCTGAATTATTTACGCATGGCATGAATAGTCTGCGCGAACACGTAAAACCCAGTGTGCGCATGCACTATGTATATACCAAGGCTGGCAAGGTTCCCAATGTGATTCCTGATGAAGCAGCAGTTTGGTTGTGGATCAGAGATAGCAAAAGAAGTGGCGTGGCTGAAGTATCAGAAAGAATGATGGATATTGCTAAGGGTGCGGCACTCATGGCTGGTGTACAATATGAAGTAAAACTAAATAGCGGTCTTTATGAATTATTGCTCAATGAAACAGGCGCCAAAACCTTACAGAACAATATGAACTTAGTAGGCCCCATTAATTATACCAAAGAAGAATTGGATTTTGCCAACACCATTATGAAGGAATACGGTATGGAAGCCAAAGGAATTAGTGGTGGCATCAAACCCATGGAGCAAACAAAAGAAACCCCTCCTGGTGGAAGCACTGATGTTGGAGACGTTAGTTACCTAGTTCCAGAAATTACGCTATTGGCTACTACAGCTCCCAATGAAGCACCTTGGCATTCTTGGGTGGTGGTTGCTTGCGGTGGTATGAGTATTGGCCATAAGGGCATGCTCTTTGCATCAAAATCACTGGGCACTACCATGGTTGATTTATTTGAAAATGAACAACTCAGAAAAGAGATTAGAGAAGAATTCAACAAAAGAAAGGGCAAAGAAGTTTGGAAAGCCATGTTGCCAGACGCCCCTCCTCCTGTTCCAAAAGATCAATAGAAGCTAGGGATAGTTTCTGTTTAAAATAGTAACATAAAAAAATGCGGACCGCCAACTGTCCGCATTTTTATTTAGAAAAATAACTTTTATAATCCAATAGTCAAACCCGCCATCAGGTTAAAGCGTTTGCTATTATAACCCACTACGTCAAAGTATTCCTGATTGGTCAAATTGCGCATGTCTAAAAAACACTTGGTGCGTTTTGTTAAGCTGTATCCCAAGTAAAGATCAAGGGTAGTATAAGCAGGCATTTCTGCAGGACCCGCGTCATAAGTACCTTTTAGCCTAGTGCCAATATAGCGGAGCGATGGCATGACAGTTAGTTTTTCAGTTGGCTGCCAAGTAAGAACTGTGTTTAATACAAAATTGGGTCTGCGATACAGGTTCTTGGTTTTAACGCCTTTGTTATCTCCTTCACCATCCACATAAGTGGCATTAAATACCCAATCTGTTTTGCTGTTAAATTTAAAATGTGTTTCCAATTCAAAACCATAATCGTGTTGTTGGTCTCGATTAATATATTGGCTCTCAAAATTGGTAGGGTTGGTATAAAATACAATCAGGTCTTGAATATCTCTTTTAAATCCTGCTATTCTAATGCTTGCTTTTGATTGTTTGTCAAGAAAAGAAACACCCAATTCATAGTTGGTGCTTTTTTCAGGACTCAATCCTTTGTTGCCATACTCACTATACAATTGATACAATGATGGAATTTTATAAGCAGAAGAAATATTGACAAATAATTTGAAAGATGGGTTAATCTTAAAAGAAGGATTAATGGTATAAGTGCTGTTATTACCATAGATATTATGCTGGTTAATTCTAAAACCAGCTTCTAGATCAAATGCACCCAATCCTTTTAAGAGTATGGAATTATACCAAGACAGGTTATTGGCTTTAGCAGAATCGCCCAAGGCAGTTTCAAATGGCCCAAAAGAACTAATACTTAAATAGTTCTGACTAGTTTGTTGGTGCATGTATTGCAAACCAGAGACTAGTGTTAATTTTTTACTCAAGCTAATATTTCCATAGGTTTCTGTAATAGCCGTATTGCCATTGTATTCTCCGCGGGAATATTTGGCAAATCCACCAACAGAAGCACTATCGTCTGTATAAATTCTACCCGCTTTTAAAAAGGTTTGAGACAAGTGCCATTGCAAAGACTTACCAGCATAGTTTAGGTTAAAGTGCTGAACATTATTCTTGTTCTCAAATACATTGTCAGCATCGTCCTGAAAAGCACCTGCATCAGTACCGCCAGTGTATTTTAGAAATTGGTGTGAGGTATTCAGTGACCATTGTTGATTAAACTGATACCCAAGTGATATTTGAAAATTGTTTTGTTTAAAATTATCCTTGTCAAAATTCTTATTCCCCGTGCTATCATGTGCTGTAGAAAATCCTTTTGAATTGGTAAAATCATAAGCTGCGCGATAGCTAAATTTACCAACAGCGCCATTAATGGCTAAATTTCCTCTAAAGGTTTGAAAACTACCATAGCTCAACAAACTGCTGAAATGCTGACTATTTTTTGAT
>NCHJ01000157.1 GCA_002256765.1 Bacteroidetes bacterium 24-39-8
ACACCCAGTATACTAATGGCAATTAAAATAGCATAAAGACTTAGATTTAATGATAACCTTTTCATAAAAAAAATTTATTGATGAATAATTATTTTCATGATATAAAGTTGATTAGGTTTTCTGTTGTAGAATGTAATAATTGTCACTTAACCATTTTGTATCTCTTGGTTTAACATTTATTGATGTTAAATGTATTAACAATAACTATGCATGAATTAGCCTTAACCATGTAATAGCAGCAAGGGTATTAGAATCTACCTTTGAATTTCAAATTGTATTATCAAAAAAAGTATTCTTAAACTTGTTCTGTCTCTAATTTTGGGATCAATCCAATTCACTGGTTATACGCAAGTAGCAGTGGTTTCGGCAGGTGGCAATATTTTGTCTAGTTCAGGCTCCATCAGTTATACCATTGGTCAGATTGATTATACCAGTATTCCTGGTTCATTCATATCGCTTTATTTAGGTGTGCAACAAGTGTATGATCCCTATATCATTTCGGTTGATGAGACCACTGATATTTCCATTTGGCCAAACCCTGTTTCTACTACACTAAATATTGAAGTGAAAAGTGTTAAAAATCTTGGGATGCTTTATCAGCTATATACCATTGATGGAAAGCTACTATTAAGCAAGCAGTCTTCAGATAATAGAACCTCTATTAACGTAATGAACTATGCACAAGCAACCTATGTGTTAATGGTGCGATATGCTAATAAAAAAACTCTCAAGTTTAAAATCATTAAAAACTAGGAAATGTGAAAAAGTTACTCTTATTAATTCCTTTCATCTTAATGATGTTAGAAAGCATCGCCCAGGCGCCACAAAAAATGACTTTTCAAGCGGTAATCCGCAAAAGCAATAATGGCTTGATCATGATGCAACCTGTAACAATGCGTATCAGCATTATTCAGGGCAATTCAAACGGAACAATTGTTTATCAAGAAACGCATAAACCCATTACCAATAGTAATGGACTTGTAACGCTTGAGATTGGAACAGGTGTTATTGCAATAGGTGTTTTTGCAAATATCAGTTGGGGCAATGGTCCATTTTTTATTAAAACAGAAACAGACCCTTTTTGTGGGGTTGATTATTCCATAGTTGGTGTGAGTGAATTACTAAGTGTTCCCTATGCGCTATTTGCTTTGAATTCCGGTGGCTTACAAGGGCCTATAGGATTAACAGGTCCTGCCGGTCCGCAAGGATTACAAGGTAATATTGGTGCTTCTGGAATTCAAGGGCCTACTGGATTAACAGGTGCAACTGGCACAGATGGATTAACTGGTCCTGCTGGTGCACAAGGAATGGAAGGTCCACAGGGATTAATTGGTGCAGTGGGACCACCAGGTTTGTATGGACTGACTGGAGCAACTGGTGCAGAAGGTCTAACAGGTGCAATTGGTACTCAGGGTAGTATAGGATTAACAGGTGCAACAGGTTTGCAAGGAATTACAGGCTCAACAGGAGCCACAGGATTACAAGGGTTAATAGGATTAACTGGATTGCAAGGAATAACTGGTTTTACAGGACCCACAGGTTTACAGGGATTAACCGGTGCCCTAGGTTTACAAGGGCAATCCGGTTTAACTGGAGCAATTGGAGCACAAGGGTTGCAAGGGTTAATTGGAATACAAGGTAATCAAGGAGCCACTGGCTTGCCTGGTGCAAACGGAATGAATGGCATAGATGGAGCAAACGGCGCTATAGGATTACAAGGTTTAATAGGATTTACCGGTTCAATAGGCGCAACTGGTTTACAAGGATTAGCTGGTACAAATGGTACAAATGGTACAAATGGAATGAATGGAGTTGACGGGGCCATAGGTGCTACCGGATCACAAGGTTTAATAGGTTTAACTGGCTCAGCTGGTTTACAAGGATTAACAGGTACAAATGGAGCCACTGGTTTGCAAGGATTAACTGGTTTAACTGGCGCTCAAGGTTTACAAGGGTTAATTGGAGTTCAAGGTATTCAAGGTGCCACTGGTCTGACTGGTGCAAACGGAATAAATGGAATTGATGGGGCCATAGGCACCACGGGTTCACAAGGATTAATAGGATTAACAGGAGCAACAGGGTTACAAGGATTACAAGGCTTAACTGGAAATCAAGGTATACAAGGACTTGCTGGAAGCAATGGGATCAATGGCATTGACGGTGCAGCAGGCGCTATAGGACCGCAAGGAAATATGGGTAATACAGGTTTAACTGGAGCGCAAGGTTTAATAGGATTTACTGGTTCAACAGGAGCAACAGGTCTCCAAGGGAATATTGGAAATACTGGTTCAATTGGACCAACAGGACTCCAAGGTAATATTGGTAATACTGGCCCAACAGGTTTAACCGGATCACAAGGTCTAACAGGTTCAACCGGACTCCAAGGTAATATTGGTATTACAGGTTCAACAGGTCTTACTGGATCTCAAGGTTTAACCGGATCACAAGGTTTAACAGGTGCCACAGGCCCTGCCGGCGGGTTTGACCCACTTACCATTTTATCTCCTGTCAATGGTGGTTTAGGAGTTGCCAACAATGTCTTATCTACCCTCAGCATTGTAGGTTCCAACCCAATGACAATTACCAATACAGGAAGCACTGCTATAACGCTTCCAACCAGTGGAACCCTTTATGGAACTGCCACTTCCAGTATTAGTTCTGCTCAATTATTAAATTCTTTATCAGACAAAACAGGAACAGGCAATACAGTATTTGCAATCTCACCTGCATTTACAGGAACACCCACTGCAGTTACTGCATCAATTGGTACCAGTACCACACAATTAGCAACCACAGAATTTGTCATGCAAAATAATGCACCAACACAATTTTCCGTTACAGCAGGAACTGAAATCAGTACTAGTTCAACTACCGATGTAACAGCAGGCGATATGACTTTAACACCGGGTGCAGGTAAATATCAGGTATCATTTAATAGTCAGTATTCTATGATTTTTGCCAGCTTGACTACCAGTGTAACAGATTTGAATTCTGTCTATACTAGTTTGATGGCCAAAGCCAACACCACTGCACATGCTGTGACTTTTGCAGGGGGAGAAATTCTTACCCCTGGAGTTTATTTTACCAATGCTGCATCAACAGCAGGAGGAACCATTACACTTGACGCCCAAAATATACCCAACGCAGAATTTGTTTTTAAAATTGGAGGAGCATTTGGAACAGGAGCATCCACCAATATTGTATTGATTAATGGTGCTTTGGCTTGTAATGTTTACTGGATAGCGGAAGGTGCTATTGCTCTAGGAGCATCTACCAGTATGAAGGGTACCATGCTTGCAAATAATGGGGCTATTACAACAGCAAGTGGAAGCACTATTATTGGAAGATTGTATTCAACGGCTGGTGCAATTGGATTTGATGCAACTACCTTGTCTTTACCAACTGGATGTACTTCTGCCACTAATTATGGTATGGTCAATAGTTATGCTGCTTTTACCAATACTGGTGCCTTAACCAATATAGGAACTACCACTATTACCGGAGATATTGGAACCAATGTTGGTGCCATAACAGGTTTTGAAGCACCCACAGTGATCAATGGCAATAGCTTTTCACCTAGTGCGCCACCGCCAAGTACCACTGCAAGTTTTAGTATTTTTCAAAATGGCGTTTTAATTCCTTTTTCAACCAGAACCAGACTTAGCACATTAAATTCTGCAGATATTCTATTAACCGCTACTGCAACAGTAGGCGCAAGTGAGACAATTGATGTTAGATGGAAAATTGATACAGGAATTCTTAAATTCCAAAACAGAATTTTATCCCTAATTACAGTTAAGTAAACAAACTAATTATTGAATCTTCAAGTCTTTAAAAAAACCAATAGTTCCAATTTCTACCCATAGACCAATGCTGCCGTTTTTTGAATTACCCAACATTTCATTGACAAGGAAAGCAGGTTGTTCTTGTTGATTAAGATATAAGCGAGCTTTCTTTTCTTGAAATACTATGCGCATGGTAATCCATTCTTCCAATCCAATATTGGCATAGGTCTCATACAAACCGTTGGCTTCTTTTCTAAGTTTATTAAATCCATAATTGGGATAAGCAAAATATTGCACTGAGTGATTGCGTCTAAGTTGGTCATCGGCCCTGCCATTACTGGGTCTTAAATATATGGCGTCAAAATGTTTGTTGTCTTGATCAATTCTATAAGCCAAACCTATAAAGCCTCTAGCTGCAGGGAAAGGATTATTTTCCATAATCTTACTCAAGACTTTTACTTCAATGCTGCCGTTTTCTATATTTAGATTGCTCAGCTTTACAAAACTTGGCCCGTCTACTGTGGCATCCAAATTTTTTTCATCAAAGGGAAACGCAACCAAATCTCTTTCAACTTTCAGCACATTGGTATAGTTTCCCAGGGTGACTATGCTTGCTTTGGTATTCACCAATTCAAATTCCTTTTTCTCCCAATTAATTTTTTGAGCATTAGCAAAAAACGAAGAAGCAATAAGGAAACTAGTTATGAAAGATTTTATTTGCATGGTTAATCTTTAATAAATGGAAGCATGGCTGTCCAGACGGCAGCAAAATTATCTAGAAAAGCGGGATGGCCAGCATTGGGAATAATAGATAATTGGTGATTGGGAATTAACACTGCAGCATTCAATACCCTTTGAACCGGGTTGCCATCGTCTCTGTCTCCAGCCATTACTAGCACTGGGCATTTAATTGCGCCTAATAGTTCCTTTCCAACGGTTAGTTTGTTGTAACAATTAGCAATCTGTTGAAATAGTTCCTCTATTCTTTCAGGTTGAGGCATCAATGATAATTGTTGGTTCCAATAAACCTTGTCAAGTTCAAAAGCCTGTTTTGAGGTAAAACCAAAGGATCTAACACCTGGATAGAGTTCTCCCGCACCAATCACAATCATCTTCTTGACCTTATCTGGAAAAAGGGCAGCAAATTGATAAGCTGTATATCCACCATCACTAAAACCCAATAGAGTCAATTTTTCATTGGTAATACCCTTTACCACATTGAATACATCTGTGGCACGTTGTGGAAGTGTTAGCGCTGTGTTTCCCAATTCTGATTTTCCATGACCCCTAGTAGAAATTACAATTACTTGATAGTTCTTTGAAAGACTATCTATAAAACTTGCCATTTCTATACTAGAACCAAAAAGACCTCCGTGCAACAAGACAAAGGGTTGGCCCTTTCCATAAACTTCATAGTAAATGCGCGCATCACCTGACTGAGCATAGTGTCCCGCTTTTGGATTTGCTCCATAAGGAATTTGGTTTACCACGGAAGCAGGTTGTAAAAATCTTCTTAATGGTTGTTGTGCTTTTGGTTGACCTAAAAATATTAGAACCATCAACAAAGCCAAGGATATATATTGAGTATATTTATACATAAGTATTATTTATAAAACAAACCTGCATTATATTTAGTTCCAAATGTTCCAGGCTTTAACTGAAGATAGTATCGGTTGGTTTGATCTTCTTCTATAGCTAGTTTTCCCTCTTTTTTTATTATGAAGTCTGATTGATAAATCAACTTTGATTTATTAGCAGGGATTCCAAAATCCTGAGGTCCACCGCCTTTGTTTACAAATTGATTGAATCCTATCAACATTGAATTTGAAATTTTATAAGCATATTTTTCTTCTTTGTCTAAAACCCAAAAAAAATTTGCATTATAAATGACATTATTATAAAAATTAAAATCTGATGATGTAGACCATGTCCAAACTGCAGCTCCATAAATGTTTAATACCAAATTGTGATGAAATGAAGAATTACTAGAAATGCTATTCCACATAACAACAGCATCTTTTACACCGTAAAAAACACAATGATCAACTTCTAATTTACTTCCATTTGCAAGAATTCCTAAATGATTTGGAAGAGCAAATCTATTGCCGAGAAATAAGCACTGTGTAATTTTCAAATCTGTTAAATTTTTTCCTTCCCAAACTATTGGGTAGTTTCTGACAAGAACACCTTCTTTTGGCTTTTCATGTACAGGCTCGCCAAGAATTCTTAGTCCTTGAATGGTCACAAAACTTGTATTAATTTCTATACCATAGTTAGAACCACCTGTTATATTCTTAGCTTTATCTAATTCCACTTTAAATGGCATTGTAGAAATTATAATAGACATTTTGCTTGGGTTCCAATCTGGATGATTAGGCGTAATTTCTGATCGAATAATCAGTCTCTTTTCATGTTCAAATTTCCAATTAGTAGGATTAAAAGTTGCTGTTTCATTTAATCCATATGTGCCTTCTGACAAAATAACTTGAATTTCACCGCTACCAATCATTTTATTTATGCGCTTGGCAGCTTCTGGTAAAGTTTTCAACGGAAATTCTTTTGAACCAATATTTTGATCATTTCCCGTATTAGGATTCAAATAAATTGAAATACTATCTCCCAAATTTGTAGTACGTTCGGTATTTGCGTAACAACATACATTAATTAAAAATGTTGTAAAAATGAAAATCAGCTTATGCATGTATTTTTTTTACAAAACTAGCTTCTTAAGTGTATTTTAGTTACCAGTTTCAACAAAACAAGTAACCAAATGGTAACTACTATTTCTCCTTCAAGATTTATTTCTAATCCATTAAATTGTCCTGTAACTAGAGCAATGAGTATTATTGGTGGTAAATGGAAGCCTATTATACTGAATTGTATTGGTGATAGAACCATTAGATTTGGTAAGCTCAATCAAATTATACCAGCCATATCTAACAAAGTATTGGCTAATGAGCTAAAAGAATTGGAAGCTTTTGGTTTGGTGAAACGTATGGAGTACAAAGATAATAATCCAAGAGTTGAATATGGTCTTAGTTCAACGGGTTTGAGTCTAATTCCTATTCTCCATGAGTTAGCTAGTTGGGGAAATTCAGTTACCGCAAAGAAAATCATCAAAGACAATTTTT
>NCHJ01000158.1:0-6849 GCA_002256765.1 Bacteroidetes bacterium 24-39-8
GTTATGGGCTTACCAATATCCACATAATGTTATAGGAGAAGGTGTGCCTATTCCAGGTTGTGTTGGCCCCTATTGTAATCAGTTGGTGTCAGCAGTATATCCAACAGCACTATATGAAGTGATTCTTTGCTCATTAATTTTTGTTGTACTGTGGTCCATTCGTAAAAAAATCAAAATCCCAGGTCAGTTATTTGGGATCTATTTAATGTTTAATGGGATGGAGCGTTTTTTAATTGAAAGCATTAGAGTGAATACCAAATACGAATCCCTGCCCTTTCAACCCACACAAGCACAATTAATTTCTCTTCTCCTTTTGATAGTTGGTTTGCTATTAACTTTTAACGCAAAAAAATTGACTAAGTAAGTAGTCTTGGTCTTTTTATAAATACCCATATTACTAATTATCTTTGCAAAAAATAATACAATGCCTTCATTTGACATTTCTAGCAAGGTAGACTTGCAAACTCTGGACAACGCTATCAATACCGTTAAAAAAGAAATAAGTACGCGTTTTGATTTTAAGAATTCACCGGTGGAAATAGAATTGAATAAAAAAGATTTCATTCTCAAACTAGAAGTGGAGTCTGATATGAAAATGAAACAAGTCATTGATGTGGTCATTAGTAGGTCAATGAAGCAGGGAATTGAAGCTTCAGCTTTTGATTTTGAAAAAGACGCTTACCCAAGTGGTAAAACCATCAAAAAGGACGTTCCTGTAAGGAATGGACTTAAACAGGATGATGCCAAGAAAATTGTGAAATTGATTAAGGATAGTGGTCTAAAAGTACAGGCAGCCATTATGGATGATATTATAAGGGTTACCGCTAAGAAAATTGATGATTTACAAGATGTGATAGCCCTTTGTAGAACCTCTAACCTTGGAATTCCCTTACAATATATTAATATGAAGAGCTAAAAAAAGGCTTTTTTGGTGCATTTTAGCCTTCTAATCTGCTTTTTCATTTGGAATTCCCCCAAAAACTGGTTAGTTTTGCATTCCTAAAAAAATAACAGTACGGCAAAATCCGTACTACCTAAATCAAATAAAATGAAGCAAGGTATCCATCCAGAAAATTACCGTTTTGTAGTGTTTAAAGACATGAGTAACGGAGAAGCGTTTTTGAGCAAGTCAACCGCCAATTCAAAAGAAACCATTCAATGGGAAGACGGTAATGAATATCCAGTAATCAAATTGGAAATTTCTAACACTTCACACCCTTTCTACACTGGTAAATCTATGTTGGTAGACACTGCTGGACGTATTGACAAATTCAAAAAGCGTTACGCCAAGAAAGACTAATCTTCTTGAAAATATCAAAAATCCCGTCCCGAGAAATTTGGACGGGATTTTTATTGGGTTCTCCCCAGTAACTTTACAATCTAAATGTAGAACATGAAATTGCATATATTGGCTATTGGCGTGCATCCGGATGATGTTGAATTAGGTTGTGCGGGAACCTTGCTAGCTGCCATAGAAGAAGGCAAAAAAGTGGGTATTTTAGACCTTACAAAAGGGGAATTGGGTACTAGGGGAACTATTGAAACTAGAAAAGTAGAAGCTAGAAACGCAGCTACTATTTTAGGGATTGAAGTGAGAGAAAATTTAGGCATGGCCGATGGGTTTTTCCAAAATGATGAAGCACATCAAAGATTATTGATAGCTGCCATTCGTAAATATCAACCTGACATTATTTTAGCCAATGCACCTGAAGACAGACATCCTGATCATGGCAGAAGCGCCAAACTGATTTCAGACGCAGCTTTCCTTTCAGGCTTACGTAAAATTGAAACCCAAATAGATGGAGTTGTTCAAGAAGCTTGGCGTCCTTCTTATGTGTTCCATTATATTCAAGACCGATTTATCCAACCCAGTTTTGTGATAGATATTTCAAAACATATGGATAAAAAAATTGAGTCTGTTTTGGCCTATACCACTCAGTTTTACAACCCAGATTTACAAGAACCTCAAACCTATATATCCTCCCCTCAATTTATTGAATCAGTGAAAGCTAGGGCTTTGATGTTGGGTAAACGTATTGGGGTGCAATATGCAGAAGGTTATATTTCAGAAAAAATGATTGGCCTTAAAAGCCTAGACAATATTATTCAGCTAGCTACTTAATTTTTATAATAATAGAATCATATGTCAAAAATTGCAATTGGATTGGTTCAAATGACCTGCTCTGCTACTAAGGACGCTAATATGGCCAAAACCATTCTTAAAATCAAGGAAGCTGCTGCAGAAGGAGCACAAATTGTTTGTTTGCAGGAGTTATTTACTTCTTTGTATTTCTGTGATGTTGAAGTCTATGAAAATTTCTTGTTGGCAGAAGCTATTCCAGGACCATCTACTGAAACCTTAAGTCAATTAGCGGCGGAATTAAAAGTGGTTATCATTGCTTCCTTGTTTGAAAAAAGGGCGGAAGGTTTGTACCATAATACAACTGCAGTTTTAGATGCTGATGGGGCTTATTTGGGTAAATATCGCAAAATGCATATACCAGATGATCCCGCCTATTATGAGAAATTCTATTTTACGCCAGGCGATTTGGGCTATAAAGTTTTTCAGACCAAATATGCCAAATTGGGTGTTTTAATTTGTTGGGATCAGTGGTATCCAGAAGCATCAAGAATTACCGCATTAATGGGTGCAGAAGTTTTATTCTATCCAACAGCCATTGGTTGGGCAACTTCTCAAGATGAAGCTACCAATACAGAACAATACAATGCTTGGCAAACTATTCAGAGAAGTCATGCAGTTGCCAATGGGGTTCACGTTGTAAGTGTGAATAGGGTTGGATTGGAACAAGATGGAGCCATGCAATTCTGGGGTGGCTCTTTTGTAAGTAATCCCTTTGGTTCCTTAATCTATAAAGCTTCACACGATCAAGAAGAAGTTGCTGTTGTGACCATTGATACCAAAGAAACAGATAGGTATAGGACTCATTGGCCTTTTTTACGTGATAGGAGAATTGATTCCTATCAACCAATTACCAAACGTTTTATTGACGAAGACTAAAAGAAATACATGTCATTGAAAGATACTAGCGGTATAGTTCCTGCATCTTTGGGATACAAATTCCCTGCAGAGTTTGCGCCGCATATAGCAACTTGGTTAAGTTGGCCTCATAAAGAAGCTAGTTGGCCAGGTAAGATTGATAGCATTTACCCCAATTATGCTTTGTTTATCAAATATTTGTCCTTAGGTGAGGAAGTACGGATTAATGTTGTGGATGATGCTATGCAAGCTTTTGCTATTGGGCATTTGAATCAGGCAGGTGTTGATTTAAGTAAAGTCAGTTTTTTTAAGCATCCTACTAATGATGCTTGGTGCAGGGACCATGGTCCTGCCTTTCTTATCAATGAAGCAGCGGCTGATAGAAAAGTAATTGTAGATTGGAATTACAATGCCTGGGGAAACAAATATCCTCCATATGATTTAGATGATGTAATCCCAACATTAATTGGAAAACATTTTAATTTACCCGTATTTCATCCTGGTATTGTCATGGAAGGAGGTTCTGTAGAATTTAATGGTAAAGGAGCTTTAATGACTTCAAAAGCTTGTTTGCTGAATGAAAATAGAAACCCTCATTTAAATCAGTCAGAGATTGAAAAATATCTTTCTAATTATTATGGTGTTGATCAAATACTTTGGGTGGATGATGGTATAGTTGGTGACGATACGGATGGTCATATTGACGATACGGTTAGGTTTGTAAATGATGACACCGTAATTACCGTTGTTGAATCTAATAAGCAAGATGAGAATTATGATCTCTTGCAAACCAATTTAAAGCAGTTAAAAGCCATGCGGCTCTTAAACGGAAAACAATTAAATATTGTTGAGCTTCCAATGCCCGATGCGGTTATCTATGAAGATCAGCGTCTTCCAGCTTCCTATGCTAATTTTTATATTAGCAACAAACACGTTATTGTTCCTACATTCCGTTCACATAAGGATGACAAAGCCTTACAGATTATTGCTGAATGTTTTCCCAATAGAGAAACAGTGGGAATAGATTCAACCGATATTATTTGGGGTCTTGGTAGCTTTCATTGTTTGAGTCAACAAGAGCCATTATAGTTCAAAGTGAAGAGTGAAGAGTGAAGAGTGAAGAAATTGAAAAGTGAAAAAGCAAGCAGTTTAAAAATCTGCCTGCTTTTTTGTTGCAATGATAAAACATTCATTACCCATTCTTTGGGGAATGCTATTATAACAGGGAGCAAGTGTTTTGAAATTAAAATGCTTAGAAAAAAGGTCTTGATATTCTTGTCTATTTCCGCCAAATGGTGGACCCGCTGGGAATTGCGTATCAAATAATAAGCCAGCTAATTTTCCTTGATCTGTCAACAATTGGAACATTTGATATACATATTTTTCTCTCAATTTTGGATCTAATGCACAGAAAAATGTTTGTTCAATAATCAAGTCATATTGACCTTGATGGTCAAAAAAATCAGCATGGATTAAGTGTAATGTATTGCCAATATGCGCTTGAAATCTTTCTTCTAATGCTGCTAAAGCTTTTGGTGCAATATCTAAAATACTAATATTGGTAAAGCCTAATGATAGCAAGTATTCCGCTTCATGTCCATTGCCGCCGCCAGGAATTAGAATACTAAGATTCTTTTGTGATAATTGATCAAAATAGAATTTTAGCGGAGTGGAAACTGTTCCAATATTCCATCCAGTATTACCTTGCTCATATCGCTGATTCCAATATGCTTGATTCAGTTCTTCCATCTTTATTAATTACCAATAGTGCTATTTTGTCTTGGAATTAGTAATAGCTCTTTTTGTCTGCCACCAATAAATCTAAATCCCTTCTCGTTAAAAAAGCCGTCTTCTTCTAGCATGATTCTTATGGTTTTTTTCCACTCTGGAACTTCAGTTGCAGCATTTAATTCAATACTATATGCCGTGTTATAATGCAAAGGAAAATCGCCACTGCCAGGCACGCCATTTTGTTGATCCCAAAGCCCAATAGTAGGACCTGCTGCGTGACCGTGATAACCAATAGGATGGGTATAAATACTAGCTTCAATGCCTTCTTTTTTGGCTTGGTCAAGTGCGCCTTTGAGGATTTGATTACCTGTTCTTCCAATCACATATTGACTGGTCAAAATATCTTGAAGTCTGTTGGCTTTTGTAAATGCTTTTTGCAAAATGGTTGGTGCGGTAGTTTCACCAGGTTGTAACACATATGCGTGTTCTTGAACATCGGTATTTAATCTCAAATAACTAATGCCAATATCAACGTGTAACAAATCTCCTGGTTGAATCAGTTCTGCCTTTGGTCTATTTGAAAACGCTCTCAAATGTTCAAAATTTTCTGGATCATTTCTTTGAATTGCAACAGAAGGATGAAACCAAGTGTCTAATCCAAGATTCCTAATTCGTTGACGGAACCACCAAACCAAGTCATCGGTTGTGGTTACCCCTGGTTGGATGGTTTTTTCGGAAAATCCTTCTGCTATAATTTGGTGCGTAATTTGAATTAATTGTGGATAGAGCTGCATTTCTCTTTCGGTTCTTGTTTCTAACCAAGCTACTCCCAATTTTTCTGCACTAACCACTTTTGATTTAAAGCTAGCAGGTAGTTTATCTAGAAAGATTTTTTGTTCTGTAAAAGTTAGTCCATCTGCATGGGCATAATCATTGGAATAATTTAAACCAATCTTCTTGGGATTTCTTTTAACAATCAGGTCAATTAGGGCATCCCACTGATCTGGAAATTGTTTCATATCCCAAGCAGCCTTAATTTTTTCACCCACATTATATCTTGCAATAGCTAATTGTTCGTTTACTTTTTTAGCATTATCATGATAAAAAACAATCATTGTTCTTCTTCTGGCCGATAACCATTCTGCAGGTAACATGGTTTTTAAAATGGGGTCTTCATTGTATTCCCTGCTAATTAATACCCACATATCTATGCCTTCTTTTTCCATTAATTTGGGTAACAATAAGCTATAGCGTTCTGCATTGATTTCATCAATTAGGCCAGCTTGAGAACGGAGATTCAAAATTTCTTGGCCTTGTACTTGACTTGTTGCAAGCAATAGAATAGCAAAAATGATTTTTTTCATGATGATATGCTCTTGTTAAAAAATAAGATTGATTGGGATAAATTTATACGTTAACGCTGTTGGTAATAGTAGCTTGTCTTGGAATAATAAAAGCAATTAAATCATCTAGTAAAATTCCGGCTCTATTGGCAGCATCTTGAATTTCATCTCTAGATACATTGGCAGCAAAAGATTTTTCTTTTAGCCTTTTTTTGACACCTTTCAGATCCATTCCTTCATACCCTCCTGGTCTGAGAATGGAATAAGCATGAATTAGCCCAGATAATTCGTCAAACGCAAAAAGCATTTTATCCATATTATTTTCTGGTTCAACCCCAAAATGCGCAGGGCCATGTGATGCAATAGCGTGCATCACTTCTGGGTCTATTTCTAATTGCTCTAAATATTCAATGATTTTTTTGCAGTGTTGATCTGGCCATTGATCCCAGTCAGCATCGTGCAACAGACCCGAAAGTTCCCATTTCCAAATTCCAGATTCAGACAAGCCTTCTTTTTCTGCGGCCCAGCACTGCATCAAATGGGCTACCTGTAACATATGAACCCTTAATTTGGGGTTTAAAACCCATTCTTCAAACAATGAATTAGCTGCTTCTTTTGATAATAACTTCCCAGCGTTTGAAGGATTTCCGAAACTGTTTCTGTTTAATAATAATGACATCTGCTTCCTTTTATCAATTTATCCTTTAAGGCACTTTGTTTTTTATTACTTTAGCCCGTTCATCCACCATAAATGTAATTGAAGTATGTTTAAAAATC
>NCHJ01000158.1:6876-9724 GCA_002256765.1 Bacteroidetes bacterium 24-39-8
TGTTTACCGGAATTTTATTAACCGGTCTCTTGCAAGTAACAGCTCAAACGGCAAGTCCTACTACTGCCACAGAAACTAAGTCTAAATATGACCAACATGCATTGTTTGGTCCTTTGTTTTATCCATCTGCGGGAAATGAGTACAGAACAGCCACTGGTGAACCGGGGCATGCTTATTGGCAAAACAAAGCAGATTACAAAATTGCTGCAACGCTTGATGATGCTACCAATAAAGTTACTGGCTCGGTTACTATAAGTTATAAGAACAATAGCCCAATTCAGATGCCGTATATCTGGTTGCAAATGGATCAGAACTTGTATAACTTGGAATCAAGGGGTCAAGCAAAAATGCCGGCAACCGGCAGAAGCCGATATGGAGATGCAAAAAGCACTTTTAGCGGTGGTTACCAAGTGACCAATGTAACGTTGATAGTTGGGGGGAAATCGGAGAAAGTGCCATATATAATCAATGACACAAGAATGCAATTGCGATTGAATAAAGCACTAGCAGCTAAGTCTGGCAGTGTTTCCATTAAAATTGACTACAATTATGTAATTCCTGAATATGGCTCAGATAGAACCGGCATCCTTAAAACTAAGAATGGTAATATTTATGCGGTAGCGCAGTGGTATCCTAGGCTTTGCGTGTTTGATGACGTTCAAGGATGGAATACCCTTCCTTATTTGGGTGCAAGTGAATTTTATTTAGAATATGGTGATTTTGAAGTGAGTTTAACTGTTCCTGCTTCACATATTGTTGTTGCTTCAGGAGAATTATTAAATCCACAAGAAGTGTTAACCGCAACACAGTTAAAGCGTTTTAATCAAGCTAAAACTAGTGATAGTACGGTTATTATTAGAAGTGCTGCAGAAGTATTGGATCCCGCATCAAGACCAGCAAAAGCCACATGCACCTGGAAATATGCCTTGACCAATGCTAGGGATTTTGCATGGGCAAGTTCTAAAAGTTTTATTTGGGATGCAGCCAAAATTAACCTGCCTAGTGGAAAGAAATGTTTAGCTACCAGTGTTTATCCTGAAGAATCAGATGGGAAAAAAGCATGGGGTAGGGCCACTGAATATACCAAGGGAAGTATTGAAAACTATAGCAAAAGATGGTTAGAATTTCCTTATCCAGTAGCTTCTAACGTAGCAAGTAATATTGGTGGAATGGAATATCCAGGTATTGTTTTCTGTGGTTCTACCGCAAAAACAGCGGCTTTATTTGGTGTTACAGATCACGAATTTGGACATACTTGGTTCCCTATGATAGTAGGTAGTAATGAACGCAAATATGGTTGGATGGATGAAGGCTTTAATACTTTTATCAATTCACTTGCAGGGGATGATTTTAACAAAGGAGAATACAAAGCCGCTAAAACAGATTGGCACCAATATGCTAAATTCTTATTTGGACCCACATCTGAAACCATGATGAATACTCCTGATGTGTTGCAAGAAAGAAATATTGGGTTAGAATTATACTTAAAACCAGGTTACGCACTAACCCTTTTACGCACACAAGTCTTGGGTGAAGACAGATTTGACTATGCGTTCAAGAAGTATATCCGTGATTGGAAATTCAAACATCCTACTCCATGGGATTTCTTTAGAAGTATGGAGAATGGAGCAGGTGAAGACCTGTCTTGGTTCTGGAGAGGAATGTTCTTGGAGAATTATAAGTTAGATCAAGCGGTTAGTAAAGTTGATTATATCAACAATGATGCTAAAAATGGTGCGTTGGTAACCATTGATAATTTGGACCAATTGGCTATGCCTGTTGTCATTGAATTCACAACAGTTTCTGGTAAAACCGAAAGGAAAAAATTACCCGTTGAAATATGGCAGAATAATGCAAGTTGGAAGGTTCGTTTAAATACCACGGAAGCATTACAAAAAGTGGTGGTTGACCCAGACCATGCTTTCCCTGATATGAATTCTTCCAATAATACTTGGAAAGCCAATTAAATCTATTATTCAATGCCGGTATCCAACAGGGTGCCGGCATTTTTATTTGTATACTATGAAATCAGCTAGTTTTTTTTGGGTTTTGTTGTTCATTTTGGGTATATGGTCTTGCTCACGCAATCCCTATGCTTCTACCAATAAAGTGTATAAAAAGCAATCAAAGACACTAGCAAAGAGTATCAGTGCTTTACCGAAAGATCAATGGAATACGGATTCTATTAAACAGGCTGCTTACTGGGTAGGGACTACCAATTTCAACTTGCGCAAGCCTAATTTTGTGATCATCCATCATACAGCGCAAAATGCTTGTGAGCAAACATTGAAAACATTTACCATGACCAAGACCTCGGTGAGTGCACACTATGTAATCTGTAAGGATGGAACCATTCACCATATGCTCAATGATTATATGCGAGCTTGGCACGGTGGCATTGCCAAATGGGGCAATATGTTAGATATTAATTCTGCTTCTATTGGCATTGAATTGGACAATAACGGGTTTGAACCTTTTGATAGTTTACAAATCAATAGTTTGATTAGTTTACTTAGCCGCTTGAAAAATAATTATGGTATTCCAAAGGCCAATTTTATTGGCCACGGAGATATTGCACCCACTAGAAAAAATGATCCCAATTTTAGATTTCCTTGGAAAGCCTTATCAGATAAGGGTTTTGGATTGTGGTACGATAATAACTTAGATTCGGTGCCAGCAGGATTTAACCCCATAATTGCCTTACGCATTATTGGTTATGACGTAAAGGATAATAGAGCAGCTATTCAATCTTTTAAAAGACATTTTTTACAAGACACTACCAGAAACTTGAATGCAATGGACTCGTTGGTATTATTTAACCTTCAGAAGAAATACCTCTAGTCAGTTT
>NCHJ01000159.1 GCA_002256765.1 Bacteroidetes bacterium 24-39-8
TTGCCGCAATTGGTAATGATACCATGCGTAGGTTCCGTGTATTCACAGTATCCTGCAATCTCTTGTTGGTGATTGGCACCCATTTCTATCACGGCAATTTCTGTTCCTTGTTTGATTTTTAACAAAGTGAGGGGCACGCCAATATGATTGTTCAAATTGCCTTCTGTGGTGGCTGTTTTAAAATGGCTGGCCAACACGGTTGCAACTAATTCTTTGGTAGTGGTTTTGCCATTGCTTCCCGTGATGGCAATAAATGGAATCTCAAATTGCTCGCGGTGAAATTTGGCCAATGCTTGTAAAGCGGTCAAGCCGTCTTCTACTAGGATGATCCGTTCGTTTGCGGCAACTGGCTCGTCAACTATCGCGTAAGCAGCTCCCATTTCTAAAGCTTTTTCTGCAAACAAATTGCCATTGAAATTGGGGCCTTTGAGTGCCCAATAGATATCGCCCTTTTGTAGCTTTCTGGTATCCGTTTGAATGGATGGATATTGGAGATATAGTTGGTAGAGTTCTGAGATTTGCACGGGAATTGTTTGATTCAAAATTAAAGCATTCAGAGGGGAACCTCCATAAAAAAAGCCACCCAAATTGGATGGCTCTTTCTACGCTGTATGTTTCCTTTTCCTTAACGCTTGTTACGGCGGGTTGGGATAAAATAGCCAGTCTGCGCTTTTCTAGACGTGCTTTCTGCTGCACCAAAATGTGTCATGGCGCAACGGAATCCCAGATCCCTAGTGCTTTGTTCTTCTTCTAAGAAACGGCGAGTACCAGGGCTCAACCAATATGGCCTATCGTCCCAAGAACCACCTTTGTACACCCTTGATCTATCAGAGATCATGGTAGTAACACCGTATCCATAAGAAACACCGCTCACGGTATCACCATCGTTATAGTTGATGGCATAAGAGCGATTGTAATTCCTTCTATTCCTTAGTGCAGAATCAGACTCTGCAACCATTTTAATCCTACCCTTGTCATCGCGCAAGTTACCTTCTCCACCACTCTTGTCTACTTGTTTGAACTCGTTACCACGATAGATATTGAAGTCATCTCCATCCAAGGTATTCAAAGGTCTGTACACATCGGCCACCCACTCACTCACGTTACCACTCATATTGTATACGCCAAAGCCATTGGGCATAAAGGCATTTACTTCTGCAGGAATAGCGGCGTTATCGTTCAAACCACCGGCAACTCCCATATTATCTCCAGAGCCACGTTTAAAGTTGGCTAGGAACGCACCTTGAAAAGATGATTTTTTGGTATAGCGTAAGTTGTCAAAACCCTCGTTCTTCCAAGCATATACTTGTTTGTTGGCAACAACCTCTTCACCACGTTGTTTGCTGCTCTTCTTTCTTTGTGGATTCTCCATCATATAGCCATAAGCAGCATATTCCCACTCGGCTTCTGTTGGAAGTCTATAGTCTGGGTGCATGATTCCGTCTTCCATTTTAACGGTAGTACGTGGTCTGCCTTGGGCATCTTTTAAAGGATTCTTTTTAGAGCTAGCTTCTTTACCAGGAGTAGCTTGGTACTCACCCATGGTATAAGCCTTGGTATTGAAGTTGTCCTGGCCGGCACCATTCAATTCACGCTTGATCTGAGATTTCTTATCCAAGAAACCTTTGTCCATCAAGGCTAATTCGTTTACACGGTCAGTTCTCCAGATACAATAATCCGTAGCCTGCTTCCAACTCACACCCACAACAGGATAGTAGTTATAAGAAGGGTGACGGAAATAATATTCTACGTAAGGCTCGTTAAAGGCCAATTCGCTTCTCCAAACAAGGGTGTCTGGTTTAGCTTGCTCTACCACAGAATCCATACCTGCTTGGCCAAATACATTTTCAAGCCAGTACAAGTACTCGCGATAGTGCACGTTGGCAACCTCAGTCTTGTCAATAAAGAATGATGGAACTGTAACCCTTCTAGAGATATTGTTCCAGCCTCCCATTACGTCTTCCTGTGTAGCACCCATGGTAAAGGTACCACCCTGAACAAAGACCAAACCTGGAGCGGTTTTAATATCCTTTGGTTTTACCACGTTGAAATTACCTTGATTTTTGTCATTGTAATTCCAGCCGGTAGCCGTAGACTTATCTGATTTTTTTCCAAGAATACCGCAGGCGCTAAATGATCCGGCAACGGCCAGTAGCCAAACCAAATTCCTGGTTGTTTTCAATAACTGCATTGTTAAAGATTGAATTTGAAGTAGAGTTTAATCAGATCTTTCTAATTTAAGTCCATGCGAATATATAAGATTTCCCTTAATGAACTAAAAATCAACCGCCCTGCTTCTGTTAGCAAAAACCTAATTTTAGCCCATATAACGCCAAAACCTAGTGTTAACGTATCTGCTTATAGAGTAGTTTTGAAAATAACCTAAGTTTTAATTAGCGGAACTAGTGGTCCAATCTTGAAAAACAAGCAACAAAATATCCAAAATGGGGGGCAGTTCTTGGCCATCTGCCTGTTAGTCATGGGTTTATTTGGCTACGCCGATGGCTTTTCCCAAAGGGTCTATGCACCCAGTTCTGTACTGGCCACTGGCAATTGGGCCAAGATTGGGGTAACCAAGGAAGGGGTATATAAAATTGACGCCAATACTTTGACTGGCATGGGAATTAGTTCTGGTGCTATTGCCTCCTCCGCTATCAGGATTTTTGGAAACGGGGGCGCCATGCTGCCCGAGGGAAATGCCGCTCCAAGAACCGATGACTTGGCAGAAAATGCCATTGCCATTGAAGACGGAGCAGATGGGGTTTTTAGCGGGAGCGATTTTTTAATCTTTTATGCCCCCGGCCCCCACCAATGGGTTAAAGACAGTTTGAACAAGGGCTTTACCCATTTGAAGAACCTCTATTCAGATACAGCTTACTATTATATCAGCATTGGAGGGGTGGGTAAAAGAATTCAGAGCCCTACTGCGCCTACGCAAGCTACGGTACAAGTGAATAGTTATCAGGAACGCTATTTCTATGAGAATGATTTGGTGAACCTGCTCTCCAGTGGCAAGGAATGGTTGGGAGAGTCTTTTAGCAGTTCCGCAACCAAGACTTTTAGCGTAGACTGGCCCAATAGGGTCCTGACCAACCCGGTGCAAGTGCGGGCCAAATTTGCGGGTAGAAGCATTGGTGCCCCCAGTAGTTTTAACCTGCAACTCAATGGGCAGGCCTTGAATCCGGTAAGTCTAGCATCTATCAGCGGTTATTTTTTAGACGCAACTGCCACAGAGGGAAGTCTTCAACAAAGCGTTACTACCAATCAAACAGGACTAAGTTTAAGTATGCAGTTTCAGTCCGCTGCGGCCGGGGCGGAAGGCTGGTTAAACTGGTTTGAAATGCACGGCCGCAGCAAGCTAAGCATGCTCCCCAACATCCCGCTCTTTTTTAGAGACTGGGAAACGGTGAACCCCGGAGCCGTGGCGCAGTTCCTCATTGCGGGGGCTAATAGTAATACCCAGGTTTGGGACATTACCCAGCCCCCGCAACCCCAACAACTAAATACAGTTCTCAACGGAACCGATCTTAATTTTTTACAAGAAGCCAGCAGTCTCCACGAGTTTGTAGCATTTGATAAAAACAGTTTGCCAAGCCCCATACTCTTAGGTAAGATAAACAACCAGAACCTGCACCAGACGGGGCCTGCAGACCTGTTGGTGATTACGCATAACAGTCTTTTAGCAGAAGCAAAAAGACTAGCAGCATTTCATTTACAAGAAGACGGATACAAATCAGTAGTGGTAACCACGGATCAGATTTATCAAGAATTTGCTAGTGGCAATCCAGACCCCACCGCCATTCGTGATTTTGTAAAAATGTATTTTGACAAAGCAGGATCAGCGTCAAGCAGACCCCGGTTTTTATTGCTCTTTGGCAACGGTACTTATGACTATAAATATCGCGCAGCAAATAATACCAACCTGGTTCCAACCTATCAAACGGTACAATCATTTGACCCGCTGATTTCTCATACCAGCGATGATTTTTTTGGACTACTAGATAACAATGACGATGTGAATTTTGTAGCCCCCGCGGGGTTACTGGATATTGGCATAGGTAGAATCCCCGCGCGTAACCCCGCAGAAGCCACCACCATGGTCAACAAGATTATCCATTACCATGATACCGCCAGCTTTGGAGGATGGCGCAACCAAGCCGTTTTTATTGCAGACGATAAGGATGGCAATCTGCACCTGTCGGACGCAGAATCACTCAATGTTGCGGTCAATAGTACCAATAGCAGGATCAACCAAGAAAAAATTTATCTAGACGCATTTCCCTTGGTGAGTGGCAACGGAGGAGGAAGATACCCCGCTGTGAATGAAGCCATTGTCAATGCCGTATTCAACGGAAAGCTCATTGTCAATTATAGCGGCCACGGCAATTATTTGCGTCTATCAGAAGAAGCGGTGATTAGTGCTACAGAAGTAAAGCGATTCAATAACCCAGACAAGCTGCCGCTGTTTATCACGGCCAGTTGTGACTTTGCACCCTATGATGATCCAAGCAAACAATCCCTGGGCTCATCCCTATTAATGGATAATGCCAATGGTGCCATCGCACTAATGACAACTACGCGTGTGGTCTTTGCCTATAGCAATAGGATCATGAATGATAATTATTTGCGTATTGCCCTGAAACCATCGCCCAGCGGGCAATACCTAACTTTGGGAGAAGCGGTGATGGCTGCCAAAAATGAAACCTACCAGTCTTTTGGAGACGTCTTTAATAACAGAAAATTCACGCTGCTAGGAGACCCAGCCATGCGACTAGCTTTCCCAAAAAATCAGGTGCAGCTAACCGCCATTAATGGTCAGACCGTAACGGGAAAAGACAGTTTGCAAGCATTGGGAAAATACCAGGTGAGCGGAAAAATCACAGATGGTTCAGGCAATACCCTAACCAATTTTCAAGGGGTGGTAGAGACCGTTTTATATGACAAAGCCCAGTCCGTGAAAACATTGGGCAATGATGCCGCCAGCCCCGTCACCAGTTTTCAGGTGCAGAATAGCATTTTATACAAGGGAAGGGCCACGGTAAAAAATGGCATTTTCCAATTTAGTATGATCCTGCCCAAAGACATCAATTACCAACCTGGCAAGGGCAGGTTTAGTTTTTATGCCACAGATGGTAAAAGG
Source organism: Bacteroidetes bacterium 24-39-8 (assembly GCA_002256765.1). GTDB lineage: Bacteria > Bacteroidota > Bacteroidia > Chitinophagales > Chitinophagaceae > Sediminibacterium. The sequence goes on from NCHJ01000159.1 coordinate 5,141, forward strand.
GATGCCGGCGGGGCCGATACCAATTATATTATCGCAGGATTGGCGCCTGCACTAACCGATAATCAGGGTCCAGTCATCAAGGCTTGGCTCAACGATACCGCTTTTAAAAAAGGGGGATTGACCCATGAAAATCCCGTCTTGCTCCTAGACCTGGCAGATAGTTCTGGGATCAATGTTTCTGGGGCTGGCATAGGGCACGATATTACCACTGTGATTGATGGTAATGAGCGTAACGTATTGGTTTTGAATGGTTATTATACTGGACTACTAGATGATTACCAGCGGGGAACGGTGCGTTATCAATTACCCACCATGAGTCCCGGAAAGCACCAGATCCGGATAAAGGCCTGGGATCTGGCCAATAATTCTAGCCAAACCCTCCTTGATTTTGAAGTGGCCAACCAGGAGAAGTCTGTGATTCAAAAACTGATGAACTATCCCAATCCTTTTACGGATAAGACCACCATCAGTTTTGAGCATAACCAACCCAATACCCAATTACCCGTGGAGATTGCTATATATAGTAGCAGTGGGCAATTGGTCAAGACCATCCGTAAAACGGTTTTTACCGCGGGAACCAGAAATTGTGAGATTCAGTGGGACGGAACCAATGAAAATGGTCAAAAACTCAAAAAAGCTATCTATATTTACCGAGTAGTCATTACCTTAGGAGAACATAAATATGTATCCGCAGGTCAAATGATCCTCTATTAAAACAGTTGAATGGTATAATCTCTACACTATTTTTTTATTATTTTTTTGGGTAAAAACCCCTGAGATTAAACCTTCATTGTATGAAAGGAAAACTGCAATCCTTATTGGTATTGGCTTTTAGCCTTGCCGTATTGAGCCCTAGGCTGCAAGCACAAACTGATTCAATTAATATAGTAAGTACCGCCGTTCCATTTTTGCGCATCTCTCCTGATGCACGCGCAGGTGGAATGGGAGACCTCTCTATTGCTACTATGCCAGACGCCAACTCGGCGTTTTGGAACCTAGCCAAGATTCCTTTTACACCCAAAAAATCATCCCTTGCCATCAACTATACACCATGGTTAAAAGACCTTGGTTTGAATGATGTGTATTTGGCATCCATGGCCGGCTATTACAAGCTGGACGAGGCTTCTGCCATTAGCAGCACCATGCGTTTCTTTAGTTTGGGTAATATTCAATTGACCGATAATTCTGGTAATATTCTTAATTCCGTTAAGCCTAGTGAATTTGCGCTGGACTTTGGCTATTCTAGAAAATTAACAGACAATTTAAGTATTGGTGGAGCCCTTAGATATATCAACTCAAGATTGGTAACAGGAGACGTTGGAACAGGGGTTGTTTACAAAGCGGGTAATACCGTAGCCGCTGATTTGGGTATTTATTACCATGGCTTAAATGAAGAAGGATCAGGTCTGAACTGGGGTATTTCTTTAACCAACCTGGGTGGCAAAATTGGCTATACCAATGACGCCAAAAACAAAGATTTTATCCCAGCCAATATGGGCTTGGGTCTGTCTTATGTGAATAGCATTAATGAAAGCAATAGAATCACTTTTGGGATTGACTTAAATAAATTATTAGTTCCCATTGCGCCAAAAGCAACAGGTGTCTATAGCACAGATTCCTCTAACCTAGCCGAGTACAGAAGCATGGGTGTGATGTCTAGCTGGATGAAGTCTTTTAGCGATGGAAGCAGCATCACCAGTAGTTTTCAG
>NCHJ01000160.1 GCA_002256765.1 Bacteroidetes bacterium 24-39-8
TTTTGTTACCAATTTTTCTAAATGAGAAAAATCAGCGTCAAAAAAATAATCTACTTGACTATTGGAAAATGTATATGTCTTCTTTACCATGTTCAAAAATTTGCGATGGCAATTATCCTATAAAAAAAGCATTGGCAAATCTGACTTGAATCAAATAAGTTGCCAATGCTTTGTTTGAAAAACTAGGAGTTCATAATCTTATTCTGATGGTTGATGCTCTCCATGTGCACCGCGTCAAAATACTTGGTCACAAACTCTTTGCTTAGTCCCTGCTTCTCACCTTTGGCAAAAGCCCTTTCCAGGATGCTATTCCAACGATTGGTTTGCAGGATAGTGATATTGTTATCTTTCTTGTACTGACCAATCTTCTCAGCAACTTTCATACGCTGACTCAAAATCTGCATTAATTCATCATCCAAGTTGTTGATTTGTTGACGTAATTTTTCCAATGCAGCATGATACTCTTCACTAGCAACGTCTTCATTTCTCCAACGAATGCTTCCAACCAATTCACCCAATCTTTCAGGAGTGATTTGTTGTTTGGCATCGCTCCAAGCATTATCTGGATCAATATGACTTTCAATGATCAAACCATCAAAATCCAAGTCAATAGCTGTTTGAGCTACGTCTTGTAAATTGGTTCTATTACCACAGATATGAGAAGGATCATTGATCATCATCACACCAGGATAACGGCGCTTCATTTCAATAGCCAAATGCCACATAGGCGCATTACGGTATTCGGTATTTCCATAAGAGCTAAAGCCACGATGGATTAAGCCTACATTTTTAATACCTGCTTTTTGAACGCGCTCCATAGCTCCAATCCAGAGTTCTAGATCAGGGTTAATGGGATTCTTGATTAAGACAGGAACGTCAACACCACGCAAAGCGTCTGCTACGTCTTGCACACTAAAAGGATTCACAGTAGTTCTGGCACCAATCCACAGAACGTCTACACCAAAATGCAAAGCGTCTTCTACTTGTTTAGCAGTAGCTACTTCTACAGCTACTGGAAGACCAGAAGCTTTTTTAGCAGCTTGCAACCAAGGCAAACCCTTTGTACCAATCCCTTCAAAACTTCCAGGACGGGTTCTTGGTTTCCAGATACCTGCACGCAGGATATCCACTTTGCCAGTTGCGGCTAAACGAGTGGCCGTATTCACCACTTGCTCTTCGGTCTCAGCACTGCAAGGACCGGAAATGATCAGAGGACGCTTTTGTAACAATGCCTCTACTGTAGATACACTTTCAATTGTCTGTTCCATAAAAAAAGAATCGCTTGTTTGCTTGGTATTTAAATTTAACACTCTTCTCTCTTAACGCTTGAAGCTTCACTTCTTCCTCCACTCTTCACTCTTCACTCTTCACTTTCTTCACTCTTCACTCTTCACTTTCTTCTTCCTCTCTTCACTCTTCACTCTTCACTCTTCACTTTCTTCTACTCTCCCTTTCTTGGTCTGCGGCTTCTATCTCCAGAAAAACCTGCAGGACCACCACTATCCGCATCGTTCATACGAATACTGCGTCCCTTGTATTTCTTGCCATCAAGTGCACGAATCATTTGTTGCGCAGATCCTTTTTCAATTTCAATCCAGCTGTTCATGTCTTTCATGTCTATCTTGCCCAAGACTTCCTTTTTCAAGTCACTCATGTCCAAAACAAACTGTAAGAAACTAGCTTTGAAGAAACCGTCCTTGGTTCCAAGATTCACAAATAATCGGCTATAGCCACTGGCTCCGCGAGAATATTTGTTTCTTGCATCACCTCTTCCACCATCAATGCCTTGCATCTCTCTTTCTCTTCCTCTACCCGCTTCTTGACCACGAGGTTCACGTACAGACCTATCGCGCTCGCGCACATTCAAATCCTGTGAATTCTCATAGTATTTTAAGAATCTATCAAATTCCATTGCAGCTACTCGTTTCAAAACTTCTTCCTTGCTCACATCTGCAAATTTCTCTGCCAACATAGGAACATAGGTTTCATAATCGCCATGGCTAATATCGGTAGACAATAACTTGTCCATAAAGGAGAAGAATTGTTTTCTACAAACATCCTTACCACTTGGAATATCCATTTTGTGAAACTGAGAATTGTTGATGCGTTCAATCTGTTTGAACTTGTACATCTCTTTGGCGTGTACAATAGAAATACAGATTCCCTGCATGCCCGCCCTTCCGGTACGACCACTACGGTGGGTATAGATTTCTACGTCATCCGGCAATTCAAAATTGATTACGTGTGTAATACCCTGTACGTCAATACCACGGGCAGCCACATCTGTAGCAATTAACAATTGCAAACTCTTGTCTCTGAACTGACCCATTACTTTGTCACGTTGACCTTGTGTAAGGTCACCATGTAAGGCATCAATATCATAACCTTCCCTTGTTAAACGCTCAGAAATTTCTTGTGCGTCTAATTTGGTTCTGGTGAAAATGATTCCGTAAATACCTGGGTTAAAATCAATGATTCTTTTCAGTGTTTCATAACGGTGTTGTGCAGTGGTAACATAATATTGGTGATCAATATTTTTGTTAGCCGTGTTCACTTTACCTACAATAACTTCTTTAGGATCTTTCATGTACTTCTTACTCACCTTACGGATTTCAGCTGGCATTGTTGCACTAAACAACCAAGTACTTTCCCGTACTGGGGTATTCTTCAAAATGAATTCAATATCATCTTGAAAACCCATGTTCAACATTTCATCTGCTTCGTCTAAAACCACATACTTGATTTGCTCAAGGTTGATGGCTTTTCTTTCAATCAAATCAATCAAACGTCCTGGTGTAGCAACTACAATTTGTACGCCTCTTTTCAAATCGCGAATTTGCAATCCGATAGACGCACCACCATACACTGCTACCACCGAAATGCCAGACATGTATTTTTTAAAGAGTTCAATTTCTTTTACGATTTGCATGCACAGTTCTCTTGTTGGACAAACCACCAAGGCCTGAGGATACTTCGCAGCAGCGTCAATAATGTGCAGCAATGGTAATCCAAATGCTGCTGTCTTTCCCGTACCAGTTTGCGCTAAGCCAATAAAATCTTGTGTGCCGCTTAGCAAAACGGGTATTGCTTGTTCTTGTATTGCGGTTGGGTTCACATACCCCAACTCATCGGTTGCCTGAATCAATCTCGCATCAATTCCCAACCCTTCAAATGTCATCATGTATTAAAAAATTTGCGGCAAAGGTACTTTTAATATAGGGCTTTGCCTGTTTTTTGTTTGTTAATCCAATAGCAGGGCTTATTTCAGGATTCTTCTGATCCCATTTGCCTGCTCAATCAATTCCTTTAAATAGTCATAATTCTCCTTTTCCAAACAGGATTTGAATTTGCGCAGCTGCGCGATATGTTCGTTAAGCACATCCAGCACATTCTCCTTATTCTGCATAAAAATAGGAACCCACATGTCTGGATTACTCTTTGCCAGACGTACTGTACTCTCAAAACCACCACTCGCTAGCTCAAAAATGGCGTCTTCTCCCTTTTCTTTCTCCAAAACCGTGTTTGCCAGGGCAAAAGAAGTGATATGTGAAATATGACTCACATATGCCACGTGAACATCATGATCCTTGGCATTCATATACACGCGGTGCATTCCCATGGCCTGATAAGCTGCTTCTACCATTGCCAAAGCATCCGCATCATTTTCTTCTTTATTACAAATTACCGTGGCTTTATTTCTAAAAGCACCCGTTACAGCAGCCTGCGGACCGCTATATTCTGTACCCCACATAGGATGGGTTGCCACAAATCTTCCCCTTTTGGGGTGATTGGCTATGCAATTCAAGAGCCCTTCTTTGGTGGAACCTACATCCATGATCACCTGCTTTTCTGTCAAATCCAATATATGCGGGAGGATTTTTTCAGCCGCATTTACTGGAATGGCAAGGATAATCAGGTCTGAGACCGCAATGGCCTCATCCATCGGTAGGATCCTGTCTACCAATTTTAATTCCAAAGCTTGTTGTTGGTGATCCAGATTCCGGTCTACTCCAATCACCGCATCTGCAAAGCCCTGCTCTTTTAAAGCCAGTGCCATAGAGCCACCAATTAAACCAATACCTACTATTGCAACTTGCATAATTTGTTTTTTCAGATTTGTTTCACTCTTTCAATGGCCTGTTCAAACCTTTCAACAGAACCACATAGACTTACCCTAATATATCCATTCCCAGCTGACCCAAAAATGCCACCAGGTGTAATAAACACATTGGCTTCATATAAGACTTTATCACTCACGGCATAACCATCGGCGTAGCCATTTGGAATCTTGGCCCATACAAACATGCCCACTTGGTCTTTTGAATAGGTAGCTCCTAATAAATCTAAGAGTTCAAATACTTTTTCTCGTCGTTGTGCATAAACAGCATTTACGCTATCGTACCAGTCCTTACCCAGGCTCAAAGCCTTTGCTGCAGCCAATTGCAAGGGTAAGAACATACCGCTATCCATATTACTTTTGAAACGCAAAATTTCATCAATGCGGTCTTTAGAAGCACATAACATGCCTACTCTCCAGCCTGCCATATTCTGACTTTTGCTCAATGAGTTGAGTTCAATAACAATGTCTTTGGCCCCATCTACACTTAATAAACTAAAGGGATGTTCATTGAGAATAAAACTATAGGGATTGTCATGGCAAATCAAGATCTGGTACTTCTTACCAAAAGCCACTAACTTTTCCATGAGTGCCTTGCTAGCCAATTGACCAGTTGGCATATGCGGATAATTGACCCAAAGTAATTTTACACGACTCAGATCTGTTTGTTCTAATGCTTCAAAATCAGGCTCCCATCCATTGGCTTCTTTTAATTCATAAGAAACTGCAGTACCTCCTGCTAATTTTACGGCAGAACTATAAGTAGGATATCCTGGATTGGGAATCAATGCTTGGTCGCCTTCATTTAAATAAGTCATGCAGATATGCATAATTCCTTCCTTGCTTCCAATTAGGGGAAGAATTTCTGTGTCTGGATTCAAGTCAACCCCATACCATTTGGCATACCAGTCTTTGATAGCGTTTCTCAATATTGGAGAACCCTTGTAGCTCTGGTAAGCATGTACATTTGGCTTGGCCGATTCCTCTTGTAAAACTTTAATTACATCTGGATGCGGGGGCAAGTCTGGGCTGCCAATTCCAAGGTTAATAATTTGCTTTCCCTGCTTGTTCAACTCGTCAATCTCACGAAGCTTTTGAGAAAAATAATATTCCCCAATTCCTTCTAGCCTTTTTGATACACTAATTGCCATAACTATCCTTTTACAATTTTTCCTGATTGATAAATCCCAAATACTTTAACGCTATTGGTCAAACTTTCAATAGCACCCATTACCTGATCCAATTGAGCACGTTGTTCAAATTCTAAATCGGCATAAAAGCCGTATTTAAAATTGCTACCGGGAATGGGCATGCTCTGTAATTTGCTTAAGTTAATGCCGGCATCTGCAATAACGGTTAGCACTTTGGCTAGTATACCCTTGCTATGATTTGTTTGAAAATAAATAGAAGACTTATTAGCCGCAGGAATTTCAATGGCTTCTTTTTCTCTCTGTAAGACCAAGAAACGCGTGAAATTGTTTTTCATGGTTTGAATACTTGGAGCCAATACATCTAGATCAAACAACTCTGCGGCCAGCTTACTGGCAATAGCAGCTGCGTGTTTACTTCTATGTTGGTGTACCATTTTGGCACTAAGTGCGGTATCCTCTGTTTCAACCAGTTTCCAATTGTATTGTTCTAAATATTCCAAACACTGCAAAATAGCCATGGGGTGACTATGTACTTCTTTAATATCTTCCAGCTTTACTCCCGGATTCACTAATAAGTTTTGGCTAATGCTCAAATACACTTCAGCTACCACCTTGAGTTTGCTTTTTTGCAAGAGATTATAATTGGGAAGTATACTACCCGCAATAGAATTTTCAATGGCCATGATGGCACCACTTGAAGCATTTTTATCAGAAGCTATTCTAATTAGGTCCCTAAAAGTGGCACAGGGAATTACTTCTACAGACTTTCCATAGATATTCCTAGCAGCCACTTGGTGAAAGCTACCTTCATAACCCTGAATGGCAATTCCTTTACTGCATTCAAAAACCGGTTTATCTGCAATTTCCTTTTTACGCTTGTCTTTTTCCATAATGCTTCATTTCCAACCCCTGTGTTAGGGCAAAAAAAAACCCGGCTATTTGCCGGGATATGATGTTCAAGTTTTTAATTAAGCTTTAGCAAACACTACCCGGCTACTCTGTTTAAAGTAGAAATAAAAGAAAAAATAAAATCGGGTGTTGTTCAACAATGTTTGCATGATGGACCAAATATAATCAAACAAATGATTGCATCCAACCATTTTGCCAAAAAAATTAGCTAACAAACATTCGCTTGTTACTTGAGGTTGCCACAAAAAAAAGGGTCCCTCCGTGGAAACGGAGCGACCTCTAACGATTGCTTGCCATATGAAAAATCGGTGTTAAGCTAATTCTGACCGGCAAGCTGAGTCTCACAAAATCCTCAGCACATTAGCTTCTAATTAATTATTTCTTAGTAGTATCAGCTGCTGCGGCAGTAGTATCAACCATAGGAGCAACAGAATCAGTTTTAACAGCAGTAGTGTCAACTGTAACTGCAGTAGAATCAGCTTTAACTTCTTTGTTTTCTCCACCGCAAGCTGCGAATGCACCTAGTGCAAGAACGAATAATACTTTTTTCATTTGTTTGTGTTTTTTTGTTTGAGTGAATTTATTATTAATACCAGAAGGGTATAAAAGGTAACCTCCCAAATGAAAAAAATTTAAAAAATAATTTTTAGACC
>NCHJ01000161.1 GCA_002256765.1 Bacteroidetes bacterium 24-39-8
AAAATAAATTTCACTCAAATGACCATTCCTTTCTAGGTACTGGATAATCAAGTCAATTTTTTCTTTAGCAGAATCAATTTGTTCAGGTGCGCCACTCAATTTTAATTGTGTTCCCCTAGATAAGATTTTTAAAAGGGGAAATTTCTTTTTAAGTAGATCAAGTTTTCCATTATTGACGCCAAAAAACTCAATGGGGTTAACGGTTTCTAGGTTGATGATTTTTTCAGTCAATCTGTTACGTTTTAGAGATTACGGGATATTGCTTGCTTTGTTTTAGGCCTTTCTCAAATTTAATTGGATATACCCCAAACATCCTACTATTTCTTATGCACAGGTGTGGATAGAAAATATAGTAGTTATTGCACTAATCACTAAATGATTATTGATGCACTACTTGGTAACAATTTGTTCATCTTGTAAAAAGCTTACAGTGCTTTAAGCGCTGCAATAGTGGCTATTGGATCTGTAGATTTGAAAACGGTACTTCCAGCAACCAATACATCGGCACCTGCTTCTAAAATTTCTTTGGCATTTTCTAAAGTTACCCCACCATCAATTTCAATTAGTGTAGAAAGACCTCTTGATTGAATCATTAACTTGAGTGCGCGAATTTTTTCTAATGTTTTTGGAATAAAAGATTGTCCACCAAAACCAGGATTAACACTCATCAAACAAACTACCTCAATATCTTGTAAAACATCTTCTAAAACAGTAACTGGGGTAGAGGGGTTTAAAGCAACGCCAGGCTTCATTCCCAGTAATTTAATCTGTTGTAAATTTCTGTGTAAATGAGGGCAGGCTTCTTGGTGAACCGTTAAAATATCTGCACCAGCTTTTTTAAAAGCTTCGGCATAGTTACCAGGGTTTTCAATCATCAAATGAACATCACATACTTTAGTAGTTGCTGTTCTAATTTGTTCAATTACAGGTAGACCAAAACTGATATTGGGGACAAATACACCATCCATGACATCAAGGTGAAACCAATCTGCAACACTTTGGTTGAGCATGCGGCTTTCAGCACCTAGTTCTAGAAAATTGGAAGCTAATAAGGATGGGGCAATAATGGCCATGATTCTATGTTTGGCGGCAAAATTAAGCTTTTGACCTTAGAGTTTTAATTTTTCAAACGACTAATAGCGGAACCTGCTTCCTTTAAATTTGGATCAAGGGCAAGAGACCTTTCATATTGGTTAATAGCTTCCTGTTTTTGTTGCAGGGCTTCGGCGGTTTTACCCAACCAATAATATCCATCTGCATAATTGTTTTTAATAGTTACAACCGTTTGAAAAACTTGATTGGCTTCTGGATACTTTTTTGCATCATAAAATAGGAAACCTTTTTCCATATAGGCTTCTAAATAGCCGTAATTATTATTAATGCAGGCATTGAATTGACTAATAGCGGAACTAGAATTGCCAGTTCTTGCATAGTAAACGCCAATAATAAAATCACAATGAGACTGATAAGTTCTACCCAAGCGCATTTGAGCAACCTGCTTCACTGTATTAAATACCCTGCTATCCTTGGTTTCTGCAAACAAGTTTCCCAGTGTAAGCAATACATCTGGTGTTGGGTATATTTTAGCTGCAATTCCATAAGCGCCAATAGCAGCAAGGGTATCACCTGATCTTTCTTTGAGGCTACCCAGTTTAAACCATAGTCCAAAATTGCCACTGTCTTTTTTAATCAAGGAATCCATTTGTACCATGGCTAATTGAAACTTGCCCATACTGTCAAGCGCGTCTACCAATTGAACCCTTAAACCAATACTGTCTGGGTGTTTGATCACATTATCCAAAAGCTGTTCTACCTCTTGGGAAAATTGTTCGTTTTTAAGGCTGTCCGCTTTTTGTTCCTTATTCTTACAAGCAAAAACTAATAATAGTCCAACGATTAAACAAAACTGTTTCATGCTACAAAAATACAATCCCATGACAGTTGTAGCCATTTTTTTAATGGATTGGATGCTTCATCTGCTTATTTTTGCCAGACATTAACAGATTATGAAAAGATACCTTTTGATTATTTCCGCCATTTGCGGACTTTTTGGATGGGCCCAAGCACAAGAAAATGCCAAGCCCTTGGATTCCGTGTTATTTGCTGGTGAAAAGCATTTTAAGAATGTAAGGCAATTAACATTTGGAGGAGATAATGCAGAAGCCTATTGGAGTTATGATGGCAAATCCATCATCTTTCAGAAAACCAGTCCCAAAGAAGGTGTTAACTGTGATCAGATTTTTATAGGAAAATTACCCACCAGCCCCAATGAACCTTTTGCTCCAAAGATGGTAAGCAGCGGTAAAGGAAGAACCACTTGCGCTTATTTTTTACCAGATGGCAAACATATTATTTATGCATCTACTCATTTAGGTGGTGAAGTTTGTCCACCAACACCCGATAGGGCTAAATATGGCAACAAATACATTTGGCCATTGTATGATTCTTATGATATTTTCATGGCTACCACCGATGGTAAAATTGTCAAGCAAATTACAGCAGCAAAAGGATATGATGCAGAAGCAACGCTTTCTCCTGATGGGAAGAAAATGATTTATTGCAGTGATAAAGACGGAGACCTAGAACTCTATGTGATGGATTTGAAAACAGGAAAAGAAAAGCGAATCACCAATACCCTTGGATATGATGGTGGTGCATGGTTTAGCCCAGACGGGAAGAAAATTGTGTGGAGGGCAAGTAGACCTAAAACAGATGCAGAAATTAAAGAATACAAAGAATTATTAGCGGAAGGCATGGTGGCACCAACACATATGGAAGTATATGTGGCTAACGCCGATGGTTCTGAAGCTAAACAAATTACTTTTCTAGAACAGGCTAACTGGGCACCCAATTTTACACCAGATAGTAAGCATATTATTTTTTGTAGCAATCATGAATATAAAAGAGGTTTCCCCTTTAATATGTACTTGACTGATTTAAACGGAAAGGGCTTAGAAAAAATTAGCAGGGACAGAGGATTTGATGCTTTTCCCATGTTTAGCCCAGACGGAAAAAAAATTATTTTTGCTAGCAATAGAAATAATGGTGGTACCAGAGATACCAATCTATTTGTTGCAGATTGGGTAGACTAGCCAAAACAACCTATTTTTAATTGAATTAAACAACTAATATGTATACAGGACTATTGCATTTACATAATCTTTTGCGTTGGATCATTTTGATTTTATTGATAGTAAATATTGTTCGCCATTTTACAGCAGCCAATAATCCTTTTACAGCAACAGACAAAAAATTGGGGTTATTCCTTATGATTGCTGCACATACCACGCTTTTATTGGGAATTTACCAATGGTTTGCAGGTTCTTGGGGTTTCCAAAATATCCAAAATTTGGGAATGTCTGTAGTGATGAAAGATAGCGTTTATCGTTTTTGGGCAGTGGAGCATTTAACTGGAACCCTAATTGGTATTGTCTTCATTACATTAGGTAAAGGAGTAGCAAAGAAAAATTTACCCGACGCTGTTAAACACAAGCGTAGTGCTATCTTTTATTTATTGGCCTTGGTGATTATTTTAGCCGTTGTGCCATGGCCTTTTAGAGAAGCCATTGCTCGTCCTTGGTTTCCTGGCATGTAATTAAAAAAGACCACCTCTTTTTCCTAGTTCTATCACGTCACAGTCTTTGATCTCTCTTCCGTCAATTGTAAAACGGATGATGGTACGTTCTTTGTGCCATCCATGGTGGCCTGCAGCACCTGGGTTCATGTGTAAACAAAGACGTGCGGGATCATACATGACTTTGAGAATATGCGAATGACCACTAATAAACAATTGGGGTTGATAGTCTGTTAGCAGTTTTTTTGCTTGTGGATTGTATTTAGGAGGATAGCCACCAATATGTAACATCAAAACCGTTACATCCTCACATTTCCATGCCAGCATTTCAGGGAACTCGCTTCTAATATCATAGCCATCAATATTACCCCATACACCACGAAGCGGCTTCTGTTCCTTGATTTCATCTGCCAATTTGCTATTGCCAAAATCTCCGGCATGCCATACTTCATCACAATCCTTGAAGTGTTTAAAAACTGCCGGGTCCAAAAAACCGTGGGTGTCTGAAATAAGGCCAATCTTGGTCATAAAAAATGATTCTTAAAATGAATATAGCAAGTATTAATTTTACACCCTAACGATTCCTATGCCACACTATCAAAGCTTGGGTCAAATACCCCCAAAAAGACATACCCAATTTCGCAAAGCGGATGGAGGTTTGTATTCTGAACAATTATTTTCTACAGAAGGGTTTAGCAATGATTATTCCTTGTTGTATCACCACCATGCACCAACTGAAATAATTGCTACAGATGAGCCCATTGTTGTAAAACCAAAGATAGCAGAAGAGTTTATGTTGCAACATAGGAGCTTTGAGGGCTTTCAAATTCAGCCTGAACAAGATTATTTAATCAGCCGCAAAACTATTCTAGTTAACAATGATTGTCATATTTCATTGGCGGCACCTCAGCAAAGTCTAACAGATTATTTTTTCAAAAATGCGGATGCAGATGAAATGATTTTTGTACACGAGGGGAATGGTGTTTTGCTTACCCAATATGGAGCAATAGCATTTGGCTATGGCGATTATCTAGTGATACCACGTGGAACCATTTATCAGATTAGTTTTGAGAATCAGCATAATCGATTGTTTATTGTAGAAAGTTTTAGCCCCATTAGGTATCCCAAAAGATATACCAGCAATGCAGGACAATTACTAGAACATGCCCCATTTTGTGAACGAGATATTCGCACACCCAAAAATTTGGTAACCAAGGATGAGCAAGGGGATTTCTTAATCAAGACCAAGAAAAAAGGGGTTCTCTATGGCTTGCATTATGGCAATCATCCCTTTGATGTTGTAGGTTGGGATGGATGTTGTTATCCTTATGCATTTAGTATTCACAATTTTGAACCCATTACTGGTAGGGTACACCAACCACCACCTGTTCATCAAACATTTGAAGCACACAATTTTGTGGTTTGCAGTTTTTGTCCAAGGTTATATGATTATCACCCTGATGCCATACCCGCTCCCTATAACCATAGCAATATAGATAGTGATGAATTACTCTATTATGTAGATGGTGATTTTATGAGCCGCAAACACGTGACCCGCGGTATGATTACTTTACACCCAGCAGGTATACCACATGGGCCACACCCAGGAGCTGTTGAAAAAAGTATTGGCAAAAAAGAGACCAAAGAATTAGCCGTAATGGTAGATACTTTTCATCCATTGCAATTAACCCAAGAAGCTCTTGCAATTGAAAACAAAGGATATACCATGAGCTGGGCTGAATAGTTAAAACCAATCAATCAAGCGGTCTTTGTTGTATTTTCAGTGTCTAATGTAAATCTGATGAGGTCAATCTATTTTTTTCTATTGTTTTTCGTTTCAATAGAAATTAACGCGCAAGAATTTGGAGGCAACACACCTAGCACCAAATGGAGGCAAATTAATACGGATACAGTTAGGGTGGTTTATCCAGAAGGAATGGAAAAAAGCGCAAAGCAAGTTGCTGAATGGGTGCATGTTTTGCAAGCAAAGGATCTTAGTAGTCTGGGTGGTAAAACCAGAAAGATCAGCTTGGTTTTTCAAAATCAAAATACCTTTTCTAATGCCTATGTTGGATTGGCGCCTTGGCGTTCTGAGTTTTACAATACAGCACCTCAAGATCCATTTATATTGGGTGCTACTGATTGGAATAAAAACCTAGCCATTCATGAATATAGGCACGTGCAACAATACAGTAATTTTAATAAAGGGTTTTCACATGTTGCATCAATCTTATTGGGTCAACAAGGGCAAGCGCTAGCCAATGCTGCTGCAATTCCTGATTGGTTTTTTGAGGGCGATGCTGTGTACAATGAAACCTTGCATTCCAACCAAGGTAGGGGTAGATTGCCCCTGTTTCAAGCGGGGTTTCAATCTTTACTTCTAGCAGATAAAAAATACAATTACCAACAATTGCGTAATGGATCTCTTAGGTTTTATACGCCCAATCATTATTCTTTGGGCTATCTATTAGTAGCTTATGGGAGAAAGATGTATGGAAATGATATCTGGCAAAAAATTACTTCAGATGCAGCTGCATACAAACCTTTCTTTTATCCATTTCAAAACGCCCTTAAAAAACACACTGGTAAAAAATTTGAACAATTTTATCAAGACGCAATGGGCTTTTATCAAACACAATGGAAACAGCCCTCAGATAGTTCCGTTCAATGGATAACGGCACTTGAAAAAAACAACGTTACGGATTATTTATATCCTTATCCTACAGCAACTGGAGCTACACTGGTATTGAAAAAATCGTATAAAAAAATACCTGCATTTTATTTGATTCAACCAGATGGAAAAGAGCAAAGAATTGCCACAAAGCAAATTGCTGTTGATGACCAATATTCTTATAATAATGGGAGATTGGTGTATGCAGCTTATCAGCCCGATGCTAGATGGGGTAATAGAGATTTCAATCAATTAGTATTATTTGACATAGCCACAGGCAATACAGAAATCATTGCAGCAAAGTCCAGATATTTTTCACCAGATATTGCTCAC
>NCHJ01000006.1 GCA_002256765.1 Bacteroidetes bacterium 24-39-8
ACTTTCTAACATATTAAAACTAAGCGATTATTTTTAAAAAATATTCTGCTTTGCTTAAGAACATTCATTTGCTTTTTGCTTTAAGGACCAACA
This sequence comes from Bacteroidetes bacterium 24-39-8, assembly GCA_002256765.1. Classification (GTDB taxonomy): domain Bacteria; phylum Bacteroidota; class Bacteroidia; order Chitinophagales; family Chitinophagaceae; genus Sediminibacterium. The sequence continues at coordinate 94 of NCHJ01000006.1, forward strand.
AATCCAACCAAGTTAAAATTATTTATGACTCAATAATTCAAAAAGCGATTTGTTTACATAATAGCTTTCTCTACCCAACTTTTGCTTTTCTAAAAATTCATTCTTCACTAGTTCCTCTAAATATCTAATTGCTGTACTTCTACTTACAGATAAATCACGTTCTATAAATTCAATTTTTGTGTATGGGTATTTAAATAAATTATTCAGCAAATCTTGACTATACAATTTTGGTAGTTTAGCTTTCATTTCATGTTTATACTTCTGCATTAATTTATGCATTGCATTAATTAAAACAACTCCTTCTTTTGCAGTATTTTCAACAGCATCTAAAACAAATAAAATCCAAGGTTCCCAATTACCCGTTACTCTTACTTGTTGTAAATGAGCGTAATAATCACTTTTGTTACCAATAATATACCTACTCAAATAAAGAACAGGAAGATCTAATAATTTTTTATTGACTAGAAATAAAATATTCATGATCCGACCTGTGCGTCCATTGCCATCATAAAATGGGTGAATTGTTTCAAATTGGTGATGAATAATTGCCATTTTAATCAAAGGATCAAAATCACACAACTCATCATTATTTATAAACTCCTCAAGATTTTGCATTAAGCTTTCAATCTCTAAGGCATCCTGAGGTGGCATATACACCACTTCACCGGTCTTTTCATTTAATAATTGGGTACCTGGGACTTTTCTAAAACCAGCATCATTTTGTTCAATTACAGCTTGGATTTTCAAAATGTGGTTATTAGTAAGTAGCCCACTAGACTTTATTAAATTGAATCCTAGTTTTAAAGCTTCCGCGTATTGATGTACCTCTTTAGCCTCAGGGGATCTAAACAAGTTGGAATAAATGCTACTTTGGTAAACCTCGGCAAATGTGCTAATAATGTTTTCTATTGCTGAACTCTCCTTTGCCTCTCTTAAAGTGAGTGTCTCTAAAAGAATATTTTGATTTGGAATACTTGTCATTACCCCTTTAAATTCTGCAAGAAATTTGTTTGCTACTGCTACTTTTTTTAAAACAGCCTTTGTTTCAACTTCAATTTGAAAAGGTAATTTAAGTATCATTTTGACTGATTTCAATAAATATAAGTCAAAATATTGATTTTTTGACTCACGTTTTAAAAATAGGTGTCAAATATCTTAAAATTTGAATCATTAGCAATTAGGTAGGTTTTTAAGATTCAACCCTAATAACTGCCTTATTTGCTCAATCCTTAAATCCTTAGGCGCTAAAATGTTAGCTCCTACAGGAAAATAGAAATTGCCTTTATCTTTGAATCCCATAAATCATCCCATCTTATGTTATTCAAACTAATCAAAGAACTCCCCCTAATGTTTGTCATTGCCCTAATTATTTGGGCTGCAGTATTATGGATTTTCTATAAAAACACTCAAAAAACCAATGGCAGTTTCTTTCAAAAACATAGATCTACCATTATTGCATTGCTATTGGCATTGGTATTAACCCTTACCGATATCTGGTTATTTGTTTCCTATATACCAACCAATTTCAAGAAAAACCCTGTAACAGATAGTACTCAGTTGAGTCCAGATCTTGCATTAGACAGCACTTGGAAGGACAGTTCACAGGTGACCGTTTCAACTGCTGCACCAAAAGACAGTTTGAAAAAAACAGATACCACTACTATTAAGCAGACGGGAAAAACCTATATCACCAAAAAAGCAAGTATCAAGTTTTATTCAAAAGGACCTGGAGAAGATATTGAGGCAACCAACTCAAACGTAGCTTGTTCTTTTAATGATGTTACAGGCAACCTAAAGTTCACAGGATTAATTAGAGGATTCCAGTTTGAAAATGAGCTGATGCAGGAGCATTTTAATGATAAGGATTATATGCACAGTGAAAAGTATCCTAAGACTAGCTTTACGGGCAAGATTGTTTTACCTGCCAATTTTAGTATTGAAAAAGATGGCAACTATACAGTTACTGTAGAAGGACCATTAACTATTAAAGCCGTAACTAAAACCACTAAAGTATCCGGTACAATCATTGTTACAGGAAAGAAAATTTCCTTAAAAAGTATTTTCAAGATTAAAAGAAATGACTTCAATATCAATATTGATGAAGTGGCAGAAGAACTTGAAATTACCGTTGCTGCTGCATTTAATTAAATTATACTAACAACAAACCCGCTTTGTACAATGCATTAACGGGTTTGTTGTCCCAAAACAATTCAAAGTCTTCTAGCCCATTTGCTTCATAATCGGCCTTTAGTTCTTGAATGGTTTTTTGTTTGGGTTTGGAAATTGCTACCTCAGGTAATATTTTAAGTAACCAAGCTCCTTTATCTGGCTCCACACTAATACTATGATTGGATTGCTGGGTTTGAAAACTAATTTGCATTTGCTCCCAAGTACTTCCTTTTTTGGACTTTTGTACAATTTCCCATTGAGGTATTTTCCCCAACCAAATGGGTTTAGCATTAGCAGAAACTAATTCAGGTTCATCAATGGCTTTTTGAATAAAATCAGGAGCAATAGTTGTTTTGGGCACTTTAAAATCAAACCATTCCCGCAAAGAAAAATCCAAACAGGTCCCGTGCATATAATTGAGCAAGGCTTTCTTTAACCCAAATCCAAAACTTTCATGATCGGCCCCAGTAGGATCCTCGTGTTGAATATCATTATTGGCAAATGTTCCAATATCATTGGTTTGTTTTCTAACCTGGTACTTAGCGGGATCCAATCCCACAGGGCTATGTGCGGTCATGGTAAACAAATGCCAGAAGGCCGATTGCAAAACACCCGTTTGAAACAATTGTCTCACCATTTCTAATGAATCAATGGTTTCCTGTTCTGTTTGCGTTGGAAAACCATACATTAAATAGGCATGCACCATGATTCCAGATTCTGTAAAATGTTTGCAAACCCTGGCCACTTGTGCAACGGTAATACCCTTGTCAATTAATTTCAGCAAACGGTCAGATGCTACTTCTAATCCCCCACTCACCGCTATACAACCCGATGCTTTTAAAAGAAGACAAAGGTCACGGGTAAAACTTTTTTCAAATCGCACATTGGTCCACCAACTCACTACTAATTTTCTGCGTATTATTTCTATGGCCAATGATTTCATTAAGGAGGGAGGAGCAGCTTCATCCACAAAATGAAATCCATTCTGCCCTGTTTGTGCAATCATTTCTTCCATCCTATCAACTATCAAGGAGGCATTTACAGGCTCATAGTTTTTGATATAATCCAAAGAGATATCACAGAAAGTACATTTGGCCCAATAGCAGCCATGCGCCATGGTCAATTTATTCCAGCGCCCATCGCTCCAGAGACTGTGCATGGGATTGGCTACTTCAATAGCAGAAATATATTGGTCTAACAATAGTCCAGTATAATCAGGTGTTCCAACTTGTCCCTGTTTATAATCGGCACATGCCGTATTATTGATATAAACTACTTTTTTGTTTTGTAAAGTAAAAGCACGCTTGAGTTCAGACAATGCTCTTTTGCCATTGATATGTTCCCAAAGTAATTCTAAAGGTGCTTCCCCATCATCAAGGGTTATAAAATCATAATATTCAAATACACGTGGGTCACTGAGTGATCTTAGTTCAGTATTGGCAAAGCCCCCACCCATGGCTACTGTAACATGGGGATAATGCTTTTTGATCCATTCACCACATCTAAAAGAGGTATATAAATTTCCAGGAAATGGCACAGAAATACAAACCATTTTGGGTTGATGCAATACCATTTTTTGTTCTAGAATCTTGATCAGGATTTGATCCAAATAAGAATATGGCGCATGCAATGCGGCATAAAGCTCATCAAAACTATTAGCGGATCTTCCCAAACTTTCTGCATATCGGCTAAAGCCAAAATGGGGATCAATAGTATCCTTGATTAAATCACTCAAGTCTTCTAAATACATAGTGGCCAAATATTTGGCCCTATCCTGAATACCCATTGCCCCAAATGCCCAGGTTAAATCATCGGCTTGAGTAAATCTGCTGGATTCAGGAAGTAATGATCTTTTGCTAATCAAATGCGCCAATGTATTTCTCTTACCCTGTAAAAACAAAATCACTTCATCAATGGTCTTGATATAGTCATCCTTCATGGCCATCATTCGGGCTGCATTGGCATTTAATTCAATTTGCCTATGCTCAATTTCATGAAACAACTCTTCTAAACCCGATTTACTAAAAACGGCAAGCGTTACTTCAATACCTAGGTCAGCATGAACTGCAGGAATATTTTTGGTATTGAAAAAACCTTTCAAATAAGCCGTTGCCGGATAAGGCGTATTCAACTGCGTAAAAGGTGGCGTAATCAGAAAAATAGGTGCATCCAAAGTGGGTGATTTATACAGCAAATGTAAGTTTCTTTATTATTGGTCAAATTCCATTGAACCCACCAATACAAATTGCTTACTGGCTTCTCCGTTTTTTAATTTGTATTGCAATTGCCTAATCTTACCTGTTGGTTTTGCATTGGCGTCATTAGTTTCATAGCAGGGAAATCTTCTGGATAAACTAGATTCCACAATGGAAAATGAGTCGTGTCCCATATAACCCATACTTTCTTTGGATCCATTTGCTAATTCAGGAAAATAAATCTGTGAAAGGGACTTCCCTTTATTGGGAGAATATCCAATTACATGACCGTAACTTCCTGAACCAGCTGTTTGGGTATAGATTAATAATTCTGGAAATCCATCCCTGTCAAGGTCTTCAATCTCTGCAGCTACAATAGGTTCTGATTCTTGTATAATAGTATCATTGATTAAACTTAATCCTGAAGGGATAATGGTTAACTGCTGCAAAGAACCATTTCCAATAGCTTTTACTTGATAAGTAATCCCTTGTAAGCTTAAACTTTTGGAGAATTGGCTACTACTATCTTGAATAGGCTTATTGATACTAACAACTGAATCAACTTCCATGATATCTACTTTTTTGGGATCTGATGTAGATTCACAAGAACAAGCGCAGATGAATAATGCGCTAACAATAAGTCCAATTTTTGAATATTTACTTTTCATGAATAACTATTTCTAAATGTCAATTAAAGTTAATTGATTCAGACATAAAAATATTTTTTAGCATCACTTCTAACTTCTATCCAAACTTCACAGAAGTCATAGTCAATGACCCACCAACCGCTTTGTCATTGAAAAATTCAATCTGATCCTTCTCCCCTTTTAAGGCAAGGGTATAAATTAAAGGTAGATAATGTTCCGGTGTAGGAATGGCCATTTGAGCTTCTATTCCTAATTGTTGATAGTGAATCAAACTATCGTGATTACCATTTTGAATCAATTCTTTGAATTTGTTATTCATATGATTGGCCCAACCAAAACCAAATTCCGGTTCATTCAATTTATCCCAAGCAACCATTCTTAGATTATGCACCATATTACCACTACCCATAATCAACACCCCTTTTTTTCTAAGGGCATGAATTTCTTTGGCCAATTCATAATGATATTTTGCGTCTTTGGTATAGTCAATACTCAATTGCAAAACTGGTATATCTGCTTTGGGATACATATGTCTAACAATGCTCCAGGTTCCGTGATCCAATCCCCAATCATGCGACAGCTCCACTTTAGTAGTATGAATGAGTGATGCCGTTTCTCTTGCTAATGCTGGACTACCTGGCGCAGGATATTGAACATCAAACAGTGCTTGAGGGAATCCACCAAAATCATGAATAGTAGGCGGAAAATCCATTTCAGTAATCATGGTACCCTTGGTAAACCAATGTGCCGATACCACTAATACTGCCTTGGGTGTTGGAATCTCTTTAGCTAATTGAGTCCATCGTTGACTAAATGGATTGTTTTCAATCCCATTCATTGGTGAGCCATGCCCAACAAAGACAACTGGCATCAGTTGCTCTTGTTCTTCCAAATTGTCTGTGAACTGTTTAAGACTACTGAATGAATTGATGCCTGTCATGATTTTAATTAATACTGCAAAGTTAGAATTAAGTTTTGGCCCTAATTTATGAAATGGGGAACAGTCTGTTAAAGCATGACTTAAAATTCAGCAGACAATCTTCCTGGTTTAGCTAATTAGATGCTAATATTGATAATTAGATTGTAACCCTAATTCTTTGCCATGACCCGTATTAGTTTTGAGGAGATGAAAGCTACCATAAAACAAGCTTACTTGATTGCCGGCATGCCCGAAGAACGGGCAGATACCTGTGCCCAAATACACACGGAATCCAGTTGCGATGGCGTCTATTCCCATGGGTTAAATAGAGTAGAACGCTTTGTGGATTATATACATCAAGGATGGGTTGATGTAAATGCAAGCCCTACCCTAGAAAAAAATCTGGGTGCTTTGGAAATTTATAATGGACATCTAGGGCCTGGAATTTTAAATGCTCAATTTGCTATGAACCGCGCCACAGAAATGGCAGCTAGTAATGGTTTGGGGCTAGTTGCACTCAACAATACCACACACTGGATGCGTGGTGGTGCTTTTGGTTGGCAAGCTGCGGAAAAGGGGTTTATTGGCATATGTTGGACTAATACAGAATCTTGCATGCCGGCCTGGGGCGGCACATCGGGAGCCATTGGCAACAATCCCTTTGTCATGGCTATTCCAAGAAAAGAAGGTCATATAGTGTTGGATATGGCAATGTCTCAATATTCCTATGGTAAATTGGGTGTTACTAGGTTAAAAAATGAACAGCTTCCCTACCCCGGTGGATTTGATCAAGATGGAAATCTATCTACTGACCCAGGAGCCATTGAGGCAACTAGAAGGATATTGCCTATTGGATTCTGGAAAGGTTCCGGATTTGCCATCATGTTAGATTTAATTTCAAGTTTACTTTCTGGAGGTCTTACTTCTGCTGGTATGGATAAACTAGGCAAAGGTAATTGTGGCAGCTGCTGTCAAGTATTTATTGCTATTAATCCACTCATGATTAATACCCAAGAATTTATTGACAAAGTACTTCAGGAAACGGTGGAACAAATCAAGGGCTCAACAAGGGTTCACCCAGACAAACCACTTTCTTATCCTGGAGAGAATTCTTTAAAAACCAGAATGGATCATTTAGCCAATGGCATTGTAGTTGATGATAGTATTTGGGCCAAAGTAAAAGAATTGGCAAAATTGTAATAATCAGCTTCTTTGATTTTGATCTATTGCTTAACGCTCATCAGGAAAGGGCAATGATTTTCCCGTGCTTTTCACAACTGGCATTTTTGCCTTCCATTGTTTTAATTGAAGAGACAATAATTTAGATAATGCTAGAACTTTATCGGGATAACTATTGGAAAGATCATTTGCCTCACTTAAGTCTTTAGACAAATGGTACAATTCCTTTTTGCCATTGCGTTGGTTGTATACCAGTTTCCAATTGCCTTGGCGGATAGCACTAAAATAATTAATTCCAGGACCATCTTTAGGAATCCATTTATTGGGATAATGCCATATCAGACTTCGTGAACTGTCTTGCAAACTTGGATTTTTCAATAGGGGCAAGAAAGATTTTCCGTCAATAGATTGCACCAATAATGGATTGCGAACACCAGCCATTTCTAAAATGGTTGGGAAAAAGTCTTCCACCATCACATATTGTTTGGCAACAGTATTTGCGGCAACTTTTCCGGGCCATTTCACCAGCATGGGCACTCTAATGCCACCTTCATACACGGAGCCCTTACCCGCTCTCAAAGGAAGGTTTTGAGTATGAGCTTCCCCACCCCTTTGTGGTTTCAAACTCAAGCCACCATTGTCACTCATGAACATAATAATGGTATTGGAAGCATTGCCTTTTTGATCTAACCATTGCATGATATCGCCTAAGCTTTTGTCCATACCCTCTACCAAACTTGCGTACCTAGCTTCCATACTATCCAGTCCTTGGTCATAATATTTTTGAACAAAACGCTTGTCAGCCATGATGGGTGTGTGCACAGCGTAATGGGCCATGTTCAGAAAAAAAGGTTGGTGATTCTTCACGGGTTGCTCCAAAGCCTTCAAAGCTTCAAGCGTTAATGCTTCTGTTAGAAAACTATCCGTTCCAAAATATTCTTCCAAGTCAGGAACTGCTTGGGCACTAGCTTTGCCAGGTAGATTCCCATAATTATCCTTACCCAAATAACTCTGAGGATGCCCTGCAGCATGCCCGGCAATATTTATTTGAAAACCTAAGTTATGTGGATTGGCACCTGGTGTTCCCATAGAAGCCCAATGTGCTTTCCCCACATGAATGGTACTATATCCAGCAGCTTGTAATAGTTTAGGAAAGGGAGTAGCAAATACTGTTTTTGGAATATTGGGAACAGGACTTAATCCATTCATATTCCAATCCACTGCTTGAAGATCTAGGTCAGGGTTATCAGAACTATTATTACGCTGGGGCGATGTCCAATTGGTCACTCCATGATGAGCTGCATTCATTCCTGTCAGCAAACTTGTTCTAGTTGGTGTACAAACCGGCGTGGCATAGGCATTGGTAAATTTCATTCCCTGACTAGCCATTTTTTCCATATTGGGTGTATGGTATCTAGCATTGAGCGCAGAAGCTGTTTGATCAAAAGGAACAGAGCAATCCTGCCAACCCATATCGTCTATTAAAAAAACAATGATATTGGGTTTGGTTTGTCCAAGACTTGAAATAGGAATACAAAAAATCAACAGTACTAATAGGCACACTATTGTTTTGTCTGATAATTTGGAGCTGCGATTCACGGCCTTATTTGTTTTTAATTTGAAGTAATTTTTCAGCAAGTGCTTTTACCTTATCAGGATATTGATTAGCCAAATTATTACGCTCACTAGGATCTTTACTTAAATCATAGAGTTGGGGGTCTTTTGCATTTCCCAATTCGGTGTCGGTTTTGGGATCATAAGCGGATCGTTCGCTTGGTTCAATATATTTCCAATTTCCCTCAACAATGGATAAACTACCAGCATGTTCTATCAAGACCTGTCTTCCTGTTTTTGATTTTCCTAGAAACGCTTCCAACATATTTTCACTATCGGTTGCGCTGTTTTTGGGTAATTCTTTTTTCAACAAGCTTGAAAAAGAAGCCAAGAAATCTATTTGACAAACTAGGGCGTCTGAAACACCGGGCTGCACTTTACCAGGCCAACTGATGATCATGGGAACCCTTGTACCCGCTTCAAAAATACTATACTTACCACCACGCAAAATACCCGCAGGCTTGTGGCCATTAAGTTGTGTAACAGCTCCATCTTGATACCCATCATCCAATACAGGACCATTGTCACTACTAAAAATAACCAAGGTATTTTTACTCAATCCAAGCTGATCCAATTCTTTTAAAATTTCTCCCACTGCCCAGTCTAGTTGCAAAATAGCGTCTCCCCTATAACCCAATCCAGACTTTCCTTTGAACATGGTGGAGGGCATTCTAGGAACATGTGGTTCTGTTAAAGCATAAGTCAAGAAAAATGGTTCGCGTTGGTGTTGGGTAATAAATGCTTTGGCTTTTTCTAAAAAAGTCAGGGGCATTTCCTCGTCTGTCCATCGCGCAGCTTTACCGCCACTCATATACCCTATTCTGCCTATGCCATTTACAATGGTATTTTCATGTCCATGTTCGGGTGATGATAGCATTTTCAATAATTCCGGATGCTCTTTTCCTGTTGGGTCAGTACCAACTTTATTTTGATAGTCCACTTGAATGGGATCTGCTGCATTGCCTGCCAATACTGTTTGATTTTCCAAAAAAACTGTTGGCACACGATCCGCAGTTGCAGGAAAAATAAAAGAATAATCAAATCCAACTTCATTTGGACCTGGCTTAATAGGTTGGTTCCAATTTTTGGCAACAGCCTCTCCCAAACCCAAATGCCATTTACCAACTATGCCTGTTGCATAACCTGCGGATTTGAATTGTGAAGCAAGACTGGTTTTATTGGTAGGGACAATCAATGCTGCATCACCAGGCAATACCCCTGTTCCTTTTACCCGCCATGGATAATTACCTGTCATTAGCGCATAGCGCGATGGCGTGCAGGTTGCAGAACTACTATGGGCATTGGTAAAGCGTAAACCATCTGCAGCAAGCTTGTCTAAGTTGGGTGTTTTAATTTTTGAAGCACCATAAGAACCAAGGTCTCCATATCCAAGGTCATCCACATAAATCAACAATACATTTGGTTGACTATTTTGTGTATTGCCAATTCTGAAAATCAAAACAGATAAGAATAAAAACAAAATGCGATATGCCATATTATTTATTTGAAATAAGAATAAAATAAACGCTCCAAGTTATCAAATCCTTTGAGGGCATTTTTGGGTAGTTGCTCACCTTTTTCACCAAAAACATAGAGAGCCGTTTCTTTTTCTATAGTAATCCCTGATTCGTCAATTTGACCATTGACATTTTGAATAGCTTTTAAATTTAAGCCTAGTGTCTGGGCCATAAACTGATACACAGGTATTCTTTTAGAAAGACCAAAATCGTGTTTGTCATTGGGTAAATGCGTATTGCTGATCAGCGCTTTTGCGCCATACCAATCATAGACTTTTTGCAAATAAGGAAAATCGTGTTCGGGCATTTTATCTGTCCAGTCACCACCATCACTGACTACCAACTGAGGCCTAGGAGCCGCCATGGCAGCTATTTCTACATTATTGGTGCCGCTACCACAGGCGTGAATGGGCATGCCACTTTCACAAGGACAACCACCATAAAAATAAGAGCTCAATGATACCACAGGTGCACTTGCTTTAATCCTATCATCAATAGCCGTCATCAAAACCGTATGGCTTCCGGCGCCTGACCCACCCGTCATGGCAACGCGGGAGGAATCTGTGTCTTTTAAAGACAAGAGATAATCTAAAATACGAATAGAACCCAAGGCTTGAATAGTCATAGACAGGCTCTTGCGATGGTTCTCAAAAGCAAATTGCAACGTTGATTCTCCCCATGCAAATAGGTCATAGGAGAAAGCCATGGCTCCCATCTTTGCCATGGCCGCACAACGGTATTGACAGTCTGGTCTGTAGCGTTGTTTTTCCCAGTGCCCATCGGGGTTAAGAATCACAGGAATCCTTCCTTTGTATTGCAAGGGCTTGTACAAAGAGCCGTTGATATAGACCCCTGGCAAAATTTCTATGGCAATATTTTCTACAGAATAGCCATTGAAAATTCTTTTAGCAGTAATGATAACTGCCGTGCCCGGCGATGCTGGCAGGGGTGATAATTGTAAAGCTTTTAAGAGCGCGGGCTTGAGGGAATCCTTTCTTTTTTCCCAAGAGGTTTTGCTTGCATACTGACTAGCAATTCTATCCATCTCAGCCCATCCGTCTTCCACATTCCATCGATAATATTCATAGACACTGAGCTTGTATTGCTTGTCTTTTTCTTTTTTTACTTTAAGGTCTAAAGGCTTTAATACATTATCCAAAGTAGTTTCTACGTCCTGCCTAAATCGCCAATTGGCATAATTGACCCATTTTCCCTGAACCAAGGAATCTACATACTTAATTTTAACCCCATAGCGCTTTTCTATCTGCTCCAACACTTCTTTTAATGGCCGCTTATACGCCTCATCGGAATTTTGTTGGGCATTGATTTGTAAGGAAACCAACAAATAAAAAATCAAAAAGAAATAATATTTTTTCCCAGCAATCATGGTTGTTTCACTTTAAAATGATAAACTCCGGATCCAATACATATTGGGAACCTTTTAGGGTGGGAAAACTGATTTGCTTGTTTCCATAAACCAATTTACATGTTCCTCCAGCCCTAGAAAAAATGGTTATTTTTTCTAGCATTCCATCTTTCCAAACCATTGAAACTTCAAATCCCCCTCTAGCAACTAATCCGCTGATACTTCCTGTTGCCAATAATTTTGGCAATGCAGGTAAAATTTCTAAATAACCCTGATGACTTTGCAACAACATTTCACCAATACCAGCCGCTCCACCAAAGTTCCCATCTATCTGAAAAGGGGGATGCGCATCAAATAAATTTTTATAAACACCTCCTTTTTCACCCGTTCCAAATTCTTCCTCCGCACTACTCAATAATTTACTTGCCATCATTAGTGTGTGATCACCATCTTTGAACCTAGCCCAAAGATTGGTTTTCCATGCCAAACTCCATCCTGTACCTTCATCCCCCCGATAGCGCAGGGACTGTCTAGCTGCTTGCATCATAGCTGAATCCTTCCAAACAATATCGGTTCCTGGGTAAACTCCCCATAAATGAGAAACGTGTCTATGCTTATTAGCAGTATCGTCTTTGTCCTGTAACCATTCTTGTAGCTGTCCGTATTTGCCAATGGTATTGGGCGCAATTGCTTGAGATTGTTTGGTCAACAATAGTTGAAAGTCTTGATCAACTCCAAGTATTTGGGCTGCCGCTACTGTGTTCTTGTATAATTCTCTAATAATTTGGTGATCCATGGTTGGACCTGCTACCAAGCCCCCATTTTCAGGAGAATTGGAAGGGCTACTAATTAGCTTACCTGATACAGGATCTCTACTCAAGAAATTGGTAAAAAAGGCTGAAGCCGATTTTAAAATAGGATAATTCTGTTTCAAAAATTCCTTGTCTTGGGTAAACAAATAATGTTCCCAAATATGCAAACAAAGCCAAGCCCCTCCTGTTACCCAAATACCATGATTGGCTGCATTAATAGGTGCTGTTCCTCTCCATAAATCGGTGTTATGGTGCAATACCCATCCTTCAGCACCATAATGTGCCTTAGCCGTTGCTTTGCCTGTTATTGACAATTCTTGAATGGCATTAAATAAAGGAGCAGTGCTCTCTGATAAATTCAAAGATTCCGCTGGCCAATAGTTCATTTGCAAATTAATATTACTGGTATACTTACTACCCCATGGTGGGGTTAGCAGGTTATTCCAGATCCCTTGCAAATTGGTGGGATGTTTGGAATTAGCCCTTGAACTGGCTAACATCAAGTATCGGCCATATTGCAAGTACATGGCAAAAAACTGGGGATCTTTTTCTGGTGTGAATGACTTGATACGTTGGTCTGTTGGAATACGGGTATTATCCCTACCAAAACTGATTTGCAAGCGCTGATACAATTGTTGATAGTCCTTTGTATGTTGTTTGACAAGTGCGTCAAAACTTTGGGTATTCAATCCTGATAACAGTTGCGTGCATATAGCTGCAGGATTACCTGAAACATCTTGGTAATTTTTATAACTGGTTGCGGCTACCAAATAAAACACTGCTTCATCTGCTCCATCCAATTCAATTCGGTTATCAAAAACTTGCAGTTTGCCATGCAAAGCATTAACCCGTAAATAAGCAACACCTTTTAATACCCCATAATTTTGCTGAATAAAAATACCAATGGTTTGCTTGTCAATCTTTTTCAATTGGTATTGTGGGTGAATGGTTCCTAACTTAGCAATCAGGCTAATTTTTCCTAATTGATTAGCAGTAAACCTGGTAATAATGGCGTCTTTGGGTGCGGAAGCAATATAGTCTCGTTGATAAAATACGCCGTTTGATTCATATTCTGTGTGAGCAATTGCAGTGCTAATATCTAATGATCTTTTATAATTACTGATGGCTTGAGCGCCTTTCATAGAAAAATACAGATCGCCAAAAGGCTGATACGTAGCCTGATATTGTGGAACAGTTGGCGGCGCTTGATTTTGTACAAAGTATTTCCATTCTAAGGGTAGGTCAATCCCATTTTCTGGATTTTGTTCTGAGGGATAGACAACAAATACTTTCTTTTCTTCTTTAATGCCTATAAAACCACCTTTGTCATAAAAATTGAGCACTTGAATGGCTATGGTATTTTCTCCTGCTTTCAGCAAATTGGCATCAATAGTATAGGATCTTTTAATAGTGGTACTTTCTGTTGAACCCACCAATTTTCCATTAACATAAGTAAAATCCATATCGCGAATTCTACCCAAGTTTAATTTCATGGTCTTACCTACCCATTCTTTAGGCAATTGAAATTTTACCCTAAACCAAACAGATCCATCCAAAGATTCTCTGCCAGCCAATTCCCATCCATTGATGGTGGGCAAAGTCATGGTTTTCCAAGAAGCATCATTATAACCAACTGTTGCAAAAGAAAGATCTTTAGTAACAGTTGATAACCATTGTTTTTTTTCAATGGCATAGGCCGAATCATCCTTGGTCTTTAAACCCATGAAATGCTTTTCTGCAATAGAATCAGCCTGTTTTTGTTTTCCATCTAACAGGGCTTTGCGAATAACCCCTAAATAGTCAGATGCGCCTTTTCTGGCGTATTCCCTTGGCATACCGGTCCAAAAACTGGATTCGTTAAACTGCAAATGTTCTTCTTGTACACCTCCATAAATCATGGCCCCCATTCTACCATTCCCAATGGGCAGGGCTTCTGTCCATTTTTCTGCGCTCTGTTGGTACCAGAGTTTAAAGGGGTCTTGTGCTTTAACTGCAAAAGGCATTAATAACAAGCAATAAAACCAATTGAATTTCATGGTATTTGTTAATTGGATGGATTATTATAATGAAGATAGTACTACCTACCTAAATAGAAAGACCACCCAAATGAGTGGTCTTTCTGTTTTGAAGACTTAGTTACAATTTTATGGCCCATTCGTTCAACATGGGTCTACCTAACAAGGCATTAGCTTCGGGGTCATTTTTGAATTGTTCTTTTTTAGGATTCCATTCCAACTTCCTTTTTAATTCATAGGCAATATTCCCAATATTGCATACGCTAGAAGTGCGATGACCTATTTCTACATCACAAATTGGTTTGGATCTTGTGCGCATGGCATTTAAAAAGTCTTTGTAATGGTCTTCACTCTTATAAACATGTTTTTCGGACTCTCCAATTACTTTGTCTTTAAGTGAAGCAGGAGTAGTTTCTAATTTTCCCCTAGCAACTTTTAGTTCACCTTCTGACCCAATAAAATGAATGGCATTACCCCATGCCCATTTTTCATGGGTCATAACAATACCATTATCATATTTGTATGTCAAGAATGGATACTCTTTGCCATCTGGAGCAATTACTTCAACAGGTCCACTAGCATCCATATCCAGCGCCCATTGAACAATATCAAACATATGGGCACCCCAGTCTGTGACCATACCACCACCAAATTCTTTGTAATTACGCCAGTTGGGGTAAACGTCTTTGGTAATAGGCGGTGCCAATTCAGCATTAAAATTCACTGGAGCATTGGGTCCCAACCATTTGGTCCAATCCAATCCCTCTGGAATAGCTTCTGCAGGCAGATTATAAGGTGTTGGTGGTGGTCCAACATTTACTTTAATTTGTTTGATTTGACCAATATAGCCATTGCGAATTAATTCAGCTGCTTGTCTAAATTCTTTCCAGGAACGCTGCATACTACCTGTTTGGAAAACCCGATTATGTTTCCTAGTTGCATTGACCATGGCCCTACCTTCTTTAACGGTTAATGCCAATGGTTTTTCACAATAAATGTCTTTACCTGCCTGAGCTGCTCTAACTGCCGCGGCCGCATGCCAATGGTCTGGCAGTGCAATAACTACTGCATCAACAGACTTGAGTGCCAATAATTCTCTAAAATCATTGTACACAGGAATTTCATTAAACGCCCCTAATTGGGTATTCTTAGCATAATTGGCCTTAATGCTATCCAAGGTTTTTTTAGCTTTTGCTTGATACACTTCACTAATAGCGGTAAACCTAATTTGCTCTGTTTTCAAAAAATAATTAGACAAGATTCCGCCTTGTTTTCCTGCACCAATTAAGCCCAAAGAAATGATATCACTAGGAGCTGTGTATTTGATTCCGGATAAGCTTGTTCCACCCAATACATGTCTGGGCAGGATCATGAATCCAGCCAATACTTTGGCAGAATTACCCATAAAATCTCTTCTGGAAACCGACTTAGGCTTTTGTTCTTTCATGGCATTTGTTTGTTATGATTATGGCTGTTTATTTTGAGATGGAATAAGGTACGGATTTTTGAGATATTCCACGCTTTAAATTTGGTTTTTCTGACATTTTGAATTCCAGTATTCCACCCTTGATAATGTCTTTGTGTTGCAAATAATTCAAATCATATTCTTTGCCATTCAAATAAGCGGATTGAATATAAAAATTCTTGGATTGGTTGGCTGTTGCTTTTATTTGAAACTGTTTACCATTTGCTAAATGCAGGGTCACTTTATTGAATAAAGGAGAACCAATCACATATTGGTTGGATCCTGGACAAACGGAATAAAATCCCATGGCACTAAAAACATACCAAGCACTGGTTTGTCCATTATCCTCATCCCCACAAAAACCATCGGGTGTTGGCTTATACAACCGATTCATAGCATCTCTTACATGATACTGTGTTTTCCAAGGAGCACCACAATAATCATAAACATAGATCATGTGTTGGATGGGTTGGTTTCCGTGGGCATATTGTCCCATATTCATCACCTGCATTTCTTTCATTTCATGAATCACTTTACCATAAGCAGATTCATCAAAAATAGGAGGAAGATTGAATACAGAATCCAGCATATTTTCCATCACCTTATTGCCCCCCATTAAATTTGCTAGGCCTTTAAAATCATGAAAGACGGACCAACTATAATGCCAGGCATTCCCTTCAACAAATTCACCACCCCACCTAAAAGGGTTGAATCCCTTTTGAAAACTACCATCCTTATTTCTACCTCGCATTAAATGATAATTACTATCATATAAATTCCGATAATTCTGTGATCGTTTTGCAAATTTCTCAATGCTGGAAGCAGGCTTGTTAAGGGCAATACTCAACTGGTTCAAACAAAAATCGGCATAGGCAAATTCCAAAGTTTTTGCTGCGGAGCCCCCGTATATATCTGCTGGTAAATAGCCCAATTGATTGTACTCTTTAACTCCATCGCGCCCCAGCGTATTGATGGGTCCCACACTATCTGTATTTTTCATCAGTGCTTCATAAAGCATATTCATGTCATAGCCACGAATTCCTTTCAAATAAGCATCAGCAATCACAGAAGCAGAATTACTCCCAATCATGGTGCGTCTATGGCCTGGACTTGCCCATTCTGGTAACCAGCCACTTTCTTTGTAAGTATTCACCAGACCTTGCATCATTTGACTACTCATCTCAGGATAGACCAAGGTTAAAAAAGGAAAGAGTGACCGGAAGGTATCCCAGAATCCAGTATCTGTAAATAATACCCCTTGTTCAAGACGGCCATTAAAAGGACTATAATGAACGGTGTTACCCGATGCATCTATTTCATGAAATTTTCTAGGAAACTGAAGCATCCTATATAAGCAAGAATAAAAAGTCTTCATCTGATCATCCGTACCTCCTTCAGGCTTTATTCTGCCCAATTGCTGGTGCCATTCGGATTTTGCTTTTTGTGCAATTTGCTCTATTGATTGTTTACCCAATTCTCTTTGCAAGTTTAATTCAGCCTGTTCAAAAGAAATAAAAGAAGATGACACACGCAGTTCTAACTGCTCCCCTTTTTGGGTTTTAAATGCAACTACGGCTTGCGCATGAAAACTGTTCAACTCTTTTTTATTAGCTAGTAAAATACTATCATCCACTGTCCAAGAAAGCTGAAAGGGCTTGCTAAATTGGATGACAAAATAGTTTTTGAAATTAGGAGGAACACCACCCCTATTCCTGGTAGTATAGCCAATGATTTTATTTTCTTCCGGTATGATTTTCACATAAGAGCCTCTATCAAATGCATCTACTAAAAGAAAAGAACTATCTGATTTGGGGTAAGTGATTTTGAAAATGGCGGCCCTATCTGTTGGAGCTATTTCTGTTTTAATATCATAATCAGCTAAATAGACCTGGTAATAATAAGGATGGGCTTCTTCTGCTTTATGTGAAAACCAACTAGCCCTTTTCTCTTCATTTACTTGTAACTTTCCAACCATGGGCATAATGCTGAACTGGCCATAGTCGCCCATCCAGGGCGATGGCTGATGGGTTTGTTTAAATCCGCGAATCTTATCTGCTGCGTAAGTGTATGTCCAACCATATCCGTTGACACCCGTTTGTGGTGTCCAACAATTCATCCCCCATGGAAGCGTAATGGCTGGATAGGTATTCCCATTTGAGAAACTGTATTTTGAATCCGTACCCATTAAAGGATTGACCAATTCTTCTGGGGCAAATTGTGCCATAGCCAATTGATGCACCAATAATAAAAACAATATTTGACAGGTCTGTTTCATGATTGCTATTTCAATTCTATAAGGTGATTGCCTGAAGCTAGCTGCTCTAACTGAAATACACCATCTAGCGCTTTTTTGTTAGACGCTTTACCATCTACCCAAAGCATAGCTTTATCATGTGGAATTTTCAGTTCTATATTGGCACTCATTCCTGTTGGAATACTTATTTGATATTCTGCAGACTGGCCATTTAATGTATAGTCCAATTTTATTTTACCGCGAATCAAGCTAGTAGTTAATTGTGCAAACTTCAATTGACCCAACTGGGGTTTAATCTGCACTACAGATGCACCCGCCGCTATTGGTTCAATGCCCATTAACTTGCGTACGATTAAATTAGCAGGTGCTGCTCCCCAAGCATGGTTGAGGTCTAAATTGGGTTTATATACTTTATCCCAGGCTTCCATACTAATGGTTGAACCAGTTCTAATCATATTGTACCAACTTCTTTCTTTGGTACTGGTTAAGAGTTGTAAAGCATAGTCCCCCTCCCCTGCATCATACAACCCATCTAATAAAAACTGTGCCCCATATACACTGCAAGCCATTTGTCTGGTTTTGATAAAATTGACCACGGCTGTTTTATGTGTTGGGGTGATTAAACCAAAAGCCAAAGCAAACATATTGGCATGGAGCGATGAGTGGTTGGTTGTATCGCCGTCTTTTACTAGACCCGTTGATTTATCAACAAAAAATTCTTGGTAGGACTGAAATGCTTCTTTTGATTTTTGTTCATAGAAAACGGCGTCTGCTTCTTTATTTAACACTTTAGCCATTTTAGACATTAGAACTAGGTTTCTATAATAAAATGCGTTGACAACCGCATTTAATTTGCAAAACACAAACCCATCCGTCTCTCCTTGGTATTGTTTTTCTTTTCCAATATAACCTCCACCCCTAGGCCAGTCAACAATGTCTTTTAAATCTTGTTTGCCATCAAATGCTTTGGTAATATGTATGGTTGCCAGAAAATCCTTGGTTTGCTTTCCAGTAAGGGTGCTGATTAATCCATTAGATTCTTCTAAGGGCATTAGCATTTTCAATTGAAGTTCAGGATAGTATTTTTTTAGATAGCCAAGGTCTCCCGTATACAAATAATCATTCCAAGCCATCAATACATTTTGCAAACTCCATTCTGTTGGCCAAGTGGGATGATCTATCAAATAAGCCATACTTCTTCTGGCAATACTATATTCCGCATCCACCGCATAATGTGATAATTGGTTAATCAATGCATCTGCTTCATAAGGAACACGCTCTCTATCACCATCTACATAGTAACCTGAAAAACTAGTTGCTTTGATACTGTATTTACACAGATCCCAAACCTTGTTTAAAACGGTATCACTTGATATAAAAGAAGATGCTTGTTCATCAAAAGGATAATACACCAATTTTCTTTTAACCATTCCCTTGTCTAAATTGCCCTTATATCCGCGAATAGCCAAATACCTAAATGGAAATACTTCTCCAATATAATTAGGCATCTGAATAGGATTTCGGCTATTCCTTTTTTCATTAACTGGCCACTGAACTTTGTATTCGTGAATTCCTTTTTGAAGCAACAAACCCAATTTGATATATCGGATATTACCATTGTTTTTTAAAAAGCCATTCCCACCGTCCATAGCTTCAGCAGCTTCTATATAAATGCTATCGGCTTCAACAGCATTGAGTTGTAATATAATTTGACCAAATCCATCTTTGCCAAAGTCTACATAATAAGTACCATTCTTTTCTCTTGACTGTTGCAATGGCAATTCAAAACTAGCAGCCAATGGACTATGCGAAAAATCGTTTCTGTTATTATTCAAATAAAAAGATGCAACAGCAGAAAATGCAGTGGCTTTTCCTGCTCCATCCCATTCTTGTACTTTCCAATAATAGGTTTTACTAGTTTGCAATGGTTTACCCGCATAAACCACGGGGTGTTGATTACTACTGATTTTTTTACTGTCCCAATAATCTGCTTTGTTTTCTTTTAGAAGTTCGGGAGAAGAAGCCAATAATACACGGTACGCTGTTAACCCATTTATTTTAGCAGCACTAACCCAATCAAAACTTGGATTGGGTTGGAGAATATTGGCATATTGGTATGCCCCATTTTTGATGGCAGTATTTAAATGAATGTCAACAGGAAAACCTGATTGACTAACCTGATGGGTATTTAATAATAAGTCTGTTCTTAATCCAGTGGGGCTGGTCTTAGTTTGTGCCAACAAAACACTTACACAAAACAATCCCAATACTAAAAGATGAATCCTTTTCATGAATGTGTTTTAATTAACGCTTAATCACAATACTTGGATTAATAGGATACCTTCCAAAATCTGAACCGTAAACGGCAATACCTCCTTCTGCTTCAGTGCTCAATTTCAAAGAAAGAAATCCTTGAGCTGCCGCTTGTTTTAAAACAGCATTGCTAATAGGAACTTTGATCAAATAGCCATAAGAACCAGCTTCCCTTAATTTTTTATCCTTTAATTGACTGTTCCAAGAAAGCACCCCACGGTGATCTGCTGGATCATCAGGAAGTGTTTCTGTTTTTAAGGTCTTACCGTTTACAGATACTTTAATCACAGAAGGAAACAGCGTTTCATCCGTCATGGGATAAGCATTGGGATTTTTGTGTGGTGACACTTTTGCCCCCAACATATAGTCCTGATCTTTTTCAAACCCTTCTCCCCTGTCTTTGTCAAATAATTGTTTGGCCGATGCCTCTACCAAAATATAGGAGGTTTTAATGCCTTTGAGGTCTAGGTTAGCAGGTACAGGAATTTGATATTCAATAAACCCTTTACCCGCTCCATTAACTTTTAAGCCATCTAAGACTTTCCAAACCTTGTTGGAAAATTCAGCCTTGGAATATTTGCCTACTTCCTGTTCTAAGATAATGGTATTGTTTTGAGCTTGCCCACCTTTAACCACTACATGCATAAAATTGCTATGCAAGAGTTTTCCATCCTTGTCTTTTAACCTAAGTTGTACAATACCTAAACCCGCATAGTTTGGCATTTTTATAGTTAAGGATGGCAACTGTTGTTGCAACCATGGTTGATAAGGAAAATTAGTTTTTTCATGAACTAACTTTTTGGATTCACCCGTTTTATCCATAAAGTCTAGATCATATTCCAGCACCAATTGATTGTCCTTAATAGCAGCACCGGTCATTGCTGAGAGATACAATGGCAATTCCAAAACGGTACCAGCTTGTAAGTTTTTAGAAATTTCATTTCCAGTTGAAATATAAAATGCGGAATGAAAATCTTTATCAGACATGCCTTCCATCATTTGACTCAATCCAGTAAATTTTTGGGTTCTATCAAAACGCCAGTAGCCATTCCATTCATTAATCACATCATGGTGTTCAGTATATAGCCATCCAGCCACTTTGGGATACTTTCTAAAAGTATTGATCATTCTATGGTAATCCCAGCTCCAATCTACATCTCCGGTGCTTCCGTCATAACCCCACACATTCCCACATTCTGAATTGATATTGGGTTGTAAACCCTGCTTAAAACCCTTTTCAAAATGATCCGTACTTCCCTCAAAAGTTTTGGATGTGAGATTGGCTAAATGGTCTTCCCAAGCCCAACCTGGCAAGTATTCATGCCAAGAATTGATATCTGTTTCTGTATGCCCCCTACCGCAACAAACGGAATTATCTTCTACCAATCTGGTTGGGTCTAATGACTTTGCCAAATAGTACATAGATGCTACCCAGTTTTGGGTTTGGGGCAAATATTGTGACCTAGTTTTACCGTTTTCCTTAACCTTGGTTTGTAATCCCCAGGTTTCATTAAATGTGATCCAAGAAAAAATGGAGGGATGGTTAAAATCCCTTTTAATCATTTCACGCAAGGTAAATTCTGACTCAGCTTGCATGGCTGCATCAGGCTCCCCCCAAGCATTGGGAAGATCTGACATAACAAGTAATCCCAATTTATCTGCCCAATATAATTTTCTAGGAACATCTACTTTAATATGTGTTCTAATGCCATTGAGTCCAATTTCCTTGGCTAATACAATTTCATTTTTCATGAATGCATCCGTAGGAAATGTATAAAATCCATCGGGATGATAAGACTGGTCAAGCGTGAGTTGTAAATAAATAGGTTTGTTATTTAATGCCACATATGGATAATCCGTATTGGGCAAATTCATCACAGAAATCTTGCGCATGCCAAAATAGGATTTGACTATATCATCGCCCAAGCTAATTTCTGCTTCATACAAAAAAGGATCTTCCAAATTCCAAAGCCTTGGATTAGGAATGGCAATTTGTATATCGGCCTTGGCCTTTGATTTTAGCACTTTAGTGGTTGATACAATATCTGCTGCACTTGTTTTAATACGAATTTTAATTTCTGTATCAACGTTCAATTCATTAGAGAATGCTAGAGCAGCTTTTACAGTTTGTTTGTCTATATCCGGTGTAAAATGAATGGTTTCTAAATGGGTTTGTCCCCTGCCCTCTAAATAAATAGTTTGCCAAATACCCCTAGCATTACCATAGCCCTGTTTGCCATAGAGCGCAAAATCTCTGCGCTTATCATCTACCCTGATGACCAATTGTTGTGCTGTACCATATTTCACTTGCTTTGTTAACTCAAAGGAGAATGCAGTATATCCACCATTGTGCGTACCTACTAATACCCCATCTAACCAAATACTGGTTTCCCAGTCAGAAGCACCAACTGTTACAAATATTCTTTGCCCTGACCAACTAACAGGTACTTGAATGCTTTTTTTGTACCAAGCATAATCTGCCAAATCCTTTACACCAGACAAGGGAGAGCCCCATGGAAATGGCACATTAATTTTCTGTGTAAAATTGGTTTTGCCCTTTTGCCAATCATTTGAAAGCCCCGTATTCAATGAATCAAATTCAAAATCCCAAGCGCCATTTAGGTTTATCCAATTGGCTCTTTCAAAATCCGGTCTGGGGTGCTCCGGCAAGGGGATATTTTGTGCAAGGGAAAAATTAGCAAGAACTAGTAATAAAAGAACCCATCTAATTTTGATACTTAGCATGTTGAATTGATTGATGGCTTTGCAGCCCTATGTTTGGAATTGCAATTGAAAAAGAAAGTCAGCAGGCTTTCGCCCACCGACTTCTACCAAACTGCCAAAATCTATATGCAATCAGGTTTATTTTATTTCCCTGATCTTAATGCTTCTGTAATATACATTATCTCCGTGCTCTTGCAAAAGGATGGGAGTCTGGGCTACTTTGGCAAACTCCTTATTTTTTGCATACTTGCTATGCGCTAACAAAACCTTGTATATAGGCCCTCCCTTTTCGTATTCCACCACTTTAAACCCATTCAACCAATGTTCTACATGATTATTTGGATAGACTATGATTTTACCTTGATTCCATTCTCCTATTTTTTTCTGAAAGCGGGGTTCCATTTTTATAGAGGGAATCAGATCATATAAACTGGCTAAAGTACGATTACCTTCTACACCCATTTTAGCATCGGGATGCAGTGCATCGTCCAGCACTTGAAATTCCAAACCTAGACCAGACCTGCTACCGGGTGTTTCTGTAACAAAGTATTTGATACCTGAATTGGCACCAGGCGTGAGTTTAAAATCAAATACCAGTTCAAAAGCTTTGAATTGTTTCTGAGTAACCAAATCACCAGGTCTTCCTGAATGCGCACTGTCTTGAATATGAAGGGTTCCATCTTCTACTACCCAACCTTTTAGTGGCGTTGTTACTTGACCAGCAGACCTCCATCCAGTTAAATCTTTACCATTGAATAGCAAGTCAAAACCTTGGGCTTTTTCTTGATCAGACAAATTGTTCACCAAATAATTGGCCACGGTTGTACTTGCATCCATTGGTCTTGGTTTCATAGCCGCCCCAGTTTGAATGCGAATATTTTTCCAATGAATTTGCTGTCCACCTTCTCCTTGTTTAATGCCATGTACCTGCAAAGCAATAAAACCTTTGAGGGTTAAATCATCCAACATACAAGTAACAGGCACATCATTTACCCAGGTACGGAATAGGGGACCAATGGCTTCAATCCTATATTTGTTCCAACCAGTTTTATTAAAGGCTTTCTTGGCCGCTGGATTCATTTCTGTTTGATACATCCAACCCCTTCTTGCCTCGTCATAAATACCACCAGACCAAGCACGATCAGATGGATCAATTTCTACTTGATAACCATGAACACGTCCATTATTGTATTCGGGTAATGAAAGGCTTCTGATTTGAATCCCAGAATTCATCTCCCCTACTTTTAATTCTACTTCTAAAATAAAATCGCCATAGGTTTCATCTGTGGCCAAAAAAGAATTGGGTTCTCCTGGAACTGTTGTTCCAACAATGGTTCCATTCACTATTTCATATTTGGCTTTACCATTTAATTGGTGCCATCCTTTGAGGGTTTTCCCGTCAAATAAATTTTTCCAACCAGTGTTTTGCGCCAATAAAGATGTACTACAAAGTAGGGCTAGGATGGGTAAGATTTGTTTTTTCATATGTAAGCTTAATCTGTATAAAATTGAACTATTTATTTCATATTATTGATCCATTCCTTAATCAAGTCCAAACCTTCTTGGTGTACCAAGTTTCTCCCCAATTCTGGCATTCTTTCTCCTGGCTCTTTGGTGTGCATCCGATACCATAAAATAGAGCCTTCTGCATCCCCTTTTTTAATATCTACCAATCTACCTCCTGAACCTGTTCCGGCGGCAACAGGTGGCTTATTAATACCCAATACGGTAGGATCTTTTTCTGATTCAGTTAAAAACAAACCCGAGGTTTGGGCGGGGCCCTCTTTTCTATGGCAGTGCGCACAGTTAATGGCCAAATAGGCGCGTGCGCGATCATTCAAAGAACCCGTACTTGGATCATTCCAAACAGCTGTTCTTGGCAGATTGCTGGCTGGCAGGTCTTTGATCATTTTATGCTGCTTCCAATAAGTCATTTGATTTTCCTTACCTGTTTCATACGTATAATCACCATTCAACTGACTAACGGATGGACCAATGGGCATGATCTGGTCATTGCGGTTATGACAGCCCTTGCACTGGTTTTGATTGGGTACCACATATCTCACTTGCTTTGCAACACCAGACTGATCAATAAAACTAACTTGTCTATCATCTCCCGCTATTTCCAAAATGGCTTCAGATTGATCCTCTTTCCACACATAAGTGATGGCTTTCCATCCCTCAGGTTCGTGAACCAACAAACGAGTCTCCACCATATTTTTATCAAGCCCAGGTTTTCTAAAATCTGCCGAATAATAAAAATGCTTAATCAATAAAGTTCCAGCTGGAAAATCTAAGACAGCATTAGCATTATAATCCACTGAAGCACCAGCCGGTAATTTTACAAATCGCAGTTTTTCTGCATAGTCTGTATACAAGGGCGTATTGAGTGCATAAGGCACTATCCCTTTTGAAGGTTTCAAATCAGAGAGTTTTCCATCAAAGAGTCCCCATTCTGATAATTTTTCCGGATAGCGTTTTGGTGGGGCAATCACAAAGGACCCCGCCAACACAAAAACAAATAACCCTATGATCAATGAATAAGTCCGCATTATTTGCCACATTTAAATAAATCGTCTGCCCTTTTCATGTCTTTAAACATATGTTCTACATCCATGCTTACAATAGTCTGTCCCTTGTTATTGATAATGCTGATACAATTGCCTGGCAAATAATTTCCATCTGCATCCAATACCTTTTTACTCTTGATCCCATCAAATAAAATATTGGGCATATCGGCACCATATTTTTTGCCAACAATCATTCCAATAGGATCCTTACTAATAGGCGCTGTGGGTTTTCTTTCAAATAAATTATCATGGATAGAAATATTGGAAGGAACGGGATCATACAATTTGTCTTTAAAAGGTTTTTGCATGGTATAATAACTCACAATCCCCGCACCCACAGACTGGTTATTGATAAATTTGTTGTCATATACTTCTACACCCTTGGTAGCCAAAATCAATAACCCAGTACCCGTGGGCACATTGGCTACAATATTTCCCTTGTTAGCAAAATTTTCAAAATTATTGTCATGAATATAGTTATGGTACACTTTTACATCACCTCCGCGCTTCTGCACCAAATCTGGCAAATCAAATACCAATAAGCCACCAGCATTTTCATAGGCTTCATTGTCAAAAACCTTTGCTCTAATACTATTCTCAATTTCTATTCCTGCTACATTATGGTGTGCTATAGAGTTTTTGACAATAATATCTTGTGATTGTCCCACATAAATGCCCGCATCAGAAGCCCCAATGGCAACGCATTTATCAATGGTTACATTGGTACACTGTACAGGATACAAACCATATCCGCCATTTTTAGCATTGGGAACACCCGTCCATTCTGTTTTCACTGATTTAAAAACAATGCCATTTACGTGCATGGTTTTAATGGCATCGCCCTTGGCATCTTGTACCGTAAAGCCTTCTAATGTAATATCGGTTCCATCGCTCACGCGAATCCCTTCTGCGCCATCTGTTTGTTCTTTGAAACTTAAAATGGTTTTGTCCATTCCCTTACCGCGAATGGTAATTTTTTTCTTGCCCTCTAAAGAAAGCGTATTGGTTATAGTGAAAGTTCCTGCGGGCAATTCAATAACTGCGCCATCTTCCGCCAAAATCATTTCTGACTGAACCTTTTTTTGAAAATCCTTTTGTGCGTGTAGCAACAAGGATAGTCCAATAAAAGCAATGAATAAACTCGTTTTTTTTAACATGGCTATTAACTTATGATAAGGGTATGTTTGAATGGGGTAAATCCTGTTAAATAAACAGTGGGCGCATCTATCATAGGAAGTGCTCCTCTTAATTGGGTATTCTTATGTTCCAATCTTCCAGGACCAAAATGAATACTATCTGAACCACTGGAATAAACCCCCTCTTTTCCTTTTAAAAGAAAACTATTGGGATGATTGGGCTTGGCTTCTACTCCAGTAAATTGTCCTCCTTTTCTAAAAATCAATTCCAGGGTTACGGGTACGCCCTCTGTTCCCTTCATCTCAATCTCTATTTGCATACCCGCTTGGGCTTCGGAAAATTGAATATTGGTTTCCAGATATTGTACTTCTGATTGTTTGCGATTGCTCTTGGGCATTTTACCCAAATCGCCGTCAGGCGATATAAATTGTTTTTCAAAAGGCTGAAAATAGGGTCCTTCTAATTTTTTATTCATCACCCATACATTTCCTTTCTGAACAATATCGGTTGATTGGAATTGTCCTTTTCCAAAAAAAGATGCTGCAATTCTCATGGCTTGTAAAACTGCATTCCCTTTGTGAAAAGTAAACCATCCAGGATTATTAGACAGTAAGGTAGCATCCCAAGGTCCCCTTCTAAATCTTACAACGCCGGAATAGGGAAATGCTTTTACATAGCTGGTAGGCAAAGGTTGTGAAGCAGGCAGTTCCTTCCATAGATTGCTATCTTCTAGCAAATAAGAAAAAGATCCTGCCAAAGATTGAATGCGGGTATTTTCAATAATCCTACACATGGCTGCAAACTCTCCGTCATTGTCTTTTAAAGCCATATAGCGCAGTGGATAATAGTAGTTCTCCATATTTCCTATCTGCCCCTTGTCCTGTCTATTGGATGCTTCCGTTACTACTTCTCCATTTGGATGCAAATAGTAACGCATCATTTTTAAATTCTTTCTAACGGCATCATATAGTTCGGGTTTGTTCAAACCTATTGCCATGGTAATTAATACTCTATCTATGACACCAGAATAACCATAGGTACTTTTTTCCGTGTATTGACCATCTGGGTCCAAGTCAATATGTTCGGCCAACCATTGGTCAATTCTTTGTAAGTATTTTGGATTGGGAAATAATTCATTGAGTTTGGTCAATGCAGCTGAGACTACCCAACGGTGATTGGGTGTATGAATACCACCTACTATTAATGACTTTCCAGCATTCTTTAAAAATGTTTCCATCAAAGACAGTACAGGTTCAAATCCTGGCGTTCCAGAATTTTTAAGAAAGGCATAGGATTGCGCCATTCTCTTTACCATAAAAGCGGTATCTGGTGTGGAATGAAAATTGGTATCCACCAAATCAATGGTACCATCCTCATGCTGAAATTTCAACAAGGCTTTTAAAGCCAGATTCAATTCTTTGAGTAAATCTTTGGATTGATAATAACTTGACTCAGGACAATAAACTGCTGCACAGGCTTCATTGATAAAACTACAAGTACTATGCGGATTGGGGATCTCCGTATCACTCATATACCCACCAAAATATTGGTGATTGGGATCAACCACTTTATGCTTAGCCATTCCTTTTATTCCTTGGTCATTGATCTTAATTAATTCAATCAACCATCCTGGTTTAACATTAGGTGCTAGATACTGTTTTTGCTGGTAGGCAGCAATTCCAGCTAATGGCATGAAACATGCTGCACTAGCACTCATTTTTACAAATCCCCTCCTATTCATAAACGTCAATTTTCTTGTTCAAATTATTTTCGAGTTCCCTTCCATTGTTCGTAAGCTGTTCCAAATAAGATAAAAGAACCATAGCCAAATCCTGTTCCTTCTGTAATCTTTCTGGTTAAATAATAATTCTCATCACCCACACAGGTTCCACCTGAAACCCTTGCAGGAATTAAATAATTAGCACCGCCGCTTTTTAAACTCATGCTTCTCAACCCTTGATAAGATTTTTCTACCATGGGTCCGTACTGTTTTTTGTCAAGGATTTTCATTTTCAATCCCATGGTAATAGTATAGGCAAACATGGCAGTGCAAGAACTCTCTAAGAAATTACGCGGCTCGGTTGGAAGGGTCACCAATTGGTACCAATGACCAGATACAGGGTCTTGCAATGGACCAATGGATTGTACATAATGTACAAAGGCTTTTTGCATGGGCTTCCAATATTTGGAAGATCGTGGAACCGTATTCAATGCATCAGACAATGCCATACCCACCCATCCATTTCCACGAGCCCAGATTTCACTGCTTTTGCGCGTGGTTTTATTGGGCCAACCCATAATGCTGCACCCATCATTATAATCAATGGCATCATCATCATATCCATGCACCCATAAACCAGATACAGGATCAATTAGTTTTTCATCATGTGCATTAAATTGCTCCAGAAAATCAGCAATATATTTTTCATCCTTGGTTAGTCGATACATTTCTAATAAAAACATATTGAGCATATAGACCGTATCGTCCCAAAGTTCAATGGTTTCTGCGCGGTGCGATACACCTCCGTTTTTAGCCCTTGGAATTTTTAAATAATCCGCATAAATCTCTTGGGCTTTGTCTAGGTATTTTTTATCTCCTGTTATACGGGCTAAAAATGCCATACCATGTGCCGAAGCCACTGCATTAGGGTGTTTGCCATTGGCTACTGCATAGGTTGCATCCATGGCTGTTCTTACATAATCCAAATAGACTTTTTTCTGAGCCTCTGTTTGTTTGGATTGATACAAATGAATCAAGGAATTCAAGAAAGTAGCTTGGCCCCAATCCCATTTATATTTCTCAGCGGGCATGAATTGCTCCCTTCCATGAAGATCAACTGAATCAACCCATGTTTGGGCATTTACTGAAAGGGTCAAAAACAGTACTAAAGCAAGCGGGGCGGCTTTTCTCATGGCAGTCAATTCTAGGTTAGAAGGGGTAAGTTAAAACGTTTTAGTAAGATTTGTCCTATTGCTACTAATCCTTTTTTACGATAACGATTTCGCCTGCGATTCGCTATGGTTTTCCCCAGCTAGATTGCGGTTGTAAGAGATTCAAATTGGGCTTGATTTCAAAATGCTCAGGTTGCTGACCAACATAGAGGAATACAGTGGTTCCCTTGGTCATTTTTAAATTAACCCGATTGCCATCTTGCTGCATGCTGGCTTTTGTTGGGGCAAGCATTTTGATCTTTCCAGACCAATCAGTTTGAAGCACAGCATGAGTACCCGCCACACTTTTTACCGCTATAAATTGGGTCTTTCCATTTTGCTTAACCGCACTAATCAAAAAGCCACCTTGCGCTTGCAATTGATAAAAACTGGCTTCTTTCCAAGCGCTTGGCATGGCTGGAAATATTCTAATCACCCCTCCCCAATCTTGGAACAACATATCAATCATGGACCTAGTAGAGGCAATGGGTGATTCAAATGTGGGATTCTCTCTTTCACTATACATGGTATTAGGAGTAACCGTTGGTGTTCTTGCAGGTGCAGGTGGTGCTGCAAAACGGGGCAATAATTCCAAAGATCGATGCAACCATTTTAGGGAGGAGTCTCCCTTACCTATTGCTGCCCATAAAGAAGCAGCTCCAGAAAATTTATACATGCAATTATCGCCATCCAAATTGGTAAAATGGCTAATGGATTGTTGCATCAAGGGCAAGCGTTCTTTTGCATTATCTAAATTCAGATCATACAAAGGAAAAATGCTAAAGAGATGACTATAATGTCTATGCGGTTTTGCAAATGCTTGGTTTTTGCCAATCATGATACCATTTTCATTTATGGGATAGTCTGCCATATTAGACAGGATCTCTTTCCATTTTGGCAAATAAGAATCATTGATATGTAATGCTTCAGCAGTTGCAATCAAGGTTTTAAAACCCCAACTGGCTAGCGCGATGTTTAAACTGGTTTCATGGGCATTCCCATATTCATCTGAATAAGTATATGGAATATGGAATTTGCCATCTACGCCTTTGTACATAATTCTCATGTACACATTAAATGCCCGGCGCATCATGGGATAAACCTGATTCCTTAGTGCTTGATCATCCATGATGCGCCGGTTATGCAAATAATACATTTGCGTTAACCAAGGCAGGACAATGATATTGATTTCTTTTCTGTTGCTTGTATCCGCCGATAAAAAAAGTGGATTGTAGAGGTCATCAAATCCAACGGGGTTGCGCACGCCCGCGCAATCATTTTGAAACTCAGGAGGAACATTAGCAATTAATTGGTCTTTGTGCCGCTCTAATAATTGATAGAGATTCTCTTCTAAATCACTATGATTGGTCATGCCCAAGGTATAGTAGCTTAACTGCACATTTAAGTTCATCCATAGTAAGGGCCAGGAACTAGGTTTAAACCAAGGCCCCATTAAATCTATCACAGGTCTATTGGGATGCGTGGCACTGGCTAATTTGTACAATTGAATCCAATAAAAGCTTTCCAATTTGGTATCAGGGATGGATAGAAAACTTGCTTGATAAAAAGCATGCCACCAATTCCGATGGGTCTGTTCTATTTGAGACATAGACTTAGCCAATGCTTTCTGTATAGTGCTTGCAGCATCTATGGCGGAACCGGCTCCCGGTTTTCTGGTGCTCCCCCATCTGTTTGCAACAGTTAATAAAATGGTGTTGGTACTATCGGAAGTTTTATTTGATTTCCAAGCTGTGGCATAATCATCTCCCATTAACAAAGGTTGAGTAATGATTTCTATACCGTCATGCTTACTTAATTGAGCCGGCGGATTAAGTTGATAGGGAATATTTAATTCAAGACCACTGGCCCTTTTAAAAATAAAACGGGCACTTTGTGCAGACTGAGGTCTAAAAAAATATTGATAGCCGCGCTCTCCAGCTGAACTTACCACATCAATTAAAATAAATTCTTCTGCTGAGGGCGTATAACACCTAAAACGAATCTCTCCCAAGCTGGTGGTAATGATACCCCTAATTTCTGCCTGCCATAAATCCATGCGCATTTGACAATGAATAATTGTTCCTTTAGGACTAATCAAAAACTGTCCAATAGGTAGCCTACTGGTTTCATAAGCACTAGGCATGGCTGTGCGATGATCATAGACATCTGTTCTGCCAATTTCAAATAGCAAAGCATTGGGCAATTGATCATCTTGAAACACCATGGCACCCAATAAACCATTTCCTACAAAAGCCCCTTCAAAATAGTCTTTGGGCATGGTATTCCAAACTAGGTCTTGTTTAGACAGAAAGGATTTCCAATCTAAAGAGAGTTGAAGTTTGGGTTGCGCTAAGCTATTCAACAACCAGCAGCAACCAACCAATAGTAAATAGTATTTTTTTTGCACTGGTTTGATAAATGAAGCGTTTTTTATAAAATGAACTTATTTATATTTTTCTAACAAAGACTTTCCCATTTCCTTTCCATCAATATTGAACAAAAAGTCGGTAGGTAAAGCCACTGGGTTATAATACTCCAATCTTTTTTTGATTTTGAGATCTGCTTTTACGCCCAATACCCCCGCAGCTGTAGTTACTTTTGCTTCTACTATTCCATTGGTATTACTTACTTGCACTGGAGCCGCTAAAACAGATTCACGGAATTTTTTAAAGTCTGCATCCGTCTTAATACCTTCTGCAGTCTTCCACCACATGGCAATTATGGCTTTCCCATTACTAGGATGTTGCAGGGTTAATCGCAAAGCCTGATCATGAACCATCTGAAATTTTTCTCTTGATGATTTGTAAGTAAACCCATCATTGTATAACCTTGGCTTAGCACTATCATCGGCATTGCTGATCAAATACCTAAAGGCGATGGCCACGTCTTCAAATTTGGCGAAAAAAGTATTGGAAGTGTCTAATGCTGTAGATGCGCCAATAGCAGGAACTGATATTTTTTGATTGCCCAACCAAATTTCATTAAAATAGTTTGGCAAAATGATAGTAGAATTCACATAAGGCTTGATACAGTTGTGGTCACGCTCTCCGGCCACCAGCATGACAAATTCACCCCTATTCTGTGCCGATTGCATAAAGGGCATCAAGTGCCTAGTCTTACCCCATCCCCCATTGGAGGGATAATTGGCAGGCATTAAATGTTTCATTTTATCTCCCATGCCCGTATTAGACCAAGTACCATAATGGTCATCCCTTCCTTCCATGGAAAAAGCAATATTGGGCATTTCTGGTTTGGATGGGCTAAACAAATACATGACAAAGGATTTATCATCTGGGCTATAATATTGGTTACTAGAAGCAATAGATACTTTCTTACCAACATAGTCCACTGCATAAGTATGGGCTAAACTATCCCAACGCTGTATGCTATACCTATTGGGTTTTGTCATTAAAGCTTTTTGTTCTTTTGTTAATCCAATCTCTTGAAGTGTAGACAAACAGAGTTGGTTGAAGAGCTGAATATTGTTGTTCTTTCTTCCAATCAAGGGATTAAAATATTTTTCTTCTAATAAATCTCTACCAAATACCCTGTTATAATCCCTGCTATGCGCTCCTCCTAAATATCCACCCATAGGGTTATAGTGCATACTCAAGTCATTTAGAAAGAACTGAATCACGTCTTTTGTTTTAGTCCTAATGTCTTCATCTTTTGCAAAACGATACAACAATAACAAAGACTCTAGATCAACCCCACAATATGTAGGACTATCGTATTCTCTATTGCCATAGCGAGACACATGCTTGAGCCATTGGTTAAAATAATTTCTACCTTCTTCTAAAATAGCTGGGTCTTGATAAACTTGTGCAAATGCTACAAAATTCCAAATCTTCATCAAATAGATATTGGTATAAGAAATACGTACTTCTTGATTACGAGCACCTTTTAGACCCAAGGCAAAAATCTCATCTAATGTCTTTCTAGCGCCCACACTTAACCTATCATTAAATAATAATTTGATGGGCATACCATATTGCATACAAAATTCAATATTGTTTCCGTCTCCAATATCATTGCCTGTTTCATGCCAACCCCAAAAAATATTCCCATAACTTCTACCTGCTTTGGGATCATGAATCATTCTAGTTTGAACCAGTTTTAGTACCCATTCTACTTGTTCTGGTTTTAAAAAATTAGCATCTAAAGCATCCAACACAAAAGTGAATACGTCTCTAACACCCAGTTGCGGTGGGGTTTT
Source organism: Bacteroidetes bacterium 24-39-8 (assembly GCA_002256765.1). Taxonomy (GTDB): domain Bacteria; phylum Bacteroidota; class Bacteroidia; order Chitinophagales; family Chitinophagaceae; genus Sediminibacterium. Next base: position 34,137 of record NCHJ01000006.1, read on the forward strand.
CTGAACGGCTTCCCATTGTTGTTTCAACAGGGCCAATCGCGCAGCAGGATCAGGCATTGCTGGTACTTTAAAATTGGGTTGCCCTTGCCCAATAGCAGCTATTTGTAACAAACAAATCATGGAAAAAATCAACGCCAATTGTTTCATATCAGTCATTTATAATTTTGTAGGAATCTCTTTTATTTCAAACCAGTCAAAATCGGCTGGGGTTTCTGAATCATGATCATTACCAGTTGCGTACATACCTAAGAATACGCCAGTAAAGGTTTGTAAGGTTTCTGAAGAAATAAATTTAGCATCGGCCAAGCCCATTAATTTAAATTCACCCCCTTGCGCATAATAAAAACTAAAACTGGTCTTGTTGGCAGCTACTTTAAGTTGCACCGGCCCTTTGGATAGGGTTACTACCTTCTCTGTATGGTGAATTTTTCCCAGCGTATATCGCAACACCAATTCTCGTTCATTTCCTTTTTTTCTAACGAAGAGGTCATAATGACCTTCATACCGATGATACACAGAAAGACCTGCTTCCTCATTGTCTTTTTCCGGATTAAACTCTAGTTGTGTTGTAGCCTCAGCATCAAAATATTGTTGTCTTTGACCAATAAATTGTGCTGCGTAAATACTGTCTAAACTTCCTTTTTTACCATTGATGCGCAAGAAACCTTTTCTATCAGTTAAAGACCAAGAATTAGGCAAGGGATTGCGCATAAAATTCCAATGCAGGTCTAATTGATTGGCATTAAACTCATCCTTTGCTGGCCTTTCTACAAAGGGACGTAGCGGCAAGGTTTTAGTATAATTTTCCAATTGTGCTGTTCCATCAAATGGAACTAAGGGCCATCCTGTAGAAGTCCAACTCAAGGGTGTGAGATAGGTTTCTCTACCAAGATGATGGTGACTAGCCACTTGTCTAAATGCCAGAAAAACCATCCACCAACTACCATCAACAGCATCTACCATATCTGCGTGACCTGCCCCTTGTATGAGTGCATTTTGGGTATTCCTATTGCGTTGGGTAAGTATGGGATTATTAGGACAAAGTTCAAATGGGCCCCAGGGCGATGTGCTTCTGGTCATAGATACCAAATGACCATACTCTGTTCCTCCTTCTGATACCAACAAATAATACAACCCCTTGTACTTGTAGAGATGCGGACCTTCTTGATTTCTAATACCGGAGCCTCTCCAAATTAGTTTGGGTTCTGTCAGTAATTTCCCAGTATTGATATCTATTTCTGTTTGAATAATCCCATCAGAAATAGTAGACTGACAATAGACTTTCCCATTTTCAAAATAAAGTGATGGATCAATACCACGCTGGTCTACCCAAATGGGATCAGACCATTTACCCCTTGGGTCTGTGGCAGAAACAAAAAAGTTTTCTCCATTACGTCTATTGGTAGTAATCACATAGAACTTCCCATCATTGTATCTAATAGTAGCGGCGTAAATACCTGTTCCCTTCTCCAAATTCAATTGTGACTTTTCAGAAAGCGCATAACCAATCAATTCCCAATTAATTAAATCTTTGCTATGATAAATGGGAACACCCGGAAACCAATAAAAAGTACTTGTCACCAAATAATAATCATCTTTTACCCTACAGACACTTGGGTCAGGATTCATTCCAGCAATGATGGGATTGGTAAAATAATTGGGTGTTGTTTGTGGGTGTTGTGCCAATAATTGTTGCGTCACCAACACCAATAAAATTATGCATCTGTATTTCATATACACTTATTTAACTGGTACTAATTGGTACATATTCACTCCATGATAAGGTATATTGGTAGAAAGAATTCCACTAAAAACACCTAGGTTTTTTTGACGCCAAAGATCTCTGAACTTCCATTTCCCCTTTAACCCTAGAGCAGCAAAATCAAATTGATAATTAATGGGAGGCTCATTGCCCATTCTAAAATAAGAAGTAGGTGTAGTGCCATAACCGGCAATATTGAATAATCCTACGGCATAGGAACCATCTTCCAAAGGCTTTAACCAAACCTGAACCAAAGAATCATTCTTTACCAATCTTCCTGCTTTTCCTAGTGGGTCTTGGTTTACCGCTATTACTTCATCATTGGTCAAAAGATTCAATGTAAATGCATCCAAGCGTTCTACAGGGCATCCAATTAACATGGGTGCTGCCAACAAACTAAAAATACTAATATGGCTATATTGTTCATCAGGCGTTAAGCGTGTAGGATGCAATACTGGGCCAATGGAAACGTCACCTACAATCATCATGTCTGGATCCATCCAATGTCCGTGTCCTGAATAAGGTGCCCATTTATCCAAAGAAAAACTGGTGGGGAACAAACTACTCCAACTGTCTTTGATATCTGGACCTGTTCTATACATTTGAGATAACCTTACCCAATCCGTTACTTTTTCAAAAGGCGCATTATTGGATAAACTCAATACCATATCCCTACCTGATAACTTTAAAGCGGTGGCCATTCTTTCTGTAGATGCCACATCAATACGCCAATCATATTTCAGAAAATCAAAACCCCAAGCTGCCATTTGTCTGGCATCATTTTTCTCATATTGGTATTTACCCATTTTGTGAAAACTCTGATTATTTTTCATAATCATTTCTCTGGTTTCACCACCCAATGGCAGATCAGTTGAAGCACCAGGATAACCTCCATAACTAGAAATATAGGGGGTAGAATACAAGCCAGCTTTTAAGCCCATGGCATGAATTTGATTCACCATCCCTTTCATGTCAGGAAATTTGTCATTGGGTTGCAATGCCGTATCTGGACCAGATCTAATGCCCTGCCAACTATCATCAATGTTAACATAAGACCAACCATGGTCTCTCAAACCCTTGCTCACCATGGCATTGGCCGATGCCAACACTTTTTCTCTGTCTAAACGCTGTTCCCAAGCATTCCATCCATTCCATCCCATGGGTGGTGTAAGTGCAATGGTATCACCTACCCTGATAATTAATTTTTGAGCAGCCGCGCCAAATTTATTTTTAGCGTGTAATACCACTGCATAATCGCCCCGCTCTTTTACAACACCACTAATAATTCCAGTTTCTTTTGAAACTATTAATCCTTTTGGAAGTTGATCAACACTAAACTGAATGGGTCTTTCTCCCGTGGTTGCTATAGTAAATAGAAAGGGGTTACCAGGTGTAACTCCAAATAGTTTAGCCGAATGAATCTTGGGTTGTTTGGGACTTGGGGGTGTTAAAATATATTTCTGATCATTATTTGGAATATAGCCAGGTGCTTGACCATCTTGCATGTCAATTTGAGCATTGGCCCAGTTGCCATAAGTTCTTTTATTACCTACCCCTCCTACATGATCCGTAATTAAAAGACCCAATCTTTTTATGCCAGTTAAATCAAGATCTATGGCAACAGTAGCATCACCATGGCGCATTTCTTTTGATTCAAATAAAACTTTCCCATCGCCTACTACAAAAAAAGAAAGTGGAATATCCTTATTACCTTGATTATCTGCCCCAACAATGGCTTGAAATCTTTTGGCTTTCCCGTCTAATAAAAAGGGGATTACACAAGGCGACTGTGCACCTAAGCCTCTTGTAAAACGCAGGTTACCCATGCGCATAGTATCTTTTCCATAATTGGTTTTAACCTGCACCGGACGCATACCTTCAGAGTAAGTGGAAATGGGCAATTCATCCATCCAAATGGTTTTGAATGTTTGTGCTTTGGTTTGAAGCACTAGTAAAAGCAAGCAAGCAGCCAATAAATATTTTTGTAACATAGACATTATTTTGTGGGGGTTAATTTAAGCATGACAACACCATGGTGACGAATGGTATTTTTGATGGTAGATTGAAAACTGCCTAATTGTTTTTGTCTCCAAACATCTCTTACTTGCCATTTGCCCTTTAATCCTATTTTATTTAAATCCAATTCATACTGATTGGGTTGTTCATCTCCCCATCTAAAATAAGACTGTGGTGTTTTTCTAAAGCCATTGATATTAAACATACCCAATGCATAAGCCCCATTTTCTAAGGGTTTGAGCCAAACCTGTACCCCATTTTCTTCTAAGACCAATCTGCCAGATTTACCCAAGGGGTCTTGGTCAATTTCAATGACTTCATCATTGGTCAAGAGGTTCAAGGTAAATGCATCTAATTGTTCAATAGGGCAACCAATTAACAAGGGTGCAGCCAATAAACTAAACAAACTCACATGGCTATATTGTTCATCTGCGGTTAATCTTGTTGGGTGTAATTTGGCGCCTGTAGTAACATTTCCAAGAATCATCATGTCTGGATCATTCCAATGTCCAGGTCCACCATAAGGCCCCCATTTGTCTAGTGTAAAGGCAGAGACATATAAACTCTGCCAACTATCCCTAATATCTGGCCCCGTGCGCCATGCTTCAGCCAATCTTACCCAATCTTTCACATTGGCAAAGGGCGCTGAATTGGATAAGCTATAAATGATATCTCTTCCGGAATTGCGAATGGCTTTTGACATGGCTTCAGCAGATGCTACTTCAATTCTCCAATCATATTTTAAATAGTCTACCCCCCAGTCAGCCATTTGATTGGCGTCTTCTTTTTCAAACCGATATTTACCCGTATACCTATAAGCGCGCTTATTGGCCCTCACGGAATCAGGATAAACGCCATTTTCAAAATTGGAAGACCCACCAGGATAACCCGCATAACTAGAAATCCAAGGGGTAGAATAAACACCTAGTTTTAAACCCATGCCATGGATATCATCAATCATCTTTTTAAAATCAGGAAATTTTTCATTGGCTTGTATAGCATTATATTTTCCACCTCTTTGTCCCTGCCAAGCATCATCAATATTAATATAGGTCCAACCATGACTACTCAAACCCATTGATACCATGGCTTTGGCCGATGCTACCACTTTTTCTTTATCAATTTCTCTTGCCCAAGAATTCCAACCATTCCAACCAATGGGGGGAGTTAGAGAAATAGTATCACCAATTTTAATAAGTAATGCTTTCTCTGCTTTTCCAAATTTATTGGAAGCTTTCATGGTCACTGCATAAGTTCCTTTTGCTGAAAGCACTCCAGAGATAATACCTGTTTTTGAATCAATGCTAAGTCCCTTGGGTAAATTACTCACACTATATTGAATTGGCGCTTCCCCTGTAGCAACAACCGTGAATAAAAATGGATTGCCTGGTCTGGCACCAAATACTTTGGGAGAATTAATTCTTGGTGTTTTTGCCACTGGAGGCGTTAAAATATATTTCTCATCACTATTGGGAATATTCTGAGGTACATTATTACTCATCATAACAAATTGTGCATTGGCCCAATTGGTATGAGAGCGCTGCATTTCTTCTTTAGGCAATACCAATAGACCAAGTCGCTGAATGCCTTCTAATGAAACAGACACTTGCTTTGGAGCATCGCCCAATTTTGTTGGACCCGATTGATAGAGAATTTTCTTATCGCCAATCACAAAAAATTCTACTTCCAATTCTTTGGCTGATTTATCATCAACACCAATGGTTGCCGAAAATTGTTTGGCTTTGCCATTCATTAGAAAATATAAAATACTGGTAGACTGAACACCTACACCATGTTGGTATTTCTTTCCTGATAAATGAATACTATCTCCACTTGTACTCATTTTGGCTTGCGCCGATGGAATGGCTTCATTAAACCCGGGTAGATTAAGCTCATCCATCCAGACCTTTGTGTTTTGTGCCTTTATCAAACCTGAAATGGATAATAAGATGGCTAATATGATGGTTCTATTTTGCATACAATTTTTTTTGGCTTTTAGTTTTGATCACTTTCAGATTGAACAATTTGTACCTGTTTAGAGGGGTCTACAATGACTATTTCTTTCAATCCCTCTTTAGTTTTAAGATATACATCTGACTCTTTAGACAATGAAAATAGGGGCAGCCCATTTTTGAAAAGGGTTTGAAACCCAGCTGCTGCAAGCTTGTCAAGAGAACCATCAGCGGCAATCTTAATAGCTGCCAATCCTTTAAACTTTCCTGAATAGACATTGCCATTGAGTTCAAAAGAGAAGTTAGCGCTTTTGTTTTTTCTAAACCCAACCGTATCCGTAAACACATAAGAACCATCCTCATTTTTAGTTCCTCCATCAATCGCATTTTTGCTTAGTCCCAATAGGGGCAAACTTGCAATATCAAAATCATTCACCGTTGATAGGGTCTTTAATTTATCCATTTTTTCAGTAATGAAATTGCCGTCAAAATCATGGGTGGCGGATCCCACCAACATTAATTTACCTCCATGACTTGCAAAATCTTCTAGGAAAGAAATGGTAGAAGATTTGGCAAATTGGGGATATAGATATACAATGGCATCAAAGACATGGCCATTCAATTCCGCTTGGTGTTGACTATTGATCCTTAATTTGCCTTCCGAAATTAAATCGGATGGCACAAGGGCATTTCTATAACCAGCTTTCCAAATTTGAACTGCTTTTTCTTCAATTTTCAAGTGGCTATTAATATCATACTTTCCCCTTGTAGACTGATTAGGATACCAATTCTGCAACGCCTCATTTCCAAAGATGATCAATAACTTCATTTCAGGAAGAGAAGGATTAAATCGGTTGAGCAATCTTGCACATCTTTCTACTTGTTTAATTTCAGCAACAGCGCTTGGTTGTTCTAATCCAATACCCCAGTTTGTGTCATTGAAAGCATGGTAAAATGTACGAACGCCGTATTGTAATTCAGTTAATGTTTTATTGGCAAAGCGTTTGATCTTATAATCATAATACATATTGTACATGATATTAGAAGGATAGGCCAATGCAATACCCATCCTAGTAGGTATGGGCGATTTTTCATCAGAGAATCCATTGTCTCTTGGTATTGACCACCATTTAATACCAGTAGCCCAAATATCGTCATGTATCAAAGAATTATGGAATGTATTATGTGCTGCAATAAAGCAATTGGATCCATAGATTTTCTTACCATGGGCATACAAGACATTTTCAACCTGCATGGCTCCCTCTCGCATAAGATCCATATAAGTATTGATGCTTTTTATTCTTTGGCCTTCTTGATCATCTGGCGCATAGCGCATTTGCAAAAATGTCAACGCAGGATCTTGTCCTGTTCTATTTTTTAGTTTTGCACCAAAGGGTATGGAAAAAGACCTAAGTCTTAAACCTTTCAATTTAAAATGCAAAAGCCATGGGGGCATTAACCTAAAATTAGAGTACTCGTCTAACATAACACCATCAAAAGGTATGCCTGCATATCCATCTAAGAATTGCTTTAATTGCTCAGGAGCTTCTTTGCTATGATTACTCAGAATATTGTAAATAAACTCGGCCATTACATAAGCTGTATATCCTTTATACTTAGCACCTGCATCAACTTTTACTTTAATGGTTTCACCTTCTACCTCCATTTGAAAATCTTTGGTTTCCAGTAAACTTGCTACATGGTAACCTCCCTCTTTTGTTTTCTTGAACAGAAAAACTTTATATACCTGTTGCTTAAATGATTTTCTAGACCTAACATATTTTGAATCCATAGAACAACTACCTTTTCCTGAACCATCCAATTTGGTCTCTCCTTCTGCTATGAATCTTTCCATGGAAGATTCAGGTATTTGTTTGGATTTGGATAAACGCGCACGGTAACCAACTTTAACATTGCGTAAGTGTGCCGCTTTTACTATATTGCCAACAATAGGTAGCATTTTTTCTTGATCTTCCAAACTACAGCCTTCTCTTGCATCCAAAAAAATAAAATCAAATGGACTTTTGCTTATCATACTATCTAAGTCTTTCAGGTATTGTCCATTTTCTAATATAGCAGGTGTCAAAAACCAATAAGCTATTTGAGGATGATGGCTATTGTCAAAATGATCTACATACTGAATCTTAGCTTGGGATTGAGCCCAAACCAAACTATAGACCAAGCAAAACAATGGCAATATGAATAATCCCTTTTTCATTAATTCAATATTACTTTAATCATTTTGGTACTATCAGCAACAATGCAATCAAATTTGCCATTGGTATTTGTTACAAAAAGATCTGCTTCTTTTGAAAGTGAAAAAATTGGTTTGCCATTTTTACTAAAACTACCAAATGAAGTTGCAGCCAATTTGACCAAATTACCTTTCTCATCTATTGCAATGGCAGCAAGTCCTTTATAAGTTCCCTTAAAATGATTCCCCGCATAGTCAAATTCAAATACGGCAGCTTGGTTATTTTCTAAAGAATGCTTATTGGTAAAAGTGAATATTCCCGGACCATTGCTCACTCCGTCTACCAGTTGAATAGGCATTATGCCCAATTTAGCTACATTGGTCAGGCTATATCCATGGACAATAGCTTTAGAAGCAATTCCAGTCCAAACAGCGCTAATATCTTCACCCATGAATCCTTTGTCAGCGTTCCCTTCAAGCAAAAGTCTGCCGCCTAATTGAACATATTTTTGAAAGAATTGGGTTGTACTATTTTTGGCGTATTGTGGATTTAGAAAAACAATGGCATCAAATTCATATCCGTTTAAAACGGGTTTACCCTTTGCATTTAATTTAAGTCTTCCGTCTTCAATAAGATCTGTAGGTACGGCAGCATGATAATACCCATTATTCCATAACTCCAATGATTTGCGATCCATACCCAATTTATCATTGATATCATACATTCCTCTATTCTTCACATTGGGATACCAGTTGTAAATAGCTTCCATGCCATAGACCACTAACAATTTAACAGCTGGAAAAGGCGGATTAAATCTGTTTAATAGCCTAGCAGCGTTTTCAACTGGATTAATTTTTGCCAAAGCATAAGGAGCGTCTATTGACACCCCCCACCCCTGCATATCATTGGCTGCATGGTAATGGGTTCTTATGCCAAAGCGGAGATCATATAATGCCTTAGTCCAAATTCTATCAATCTTTGGCCCATAATACATATTGTACATGGCATTCTTTTGATAACTCATTCCCACACCTAGTTGTATTGAGGTAGAAGTTTCTTCGTCAGTATGCCCATAATCTCTTTTGATACTCCACCAACTGACCCCTGTTTGCCATACTTCATCTTTGTCAAGGTTATTATGGAAAGTATTGTGAAGTCCTATGAATGTATTAGACCCATACATTTTCTTACCTAAATCATAGACAGCGGCTTCTAGGGGAAGTGTTGCTGATCTAAGTAATTGCATATATTGATTAATGGCACTGATTCTAATTTCAGGTTTACCTACGGGTGCATAACGCATATCTAATAACACCCGATCCATTTGTTTTCCTGTACGCAGTTTCATTTGCTTTGCCATACCAACAGAATACAATCTTTCTCTAAATACTTCACCCGTTGAATCCATTATTTTCTGCCTAGCAATTTTCAGGTTTTTATACTCGTCTAATCCAATACCATCAAATGGAATATCTCTATAAGCTTTAAAAGCGTTAAGCAACATCTTCATTGCCTGATCAGAAAAATTACTACAAGAATTATAATAGTGTTGTGTTAGAATATATACTTGATAGCCTTTCAATTTTGCGCCAGCATTAATTTTCACAGATACCGTTTCCTTGGCATTGACGGCTGTAGCTTTTGAACTAATATCCTGTAAACTGCCAGCTTGATAAAATCCATCCGCTGTTTTCTTAAATGCATACACTTTAAACAACTCACTCTTGATCAGAATATTCATTTCTCTGGCTCCAAAAGCTTGAACCTGATAATTGGCTTCTCCATTGGCATCAAGTGTTTGCTCCCCTTCCTGTATCAAGCGATCTGTGTTTTCCAAATCTGTAAAAAAATCCCTTTTCCAAATTTGCAAACCCATTTTCAATCCCTTTTGGTGCGCATAAGCAACCATGTCTTTAAATATGGGATGCATATTGGTTGAATCATAAAAACTATAGCCTTCCCGCTCTGTCAAAAAAACCAAAGTGTATTTGCTAAACTTGGCAAAACTGTCAATTTTGGCTTTATAGACTGTAGGTTTGTGTTGGTCAGAAGTGATAAACCAATAAGCAACTTGAGGATGGTTGCTGTTCTCAAAAGCGTTTACATATTTCACTTGTATCACCTGCGCCTGCAAACAAAATACCAGCATTAAAAAACAACTAACTACTAAACTTTTTTTCATATTCTCTATTTTACAAGTGCTGCTTTTGCTGCAACCATTTCCAAAACTGCTTTATCACTCCATTCCTGTGTATGACCCGCCATGGCGGTAAAACGAATAATAGCATCCGATTTAGGGTTGCTGGTTTTGTCTAAAAATCTTTGCAGGTATCTAGTTGCTACATTGGAATACAAGCCATCCATATCACCCATCCAGATCCAAATCTTACCCTGCAATTTGGGACCAAGTGTTGACCAGTTTTTTTCCAATACTTTTTTTAAGTCATACGCTTCCCATTGCTTGGCTATTGCATGGTCAATGACACCTGTTTTTGGGTCAAACATGAGGCTTGGTAGCCCATCGACACCCTTGGGGCCAAAGACCGCATTATAGGCTCCAAACTGACCACCAGACACCCTATAGTCATTGGTTCTGCTATTGACATTCTCTCCATGAATCCAATCCTTCATAGATAAAGTAGGCTCACCATTGATGGTTCTTCTTCCTGGTTGCAAATAGCCCCAACGATTGTAAAAAATGGTACTATCATGATAGATATCTATCAAACCATAGTGTTCAAATTCTACTGGATCAGGACTATAGGACCAGCAACCATCAAAAAAATCTGAATATAAAACTTGCAAACCAAAAGATACCCATCCACCTGTTGATTTACCAGCCAGATATCGCTTTTTGGAATTGGGTTCATAATGAACTACTTCTTCTATGGCAGGAATTAACTCTTCCGTTAATGCTTTACCACAGGGACCATTATTTTCCGAATCTACTTGATAGGTATCGCCATAAGGCCCTTGCGAATCTAAGAATACATAAATTACTTGTGGTGCGTCTTTTCTAAACCACCAATTGGCAAATTCCTTATTAGCTATCATCCCATTTACTTGATCATATCTACCATTTAATCCAGGTGCTCTGTAACAAATAGGATAAGTTTTTTCAGGATGATCAAAAAAACTATATGGCAATAAAACTGCTGCTTTTAAGTATTTAGGCTTACCAAAATAATCAGATAGATATTTACTTTTAATCCTTACTACTTTAACAAATGGATGATCAACAATTTTTGTTGAATCATATACATTCTTTAATACTAAAGTTAAATTAACATGGTTGGATAATGCGAATGAATCAGTTTCACTATATAAATTACCCTCTACCCTTTCATTAGCATCATCTATATTCTGTTTATACGTTACACTACAATAATACTTCTCAGAAAAATGAGGGATGAGTTTATCTAATCCAACAGCCAGCACATTTTTATTTTTAGAATCTAATACAAAGCTCTTGCTTGATTCCCAATTCACAGGAGTTTCGCCAATTGTTGCCTCCGATTTTGGCTTTAGTTCCCGGTTGTTCTGATTGGTGAGATGCAGGATTAATCTTCCCCCTTTCATAAATAATTTTTCCACTTCAGGGGAAACAGTAACAGTTAGTTTTAAAGTAATAGGCTTTTGCGCATTAACAAATTCAATTGCGAATACGAAAATTATGATCAGTAAAAAAGAGAGGCATTTTATCATATAAATAAGCTTTTTCATTAGATTTTTTGATCATCCTAAAAATTACTTAAGCTCACTTTCTAACAATGACATAAAAGCAAGCAATGCTCCCCAATGATAATATCCATCTGCATTTCTAACATCCGAACCTTGACCTGTTACACTGTTATAATTTTCATAGATGCCACCATCTTCTTTCCAGGATTTCAAAAACAAGGCTTTTGATTTTTCGGTCAAATCTTTCCGGGCTTCCGGTAATTGATAATTTCTCATACCCATATAGACCAACATATTTAATGGCGCCCATATTCTTCCTCTCCAATAGGTATTCCCTTTGAATGCAGTGTCGTTTCTGGAAATAGATGGCATTACAAATTCCCCATAAAATTCATTGGGATTGAAGTAATGTTTTTTCATCATCGTTTCGGCCTGTTGTTGTGTACAAGCTTTAGCTAACATTGGATAAAAATTAGTTGGGGACAAGCGATAAGATTTCTCTCCATTGTCCAATCTTTTATTTAAAAATATACCGGCTTGCTCATCCCATAGCGTATTCAGTTTTTTCGCATATCTGGCAGAACGTTCCTTAAATTCTTTTACATTCTCTTTTCTACCAAGTTCTTCTGCAATAGTTGCTAGTGAATTACAATCCATAATATATAAACTCATCAAACCAACATCAGCCAATTCCATGGTATTGGTTTTTGAATTGAATGGAATACCATCAAACATTGGGGAGTTATCAAGGCCTGATTCAAATTGGGCAGCCTGCGCGGAATGAATCTGCTGACCCGGAGATTGTAAACTATCCGGAATTTCATTTGAACCCCATGACAAATAGCCATTTACGTCTCGTTTATTTGCCCAAAAACGATTCCAGGTAAGAAGCTCATCATATACTTCTTGTAAAAACCATTTTTCATGATATTGATTATAAATATTCAGAATAACGGTACTGCCGATGGGTGGTTGCGAGCGATCCCATGAAACATTATCAAATGGTGCTTTGTAATTGGGCACAAAACCAAATGGAGTGATAGACTTTGTCATCTCAATTGCATTCGCGTACGCCAAGTCTTTGTTAAATAAGGAACACATGTAACTTCCAAAATAAGTATCCCAATCAAATAAAGTAAAACCACCCCACCCCGAGCTCCAGTTTCTACTTACAGGAGTCATTACCCGTTGATTAGGTGCATCATAAATAGTACTCCATGCCAAAGCAGATTGCATCCCATTAAATAAGTCAGCATATTCTTTATAGCTATTCACGCGCTTTTCTTGTATAGCTCTGTTTTCTGCAATGATTTTTTTAATCTGAGATAAATTTTTTGTAGTACCAGTATAAATCCCAAGTTCTTTTTTTAATGGCAGAACGAAATTAGGAGATGAAGTAATCAAATAAGCATCATTGATATTTTTTTCAGTGGATTGAACTGTAATGGTTTTTCCTCCTAATTTCCCAAACAGTTGATTGCCTTCCACACCGATAGAGCCATTTCGTCCCCACAACAAACCTGCTTCAATGATCAAAATATTTTTCAGTTCTTTTTTGGGTGTGACCAAAATAAACTGATCCTTACCATCTGTAGCAGTTTCTATTTGCATCTCCTCATTGAGGTATTTCATGGTAAGGCTTGTATAACTGCCATCATCGGAACGCATACCAAGATTCAGCTCCTCGGGATGGTTCATTGCTTTCGAATATTTGGTAATTTCCCTTAAATACTGTTTTCTTCCTGGCCTGGAAACACAAATATTAATTGAAAATCCTTCTGGCAACAGCACATGCGACATGACACTGTTATTGTACCATGTGTTCCACCCCTGAGCTATACTTTTTTGAATAAGTTTATATTCTTTTGTTTTAATGTTCCGTTCTACAGTTTGTGCAAATA
>NCHJ01000162.1 GCA_002256765.1 Bacteroidetes bacterium 24-39-8
GAAGCAGCAGAACATTTTTGACCCTGGTATTCAAAAGCACCACGAGCAAGGGCAGTAACTACCGCGTCTACATTGGCACTCTTGTGTGCAATTACAAAATCCTTACCACCGGTTTCACCCACAATACGTGGATAGCTGCGGTATTTGCCCATATTCTCACCAATGGTCTTCCACATATTGTTGAAGACACCCGTGGAACCGGTAAAATGTACCCCAGCAAAATCGCGGTGGTTAAAACAGATTGAACCAAGTGTTGGACCATCTACATAAATCAAGTTGATCACACCATCAGGCAAACCAGCTTCTTTTAAAATGCGCATAAACAATTGCGCAGAATAGATTTGGGTATTGGCTGGTTTCCAAACTACCACATTACCACACATAGCAGCAGAAGTAGGAAGATTACCTCCAATGGCTGTAAAATTGAAAGGAGTAATCGCTAATACAAATCCTTCCAAAGGACGCCATTCCAAACGGTTGTGCATGCCTGGCGCAGAAAGGGGCTGCTCTTTATAAATATTGCTCAAGAAATGCACGTTAAAACGTAAGAAATCTATGAGCTCACAAGCTGCATCAATCTCGGCTTGAAAAGCATTCTTGCTTTGCCCCAACATAGTAGAAGCATTCATCTGAAAGCGATATTTGGTAGCCAATAAATCAGCCGCTTTCAAGAAAATATGTGCCCTGTTTTCCCAACTCATATCGGCCCAAGCCTGTTTGGCTTTTAAAGCAGCATCAATGGCTTGATTCACGTGTGTAGCGTTACCAGCATGAAAAGTTCCCAAAGTATGGGCCAATTCATGTGGTGGATGAATATCGTGTTTAACACCTGTTCTTACAGATTTAGAACCAATATACATGGGAATGTCAATTGGTTTCTTTTTTAGATCGGCCAAAGCCTTTTTTAAAGCAGCTCTTTCAGGACTTCCGGGAGCATAATTCAATACCGGCTCGTTGGCAGGCATGGGATAGGAGAAATATCCAAGACTCATGGTAATAGGTTTAGTTTAGGTCCGCAAGGTAAGAAACAAAATGAATCCGTAAATTTGTAGCATGGCTTTGATTCTTTTTGACCCAACAAATAGGGAATCCCTTTTTCCCTTAACCAGCACCAAGGCTTTTGCCAGTTTAAGATTTGGTATTTTTTCCATCGCAGAACGCTGGCAATGGAAAACCAAACAAGAAATATTTGTACATACGGCGGCCTATTTACAACCCTTATACGCCCTTCCTTCTGAAGCAGCCCATTATTGGGTAAATGCTGCAGTAATGCCAGATGATGCTTTGATAGAGCGTATTTTGGAATTGCCTTTGGAACATTGTCTATGTGATGAAAACGGAATGATTGCTGCAAAAACAGCTATTCCTTTTGCAGATTTTCAGGCAAATGCTACCCAGTTTCAACAATGCCACCATTATCAAATAGTTAAGCGTTTGCAGCATCCCTGGGAAATTATGTTATGGAACGATAGCATGATTAGGGAAGACTTTAAACTAGTAACCAAGGGTAGGGCATCACAACCCATTTCTCCTACGGTGAATTTGTTACAGCAGGCCGATATTTTTATTGAAGAAGGAGCCAAGTTGGAGTTCTGTACACTCAATTCAAAAACAGGCCCTATCTATATTGGCAAGGATGCAGAGATTATGGAAGGATCTTCCATTAGAGGACCATTTGTACTTGGAACCAATGCCTTGGTTAAAATGAATAGCCGCATTTATGGGGCTACTACATTAGGCCCTGGCGTATTGGGTGGAGGAGAGATTAAGAATACGGTGATTATGGGCTTTACCAATAAAGCACACGATGGATATCTGGGCGATGCGGTAATAGGAGAGTGGTGCAATTTTGGTGCAGGTACTACCAACAGTAATGTAAAAAACACCGCGGGTGATGTAAAAGTTTGGGACTTTGGCACCAATACTTATCAGTCAGTTGGTCAAAAATGTGGGCTGATCATGGGAGACTATAGCCGTATTTCTATCAATAGCTCCATTAACACAGGATCCGTGATTGGCGTGAGTTGTAATGTATTTGGTGCAGGTTTATTGCCAACTATTATTGAAGACTTTAGTTGGGGTGCCAGTGGTAACCGATACGATTTTCAAAAAGCCTTATTTGCCATTGATAATTGGAAGAAAATGAAATGGTCTTCTCTAACAGAGGAGGAAACTAGCGTTTTGAAAGTTATCTTTGACAAAATTCAACACTGATTTTTTATTTAGAACCTATTATACATAGATCATGAGACAACAAATTACAGCAGCAAACTGGAAAATGAATTTAACCCTACAACAGGGAGAACAATTGTTAAACGAGATTATTGCAAAACCACATAGCTTGTCTGCGCATCAGTCAGCCGTATTTGCCGTACCATTTCCTTATCTACCCATGGCTCAGGCCAAATTAGCTGGTAAAACCAATGTATTTGTTGCAGCACAAAACTGCTCTAACAAAAAGTCTGGTGCCTATACTGGTGAGGTTTCTGTTGAAATCTTACAATCAGTAGGTATTCAATATGTGGTATTGGGTCACTCTGAAAGAAGGGAATATTTTGTAGAGAGCAACCAGTTATTGGCAGAGAAATTAGACATCTGCTTGGCAAATGGTATGAAACCCATTTTTTGCTGCGGAGAACCGTTAGAAATTAGAGAAGCAGGAACACAAAATGAATTTGTAGCCAAACAATTGGCAGAATCCTTGTACCACTTGAGTGCTGAACAAATGCAACAAGTTGTGATTGCCTATGAACCTATCTGGGCCATAGGAACTGGTAAAACTGCCAGTAGTGCACAGGCGCAAGAAATTCATGCTTTTATCAGGGCAGAACTAGCTGCTAAATTTGGCGCAGATGTTGCCGATAGCATCAGTATTTTATATGGTGGTAGCGTAAAAGCAGCCAATGTCGTGGAATTATTTTCTCAACCGGATGTAGATGGTGGCCTTGTTGGCGGAGCTTCCTTAATTGCAGACGAATTTGTAGCTATCATCAACGCACTAAAGTAATGGCTTTACATAGAGACCAAGCCCTGCAACCCCTAAGCAGGCAGCACCACCAAGGATTGTTGGTGTCATTGTTATTGTCAAAAGGTCTAAAGAAGCAATTGGCTACAAAACCTATGCGTGATTTTATCTTGCAGTTTTGGCAGGATGATTTACTCAAGCATTTTGAAACCGAAGAACAGGAATTGGTACCCATTTCCAAAACCTATGCTACACTAGAACCCTTGATTACACGTATGTTGTTGGAACACCAGCAAATACTGCTCATCATCAATAGGATCAATAATGAAGCAAGGGCTGAGCAATTAGATACCATTAAAGAATTTGCAGACAAACTAGAACAACATATTCGATTTGAAGAAAGAGAATTGTTTGAACAAATTCAACAAACCCTTTCTGCAGCAGATCTTGAAAAGTTGCATCACGCTTTTCATTCCATGGTTGAAAAAGACTTTTGTGATCGCTATCCCAATAAATTCTGGGAATAATTATTTGTGCAAGGCTTGGGCTCTTTCTAAACGGTCATTGATGGCCCTGCCCAAACCCTTGTCAGGAAAGCGTTCTGCAATAATTAAGTCAAAACTATATTCATCAATGCTGCGCATCACTGAGAAAAGGTGTTGCGCAGCTTCGTTTACATCACATTTGGGAGAAAGAATGTATTGGTGTCCGCTAACTAAACCTTCATAAGACTTGCAAAAAGAAATTGTGGCAACATGTTTGTGGGCATATTCCTTTAAAAGCATTGGAATATCACCCAAGTACAAAGGTGTTTTAGTAGCATAATGGCTTTTGAGTTGACCAGGCGTATCAACCTTGGTCTCTTGCGTTTTACGAACCACTTTCAAGCCCGTTACTGCTTCCATTTCTTCTGCCGTAACTGCGCCAAGTCGATGCAAAATTATCTTACCATCTTCAACTTCTGCAATAGTAGATTCAACACCCACTTCACAAGGGCCTCCATCCAAGATATAATCAACTCGGTTATTCAAACCGTCCAATACGTGTCTGGCATTGGTGGGGCTCACATAACCAAATGGATTGGCGCTAGGTGCTGCCAAAGGAAAATTGAGTTTGTGCAATAATCTTAAAGCAAGGGGATGCCTAGGAATTCGAACTGCTACTTTGGAACTTCCTGCAGTAACCAAATCTGGAATGATTGACTTTTTGGGTAATAACAAAGTAAAAGGGCCAGGCATAAATGCGTCTGCCAATTGCTGACTAATACTATCTAGTTCTGCATAGTCTTTAATGGCTTCTACTGTTGGAACATGTATGATCAAGGGGTTGAAACTGGGTCTGTCTTTGGCACTATATATTTTAACCACCGCAGCTTCACTCAAAGCATTGCCAGCCAAGCCATACACTGTTTCAGTAGGAATTGCTACTAATTCATTGTCGCTTAAAATAGCTGCTGCAATCTCAATATTTTTTCCAACCGTTGTCATAAAAGCTTAATAGGGATGAGGTAATTCCGCTGGGGCATAATGATCCAATTTGTCTAATTCCAAAATGGTGCCCGTTCCCGCTTCGTTGGGATGAACCATGGGAACATATTTGGCACCATACACAAATTCTTCAAATCTATAAGAGGCTTTTGAAATAACGGTATTAGAAAAACTCTCATCAAAACCCTGTACAAAAACCAATAATTCTGTTTCTGCTGCCTCAATATCGGCCTTGCTTAATTGATATAGTGGGCTCTCTTCATTAATGGGGTGAACCAGGGTCCAGTTTGCCGTCATGGTACTGGCTTTGGCAATATCTAAGGGCATATTAAAAAATTTATTCTTGATCATTCCGTCTTCCAATACTTTCATGGCAATAGACACTTTCACTTCTACATTCACCAAATAGTTTTTGGTATAAGGTACCATTCTAAACATCAGGGCAACTCCCTCTTTAAAGGGGGCAAACAAGGCATTCTGGCTATATCTAATAAAAGACCTTGGTCGCGCAAATCGACCATAAAGCATACCGGTTACCAGGGCAAAACTCATGAGTCCAGTCAAGGCTTCAAAACTGGCCACAAAACTGGCCAGAAAACCCACTGGATTTATCCTGCCATAACCCACCGTGGTAAAGGTTTGGGCACTAAAAAAGAAAGCTTCTCCAAATTTTTCACCATACGTATTGGCCACCATACCACTCAAGTGTTCTAGACCAATCAGTAGGTAGATGCCAGCAAAAATCAGGTTGATGCCAATAAAGAAAAGCATAATAGCGGCCAGAAATTTCCACCTTTTCATGCTCAGCATGGTATGGTAGAGGTTGAGCCGCTGCCAAAAATGCAATCCCCTGATCTCAATATTGGCCCTGCCGTCCTTGGCAAAGAAACGGCCACCACTCAAGGCTGTATTGGTTCCCAAACCGGTTTCATTGTTGATTTGTGCCCTTCTATTGAGATTTCTAAAAGCCATTTAAGCAAATTGATTTGTTTCAAAAATAAAGCCTTTCTGCAAATTCTAGATAATCCTGTCTTTAATGACTAATTGTTTCGTTTTCTGCTTCCTGCTCCTATCTTTGCAGCCTTATGAAAAATATCAGGAATTTTTGCATTATTGCGCATATTGACCATGGTAAGAGTACTTTGGCCGATAGGTTATTGGAACATACCAAGACCATCGGTGAAAGAGACATGATGAACCAGGTGCTAGATGACATGGATTTGGAGAGAGAAAAAGGCATCACCATCAAGAGTCACGCCATCCAAATCAACTATCCCTACAAAGGGGAGCAATACGTGTTTAACCTGATTGACACACCCGGACACGTAGACTTTAGCTATGAAGTAAGCCGTGCTTTAGCAGCTTGTGAAGGAGCCCTACTCTTGGTAGACGCTTCTCAAGGTATTCAAGCACAGACCATTTCTAACCTGTATTTGGCCATTGACAATAATTTGGAAATCATTCCCGTGATCAATAAGATTGACATGGAAGGTGCCAAGATTCCTGAAGTAACAGATCAGATTGTAGACCTCATTGGTTGCAAGGCAGAAGATATTTTATTAGCTAGTGGAAAGAGCGGAATTGGGATTGACGAGATTCTAGCAGCCATTGTGGAGCGCATTCCAGCCCCAGCCGGTAGTTATGAAGCTCCATTACAGGCTTTGATTTTTGACTCTGTGTTCAATAGTTTCCGAGGAATCATTGTATACTACAGGATCATGAACGGAGTACTTAAAAAAGGAGACAAGATTCGTTTTGTAGCATCCGGGCAGGATTATATAGCCGATGAAGTGGGTGTATTGAAACTCAATATGACCCCCAAGGATGAAGTAAAAGCAGGAGACGTAGGTTATATTATTACAGGTATTAAAGTGGCACGTGAAGTAAAAGTGGGAGATACCATTACCCTGGCCAATAATCCAGGAGAAATGATCCATGGATTTGAAGAAGTAAAACCCATGGTATTTGCGGGAATCTATCCCGTAAACACCGATGAGTTTGAAGAACTCCGCGAGTGCATGGATAAGCTCCAATTAAACGATGCTTCACTCACTTTTGAACTGGAAACTTCTCAAGCCT
>NCHJ01000163.1 GCA_002256765.1 Bacteroidetes bacterium 24-39-8
ATTGTTGACCAATATAGGACATTACTTACCGAAGCAGATGGAATAGACATCTATGATATCACAACTTCTATTTCAATTAGGGCTGCTGAAACTAGAGCAAAATATAGCATACCAACACCTGATGCAATTCAAATTGCAACTTCAATTGATCGTCAAGCACAATTTTTCTTGACGAATGATAATCGTCTTAAGTCAATTACAGAAATCAAAGTAATTACTATTTCAGAACTGGCATAACACAGAATATTTAAGTTTATTCAATTTACATCGCGCCAGCCAAGCACCACCAACCCCAAAATTCCCTACATTTGATACTATCAAATGATACTATCACATGACACCTCCCTATACCATAACACCCCAAATCCTGACCCTTTTAACCGATGTTTCACATAAAATAGGAGAGGTCAATGCCTCATTTATCACCAAACAATCTCCAGAACTGCGAAAGAGAAATAGGATCAGAACAATACATGCATCCTTAGCGGTAGAAGGGAACACATTATCCATTGAACAGGTTACCGCCATCATAGACAACAAAAAAGTGCTAGGCCCAGCAAAAGACATTCAAGAAGTATCCAATGCCATAGAAGTTTATGACCAATTAAAGCAATTCAATCCCTACAGTGAAAAATCCTTTCTCCAAGCCCACAAAATCTTGATGCAAGGCCTTACCAAGGACGCAGGTAAATATAGAAATAGGGGAGTAGGCATTGTGAAAGGTTCACAATTGGCTCATCTAGCACCACCAGCAAGTAATGTGGCATTCTTAATGAAAGACCTATTTAAGTATCTTAAAACAGATGTGCAAATGCTGGTTAAAAGCTGTGTATTCCACTACGAAATGGAATTCATTCATCCTTTCTCAGATGGTAATGGGAGAATGGGAAGATTGTGGCAAACGCTTTTATTAATGCAAAAATATCCAGTTTTTGAATTCTTGCCTTTTGAAACACTGATCAGTAAGCATCAAGAAAAATATTATCAAGCCCTTGCCACCAGTGACAAACAAGCGGAATCCACTTTTTTTATAGCATTCATGCTGCAAATTTTAAACGAATCCTTTGATGAATTACTAACAGAAAGAGTTGGCCCCATTTCAAGTGAACAAAGGATCCGTATTTTCCTGTCTACTGGCATCAAAGCATTTACACGCAAAACTTATATGGACTACTTTAAAACCATTTCATCGGCAACCGCCAGCCGTGATTTATTAGAAGCAGTAAATAAAAACCTGGTAAAAAAAACAGGCGAAAAGAATAAAACAATGTATCAAGTGGATTAGTCTCCAAAGTAGATTAGGCAAACCCCATCGCGCCAGCTTGATTCTGAACCACTTCAATAAAAATATCCCCCTTTAAAATAAATATTTATTGTTTATCAATAAATATCTCCTTATCTTCGCTGCATCATTTAAAACTTACATCATGCAAAAGAAAAACAACATCGTCTTCATCATCCTGCACATTATAGCTTGGATCATCTTTGTAGGACTTGCTATAGAATCAGGAGCCTTACTCACCAATTTTGGATTTAGCATTTTCAAACCATCAATGGTCAGCCACCTCTACCAAAAACTGGACATGAGTGATATGTATAATAAAAGCTGGTGGACATTCTATAGTATGTATAGCTTTATCCTATTCATCTCTATTTTAAAAACAGTCATGTTCTATGTGGTCATTCAAATCTTACTAAAACTAGATCTGACAAAACCATTTAGCATGTATGTGGCCAATAAAATCATGCTCATTAGTTACTATGCTTTATCTATTGGCATCATTGGTCACATAGCCAGACAAGTCTCCAAATACTTAATGCACCATAATTATAAAGTTGACAACCTCAGCCAGTTTTGGCCAGACAGTGAAGCCTTTATACTAATGGCTGCCGTGATCTATGTTATTGGCAGCATTTTCAAGAAAGGCGTAGAAATTCAAACCGAAAACGATTTAACCGTATAAGCTATGTCTATCATTGTAAATTTAGATGTGATGATGGCCAAAAGAAAGATGTCTCTGAATGAACTATCAGAAAGAGTAGACCTGACTTTATCCAATCTATCCATCCTCAAAACGGGAAAAGCAAAAGCCATTAGGTTTAGCACTTTAGAAGCTGTTTGCAAGGCTTTGGATTGTCAACCTGGCGATATTCTAGAATTTGTAAATGACGGCAAAGAACAGCCTTAAATGGCCTATCAAAAGCGCATTAACAATCCTTATACAATATCTCATACTAAAATTCGTTTATTGTTGTAACCCATTTTATAACAAAAAACAAAACAATGGCAACAGCAAAAAAAGCCGCTAAAAAAGCAGCTCCAAAAAAAGCAGTAAAGAAAGCAGCTCCTAAGAAAGCAGCAGCTCCAAAAAAAGCAGCTAAAAAAGCAGCTCCAAAGAAAGTAGCAGCTCCTAAAAAAGCAGCAAAGAAAGCAGCTCCTAAGAAAGCCGCTAAAAAAGCCGCTCCTAAAAAAGCAGCAGCTCCAAAGAAAGCCGCTAAGAAAGCCGCTCCAAAAAAAGCAGCAAAAAAAGCAGCTCCTAAGAAAGCAGCTAAGAAGTAATAAAAAGAAAGTCCCGCAGATAATGCGGGATTTTTTTTGCCCAATATTTTCTAGTTCAATATCGCGCCAGCCCTTTGATCAAGTTTCAAGGAATAGGGTCTATTAAAAGCCTCCTGCGATACTTTAAAATGAAAAGCCAACTTTCTAATCACATCCTTGGAAAGTCCTTTTTTATAGTTCAGAATATCAGAAACATAGCCCTTGCTAATTCTCAAAATCTCCACCAAATCTTTGGCTTTTAACTGATGCTCTTCCATCAAAGATTGAATTAATTGAACCGGATCTAGATCTTGGAAGGGTAGGTGCTCTGCATCCCATTTTTCTATCAAGACAGTGAGCAAGGCAATTTCATCCTTGGTATTCCTGTCTTTCATTCCAGAGAATCCCAATTCCTCCAATACTTGGCAATATTCCTTGTACTGAGTTTTGTTGCTAATGACTTTGTATTTGAGTTCGATCATTAATTTAATTCTAATTGATTGACTACTAGGGAAGTAGAAAAGTATAATTAAAAATAATAAATATTTTCTTAAGTTCACAAAAAGAGAACTTGTTTAATAGAAAAGAATCCTTTTTTTGGAAGATATTTTAGTAAATTCACTAAGTGAAAAAAAAGCTAAATATTGGTCTTGACTTTTTAATTGATAAACTCACAAATTCAATTGAAAATGTTATTTCAGGGGATAGTTTTGCTACGGAAATATCGTTAATTACAATTTCCGATTTAAAGAAAATCAACAAAAAAAATCACTGGAATTTTGATTGGATTTTTGAATTCAAGCAACCACAGAGAGATATTTATAAACTAACTATTGTTAATAATCAAACAGTTGTTCAGGGGCTTATAAGTTTAGAAATTAAACAAGACCATGTTTATATGCACCTTCTGGAAAGTGCACCTTTTAATAAAGGGAAGTCAAAGCTTTATGCTGGAGTGCCAGGAAATTTGGTGGCATTTGCATGTAAACTCTCATTTCAACGAGGCCAAGAAGGGAATGTGTCTTTTTTGTCTAAAACCCAACTTATTCAACATTATATTGAATCTTTGGGTGCAGATCATATAGGAGGAAGGATTATGATTATTCAAACAATAGCGGCATTAAAACTTATCAATAAATATTTTCCCAATGAAAAATAAACTTAAAATTCTTGAAGTTGATTCAATTGGTGGGCAAAAGCAACAACTTACCAAAGAAGAGGAAATGGCTATTAGCAATTTCATTAAAAAAGCTAAGGTGAAAAATCTGCGAAAAACAAGAATTAATTTAAAATCAAAGCTAGTTTCAAAACAAGTAAATTCTCTTTGATTTTGCAGTATTTTGCCCCATGAAACTCCTCCTCCCACTCCTCCTCCTAACCCTAATCACATGGGCGCAGCCAAAGAATAACAAAATCACCAACAATAGTTTCTGGTCTACCACAAACGGTACGCCCATTTACTCCCAAGGCGGGGGCATCTTCCGCTTTAACAACAAATACTATTGGTACGGGGTGCAATACGCAGAAGCGGCGCTCTATCACCAAGACCCTTCCATTACCCAACCCAACGCAACTTTTGAAAACGTTACCTGCTATAGCAGCACAGACCTGGTGAACTGGACATTTGAAGCCAATATTCTCACCAAGGAGGAACTCTTTAAACATACCCGCAAAACCTGGGTTGGCCGATTAGGCGTTGCCTACATCAAAGACATTAACCAATATTCCCTGGTAGTACAATGCGGTAGTTCCGTACTCTTTGCCACCTGCGCAACACCTACTGGAAATTTTGAATGGCATAACCAGATCTCCATGCAAGACATGATTGGTACGCCCAATACCGGAGACCAAACCGTATTCACGGACGATGACGGAAAGTCTTACCTGATCTATTCTTATGGCCGTGGTAGAAACAAAATCTATGTATCGGAAATAGGCGTTAAAGATGGCAAGGTAAACCTGCTAGATTGCAAAGAAATTTTCAAAGGCGAGAGCCGTGAGGGCAACTGTCTGTTCAAATACAAGGGCCGCTATTATATGAGCGCTTCCAATATCTATGGATGGGATGCCTCCTACGCTTATTACCTGGTGGCCGATAATATTCGCGGGCCCTATACACCCATCAACAAGATGCAAATAATGAAGGGCTGCGAAGCCGATTTTGCCCATGTTTCCCAAACCGGATTTTACTATACTATTCATGGAACCAAGCAAGAAACAGTGTTGTATTGCGGTGACCGATGGGCCGATTTTGCGGGCAATGGATTGGGTTATAACCAATGGGTGCCTCTGAGTTTTGAAGGCGCAGAAAATACACCCGTATTCAATTCACTGAGTGCCTGGCATTTAAACGCAACAACTGGTGAGTGGAAAGTTGCCGCAGACAATAATTATATACGCAACGGGAGCTTTGAAGCCGATAGAAGACATATTCCAAGTCCGGTAAAACCTTTGCAAGACCAACTCACCGGATGGGATACCAAAGTACTAAAGGGCAATTCCCCCAGCCAAGACTCCGCGCATTCACCTGTACTCAATCACTTTAATACCCAAGCAGAAAGAAAGCAGGTAATAGGAGAGAAGTCTGCCTTGATCACAGACCAAGTACCCTTTGAACGCCAGCTCTCCCAAACCATCCAATCCACAGCATTTGTGCCTCTGCCCAATGGGAAATATACCCTTACCGCCAAGATTAAAAACAGCCCGGGCTTTAGCAAATTAGAACTCTATACCCTTGGTCAAACCCGCCAATTCCAAACCATTGGCAGCTGCCCGGAATGGACTATCATCACGCTCAAAAACATCCAAGTCCGTAATGGGAAAATTGAAATTGGGATTTACGCTGCAGGGGATGCCAATGCCTTTTGTTTAATGGATGATCTGAGTTTGGTAAAGGAATAAATTGATTTATTTCTCCACCCACCTTACCACATTTTACTTATTTTCACTCCCGAACCTGCCCCGGTTTCAAACAAAACTAAAACTATGCGCACTATTGTACTAATGGCCATTGCGGCCATTCCTATGACCATTATTGGCCTAACTAATAGCATTCAACCAAGACAGTTTAGCGTCTCAACAGCTGACACAGCTAAAAAAGACTCTGTCAAGTTCAGTACGTTCAAAGACCTACCCCTCAAAGCGGAGCGTAGTATTCAATTCAATACCCAAGAAGGTACTTGGATGTCTTTAGACGTATCGCCAGACGGCAATACCATTGCTTTTGACATGATGGGCGATATCTATACCATGCCCATGACAGGTGGCAAGGCCAAACAAATTACCAAGGGATTGTCTTTTGACGCGCATCCAAGATTTAGCCCTGATGGCAAAAAAATCCTCTTCACATCTGACCGCTCGGGAGCAGATAATTTGTGGGTACTCAATTTGCAAACAAATGATACCCTTCAGATTACCAAGACCAATGTAGATGACTATCCCAGCGCGGTTTGGACACCCGATGGCAAATACATTATTGCCAGCAAGGGACGCAGATTACCCAAGCTTTGGATGTACCATGTAGACGGTGGCGGTGGCATCCAACTCAATGATCAACCCGGTAACCAAAAAACCATTGATCCCTTTGTCAGTGCCAATGGTAAATGGGTATATTTCTCACAGCGCAACGGGCCTTGGAACTACAACGCTTTATTGCCCCAATATCAAATTGGCGCCTACAATATTGAAAAAGGGGCGTATAGCACCATCACTTCTAGATATGGTTCTGCATTTACTCCTACTTTGAGTAAAGACGGTAAATGGATGGTTTATGGCACAAGACACGAAGACAAAACCGGTTTGATCCTGCGCAATTTGATTAGCGGTGAAGAGCGTTGGTTGGCTTATCCCGTGCAGCGCGATGAACAGGAATCCATTGCTCCCTTGGGCGTTTTACCCGGTATGGCATTTACCCCAGACAGCAAATTTTTACTAGCTTCTTATGGCGGTAAAATCTGGAAAATTACCATTTCAGGAGTGAACCTAGAACTTGGGCCCAGACTCTATTTCAACTATCCCGTAAAAGATACCAGCCACGCACTTAGTTCTCAAATTAGAGACGCTGTGCCTAGCGGCGATGGTAAACAACTAGCATTTACCGCTTTGAACCGTTTGTATGTGATGGACTATCCCAACGGTACACCTAAAAGGGTTACCAATTTTAATTCCGTAGAAGCCATGCCAGCATGGAACCCCAATGGCAAGCAATTGGTCTTTGTTACTTGGAACGAGCAAGAAGGTGGTGCTATTTATAAGGCTAACGCAGATGGATCCGGCCTGACAAAAATCAGTAGCGAGTCCGCCTATTATTCCCAACCGGCCTGGAGCTATAACAACCGCATTGCTTACTTTAAAGCACCTAATCGCGTATTCAAAGACGCAGAGGGAAATAACTATAGCGATGCCGAAACCAAGATCAATTGGATCAGCCCCAATGGTGGAGCAGAACACTTGATTGACTATGCCAATAACCGTGGCAACCTGCATTTTACTACCGATACTAGTCGTGTATTTTTAAATGGTGGAGCAGGTACTTTGTTGTCTATTCGTTGGGATGGAACTGATACCAAAACACTGGTAAAAGTTTCTGGGATCACTACATTTGGAACAGTGGCAGATGCTGATCATGATTTTGTCATGGGCAAGAGCCGCAGTAGTTTTGATCCAGTGAATAATTGCATGTTACCTGAAGGTGCATCGGAGCGCGAGCCACAACAAACACCTTCTAATGCCGATATGATTTTGATGGCTCCCAAAGGAGACCAAGCTTTGGCACAAGTAAAAAACAATATCTATGTGGTAACTGTTCCAGATGCTGGTAAGACCGCTAGTATTTCTGTTGCAGCGCCGCAGAATAGTAGTTTTCCATCGCGCCAGCTAACGGAAATTGGTGGAGAATTTCCAGTCTGGGAAGCAGACGGTAAAAAAGTACACTGGAGTTTGGGTAATGGTCACTGGGTTTTTGACCTTGACCGCGCCAAAACTTTGGAAGACTCTGTTAAAGCCGTTAAAAAACTAAACGATCTAAAACCAAAAGATACCAGCAAACCCAAGCAGGACAGTGCTTTGCTGGCGCAACAAAAATTAAAAGAAAAATATAGCCCGCTTGAAACGCAGGTGAAAGTTTATTATTCAAAAGACCAACCTACAGGAATTATTCTCTTGAAAAATGCCCGCATCATTACTATGAAGGGTGATGAAATTATTGAGCGTGGCGATGTTTTGATTGAAAACAATCGCATTAAAGCCGTGGGTAAATCGGGTTCTTTAAAAACGCCTGCAGGTGCCAAAGTCATTGACTGTGCGGGTAAAACTATTACCCCTGGTTTTGTTGATACGCACGCGCATATGTGGCCTTTCTGGGGC
>NCHJ01000164.1 GCA_002256765.1 Bacteroidetes bacterium 24-39-8
AAGCAAAATTGTTCATCAAAGACTGTAAATTTCAAGCCGAAGGATTTAGAGTCTTGATTTTTGAGGTTCTGGTGATGTTTTTTGATGGGGAGGGGTTATTTATGATTTTTGTTTGGGTCTTAATTTTTGAGGTTGAGGGTGATGTTTTTGGTGGGGAATTATTATCTGTGATGCGTTTTTTCTTAGAATCTTGAGTTCTTGGGTTTCTGGTGGTGTTTTGAGGTTGAGGGTGATAGATTGTTTTAAATTGTATTTCTGTTATTATACTTGTTTATGCTGCAATTCAGAAAGGTTGAAAAATTTTATGGGGCACATTTGGCGTTGACGGTGCCGGATTTGGACCTGGCCAATGGTATGTATTGGATTCAGGGTGAGAATGGATCAGGGAAGACCACATTTCTGAAAATGTTGGCGGGGCTGCATCCGTTCAAGGGTGAAATTTTTTTAGGGCCGAAAAATTTGGGAGTAAGTGAATTGGGTAATGAGGATAATTTAGGTTTGGGTAAGGAAGCATTAAGATTGAGAGAATCCAATTCAGAAGAGAGAAGTTCTGAAAAACCATTGAGTATTCTTAAAGACCGGAATGAATTTTTAAAGAAAGTGAATTATGCCGAGGCGGAACCTTTGTATCCGCCCTTCTTGACGGCCAAGGATTTGGTGGAATTGTATGGCGCCACAAAGAAAGCGGATATTGACGCAGCCAAACAACAACTGGAGGAGCTCCATATCTTGGACGCTTATGAACAAACCGTGGGTACTTATTCCAGCGGCATGGTCAAGAAACTCAGTCTAGTACTAGCTTTTATGGGAAATCCGGATTGGATTTTATTGGACGAGCCGCTGATTACCATTGACGTGGCCGCAGTGGAACTGGTGTGTAAATGGATCAATGATTGGCATGCCAAAAAAGGCATTTCCTTTCTGATTTCATCGCACCAGAGTTTTGCGGGTGGGCTGCAGTTCACAGGAAAATTGAGCGTTTCTGACAAAACCTTGCATGTTGAGCCATGAGTAAAAATCCCATTGCCAGAACCCTGCAAAAAATTTTAGTGAATCATTTTTACCAAATGAACGCTGGCTTTTTTGCCTTCCTATTTTTTGTCCTCTTTGGTGTGGTCAAGGGTGGGCAATTAATTGACTATCACTATTCCTTGATCATCGCTTTTTTGGAAAGCCCCATCATCTTGGTTGGGGTCATTTTTGCTTGGATCTTATACACCCTTAAGTGCAGCAACTATATTATCAAGCGCATCTTGGAACCCAGACAATTGTTCCTAAGCAGCTTAAATCATTTAAGCAACAAGCAACTCTTTGCTTGGATGCTCTTTGTGCAAGTGCAGGTTTTTGCGCCGGTTTGGGTCTATGCAACCATCGCGTCAGCAGTGGCCATTCATTTGCATCATTGGGCTCAGGCTGGAATCATGATCCTTGCCAATTTGGTGTTGATTGTAACAGCTGCGCGATGGTATTCGAGTACCATTCGCCACCATGGCACAACGGCATTTTTGGGAAAATGGGAACTGTTGCAGAGCATTCAATGGAGCATTGGTTTTGTCAAACCCGTCTTCAGTTTTGCCATTTTTCACCTGTTCAGAGAGCGAAAGCAGATGTTGCTTTTGACCAAGCTGTTTACCCTGTTGTTTCTTTACGGCTTTATCCAACTCTATGAACCCTACAAACCTGATCCGCGGCCCATATTGCTTTGTTTCTTACTCATTGTTGGGTCACATAGCTCTTTGATTTTGCAGATTAGGGCTTTTGAGCGGGAGTTCCTCCCCTTTTTGCGGAATTTGCCCGTAAAAATCTCCGTCAGGTTTTTGCAGCTGCTTCTAACCTATGCATTACTCTTTTTACCCGAGTATATCTATGTGTGGAGCGCCTATCCCTTGCATTTCACTTTGTTGGAATATCCGAAAATTGTCTTGATGGTCCTGAGCTTGGCGGCTTTTCTACACAGCATTTTACTAGTGTATGATATGCTCAGTGAAGACTATCTGAATTCCGTGTTTGGCATGATGGCCGTTCTATTTTTTGTCTTGCTCTATAACCCCGGAATCCTATTTTTCCTATTGGTATTGCTGGTGGCTTATGTGTTTTTCCATCACCATATTTACGGGTAAATCTTTTACATTTGTTCCACTTAAAAGACGCTACTATGAAATTGTTGGAGAATAAAGTTGCTATTGTTACTGGTGCCGCAAGAGGCATCGGCGCAGCCATTGCTTTAAAATTGGCCGAACATGGTGCCAATATTGCCTTTACTTATGTGAGTGATAGCTCGGCTGAAAAAGCAGCTGCTTTGGAAGCAGAACTGATTGCTTTGAGCGTAAAAGCTAAGGCTTATCAAAGCAATGCCGGTGATTTTGCTCAGTGCGAATCTTTTGTAAACGATGTATTAAAGGAGTTTGGCGCTATTGATATCTGCGTCAACAATGCGGGAATTAGCAAGGATAATTTGCTATTGCGAATGACCCCTGAGCAGTGGGACGATGTGATGGATATTAACCTCAAGTCTGTGTTCAACATGACCAAGCAGGTAATCCGCCCCATGATGAAGGCCAAGAGTGGTACCATTATTAATATGAGTTCTATTATTGGCATCAGGGGTAACGCTGGTCAGAGTAGCTATGCAGCTTCCAAGGCGGGAATCATTGGCTTTACTAAGTCAGTAGCACATGAATTGGGTAGTAGGAATATTCGCTGCAATGCTATTGCGCCAGGATTTGTGGAAACCGATATGACCCATTATCTGCAAGACGGAGATGGTGCTACCGAGTTCCTGAAAAAAATCCCCTTGGGTAGGTTTGGTAAAGCTGAAGAGATTGCCAATACCACTTTGTTCTTGGCCAGTGACATGAGTTCGTATATTACGGGTCAAGTGTTGAGCGCTTGTGGCGGATTAAACATATAAATTAAACAAAATTCAGGTTTTTTTGTTAGGTTCAAATACTGTGTATTTGCAGGGGAGGTATTCCTATAACCGAAAATGAACTTTGATTTCTGGGATGCCTCACAAATGGGATAATAAACATTATGAGGAAATATTTTCAAACAGCTGGAAGCGATTTGCCAGCATCGCTGGTAGTTTTTTTAGTGGCATTGCCACTATGTTTGGGAATTGCCCTAGGTTCAGGAGCGCCTTTGTTTTCTGGTATTATTGCGGGGATTGTAGGTGGTATCTTGGTAGGAAGCCTAAGTGGATCGGCCTTAAGTGTGAGTGGTCCGGCTGCTGGTTTAATTGTAGTTGTTGCAAATGGGATTCTGAAACTGCAGGCTTACGATGTGTTTTTGTTAGCAGTTGTGATTGCAGGTGTATTTCAAATCATACTCGGATATGCAAAAGCCGGGGTTTTGGGAGATTTTGTACCCAATTCTGTGATCAAAGGATTGTTGGCCGCTATTGGTCTAATCTTGATCTTGAAGCAGTTACCCCATTTGATAGGCTATGACGCTGATTTTGAAGGGGACGAAACCTTTTCGCAAGCGGATGCTAATAATACGTTTACAGAGCTTTTACAAGCAGGACAATTATATACAGGTGGTGCTGTGATCATTGGTTTAGTTTCTTTGGCCATATTAATCATTTGGGAGAAAAAAGTGGCCCATCATAAAAGTATCTTTCATTTTTTTCCGGGTCCTTTAATGGTTGTGCTTGTTGGGGTCTTATTAAATGCATTCTTTAAAAGTCAATATCCTGAATTGGCATTGGAAGACAAGCACTTGGTTTCATTACCCATTGTGTCTGACCTGCAAAATAGCGTGACCCTGTTTACCATGCCAGATTTTTCAAAATGGAATAATCCAGACGTTTGGATTATTGCTTTTACCATTGCCATTGTTGCTAGTTTGGAAAGCTTATTGAGTGTGGAAGCCATTGATAAATTAGATACTTTAAAAAGAGTAACACCCACCAATAGGGAATTGAAAGTGCAGGGATTGGGTAATATAGTGTCTGGTATGATTGGTGGTTTACCTATCACAGCTGTATTGATTAGGGGTTCAGTAAACGTAGTAGCTGGAGCAAAATCAAAACTGTCTAGTATTTCTCATGGTGTATTATTATTAGTTTTTGTTCTCTTCATTCCAAAGCTTTTAAACCTAATTCCGCTGAGTAGTTTAGCAGCTATATTAATATTTACCGGGTATAGATTGGCTAGTATTAAACAAGTAAAGGAATTTTATGCAAAGGGTTGGGATCAGTTTGTACCTTTTATGGCAACTATCTTGGCCATTCTATTTACTGATCTTTTAACAGGCATTATCATTGGTATTTTGGTAGGACTATTCTTTATGCTCAGGAGTAATTTTAGGTCTGCCGTATTTGAGATCAGTGATAATAATAATCACATGCTTAGACTAAGAAAAGACGTTTCTTTTTTAAATAAGGCCATTATTAAAGCCAAGTTAGAAGCCATTCCACCCAATGCCTATTTATTAATAGATACAACAAGGGCAGAGTTTATAGACCGAGACATTGTAGAAGAAATCAATGACTTTCTTTGTCATGCCCACTTAAAGAACATTAAAGTTGAAATGAAGAAAAGTCCTTTCAAAAGAAATCAATACCAATTTCAAGAACCAACCCCAAATAATTGATCATATGAAAGCATACGAAAAGCTCTTATTGGAAAACAAAGCCTGGGCTAAAGAAAAAAGTGAAGATGATCCAGACTTTTTTGAAAGGTTGGTGCATGTACAAAGCCCAGAGTTTCTTTGGATTGGTTGTAGTGATAGTAGGGTGCCTGCTAACGAAATAACGGGTACCAATCCTGGAGAAATTTTTGTGCATAGAAATATTGCCAATATGGTGGTGCACACAGACCTGAACCTTTTGAGCGTATTGCAATATGCGGTAGAAGTATTGAAAGTGAAACATATTATTGTATGTGGTCACTATGGTTGTGGGGGTGTAAAAGCAGCATTTGGGCATCATTCCTTGGGGATTATTAATAAGTGGTTGCGCAATATCAAAGACGTATATCGTTTTCATAGAGAAGAGATTGATGCTATAGATACTGAGGAGCATAAAGTAAACCGTATGGTGGAATTGAATGTGCAGGAACAAGTGATGAACTTGGCTAAGACATCTATTATACAACATGCATGGAAACATGATCAGCGTCCACATTTACACGGGTGGGTCTATGACTTGCACGATGGCATTATTAAACCAGTGTTTGAAATGGAAGCAGGTGACCATATTGACCCAATTTATGAGTTTGATAATCTCTAACTGATTGATTTTCATAGTACAATTACACCATTTTAACATTTTAATGAATTATTTTTGGATATTCATTAACTCGGGCTATTCAGCCTGAGGCTGTATTCTTGCACACAAATTGTAGGGAACAAACGCTTATGGCAACACAAAAGGAACATTCACCAGCTCATGCAGCAAAAAAGCTGTTCACTTTATTGAGGCTGGAGAAAAAAGACATTAGCACCATTTATATCTATGCTATACTGGCTGGATTGGTGGGTTTTTCTACACCCCTAGGTATTCAAACCATTATCAGTTTTGTATTAGCGGGGGCCATTTCTACTTCTATTATAGTATTAATTGTATTGGTAGTATTTGCCGTTTTTGTGGGCGGATTATTACAGGTACGCCAAATGCAAGTGATTGAAAAAATTCAGCAAAAGATTTTTGTACGCTATTCTTTAGAATTTGCCAATGTGCTACCGCGATTGAATATAGAAAAGATGAGCAGCTATTATTTACCCGAATTGGTGAACCGATTTTTTGACACGGGAAACTTACAAAAGGGGATAGAGAAATTATTGTTAGATATTCCAGCTGCCGTAATTCAGATTCTTTTGGGTGTGATTTTGTTGAGCTTGTATCACCCAGTCTTTATTGGCTTTGGGGCTGTGCTTATTTTGTTGTTGTATATCATTCTACGCAATACCCTGCCAACGGGATTTGCGGCCAACGTAGAATCAAGTGATTACAAATACAAGACCGCCGCTTGGTTAGAAGAAATGGCTAGGGTGGTTAAAACCTTTAAATACAGTAAGGGAACGCAATTAAATATTCAAAAAACAGACACATACGTTAACAGCTATATAGAGTCACATACCCGTTATTTTAAAATTCTGGTAACGCAGTTCTGGAGTTTGGTAGGTTTTAAAGTAATCATTACGGCTAGTATGTTGATTGTTGGTTCTATACTCTTGGTAGACCAACAGATTAATATTGGACAGTTTATTGCGGCAGACATTGTGATTATCATGGTCATTGCATCGGTTGAAAAACTGATTGCTAGCTTAGACAAAATCTATGACGTTCTTACTTCAGTGGAAAAGCTGGCTAAGATTACCGAATGTGAAACAGAAATTGATGGTACGCATATGGTATCGGAATTTGAAAATGGATTGTCTATTCAATTTAAAGAATTGAATTATTGTTATGACAAGGGAAATCCTGTTTTGCAAAAACTTAATTTCAAAATTCCATCAGGTCAAACGGTTTGTATCTATGGAAAGTCTGGC
>NCHJ01000165.1 GCA_002256765.1 Bacteroidetes bacterium 24-39-8
AGTTTGGGCTAGTAAAATGTTTGGCTTCACATTCCGGTTGGTCATGCGTAAAGATGATCACAGGCATGTCTATGGAAATCTCCTGCAAATCTTTCTCCATCCAGATTCGCTGAGCAGAGTCAGGCCAAAGCGTGATAAAAACAAAATGAATGCCATCAATATTTTTGGAGTAATTGATTTTATCTCTTTTATAGTCATAAGTGCCGTTGGTTAAAGGGGTAGATGGCTGCATCATCAGGTTGTAAATATTCACCATTGAAGTGGCGTCAGTATGAGGTTTCATTGGCTTATAAAACCCAATGGCATCAGATATATCATGATTACCCGGAACCATCAATAGTTGCGCTGGTTGGCCCAAATGATTTTTAAGGGAAATACCTTTTATATAATCCAAATCAAACTGATCCCACGAAACTGAAGCACTTTGATAAGGTAATTCCATTCGGTTCGCAATATCGCCGCCCTCAATAATATAATCAATGGCTCCTATATTTCTACCTGCTTTGACACCGCTATCATTAGGAAATATTATCTCCGGAAGGGTATTTATTTTTTTAATCATTTCCGTATTAACTGTATGTCCATCTGCAATTTCATGGCCTTTGAATACTTTTCTTTCAATACCATAGTGTGCATCAGATGTAAAAACAATTTGCAAAATACCTGTAGTATCTTTTTGCTGGGCAAGCATATCTAACGGATAGCTCATTAGCATAAGCAAGAAAGCCGCTATTCTCATGTCGTTGATTTAAATAAGAAGACCCGCAATAATAACGGGCCTTCTGGTATGAATAAATTATTCAGGTTAAATTAATGCTGGTTTCCTGTACCGTCTGCCTGGTAACAACCAATATCTTTACCTGGCCCGGTAATACCGCTTGAACCAAAGTTTGGATCTATTGGAACATTCGTAATTGGTGAAAAAGAAAGGAAGCCCTTTCCGATAGCCGGTGAACCACTTTGTAAATGAAAATTATAACCATCTACAGAAGCCTTGGTTTTATAATTGTTATTTGGAAGTGGATAGTTTACAAACATTGGATTGTTCAGACCAACCAATGAAGCGCCATCATACTGCATTCCGAAAGTATAAGATGTACCCAAAAAGCTAACCATATTAGGAATACCTGTAGCTGTTGGATGTGTAACCACTGCCTGTGCTATGTTTGTTGGCAAAAACTGGTTGGTAATACTGACGTTGTCACCGTAATAATAATTGTAGCCATAAGCTGTTTGAGAAATGGGATCGCCTGGATGAGGCCCTGTAGTATCAGCCAGATAAACTTTTGCTGTTACATTATTGCCGCCCGTAACCCTTAACGCATATGCACAATTTACAATCAGGTTATTGTAAGCCAAGCTCCTTGAATTATTTTCTATCTCAATTGAACCACCTCTTGCGCCAACTGTTCCTGTGTTTCTAAAGCCATTATTTATATAGGTATTATTGTACATAGCAATCATGCACTGTGGTTGTATACCGCCATCATTTGCTGATTTTGTTCCATTGGTAGCACTACCAATGATAAGATTATATGCCATATTTCCCTGGGTACCTCCCTTTGCATTAAAACCATCTCCTCCGGAACCACCACATTTCTCCATTGTATTTCGCATGATATTTACGTGGCCTCCGTAAAACCGTACAGCATCATCCGGGCTACCATAAACCCATGAGTCTTCCATAATAAAGTTTCCATTGGGGTTACCAAAATAAATAGCATATTGATCGCCTACAGATGGCCCTGTAAAGGGTATTGTTTGAATACCAGCCCCTGCGAAATCAAGGTGTGTCCACTTTAAAACCAATAGCGGACAGGTGGGCGCACAATAAAGTCCAGACCAGCCACCTGCGTAAGCTGAATCAGAAGTGGCAGTAGAAGAACCTGTGGTCTTTGTTCTTGAAGGATCAGTGATTGTTACCGGCGCATCTTTTGTTCCAAGGCTTACCAGTGTTCCTTTTACCACAATTGCAGCAGCGTTTTTCACATTCACAGTAACTCCTTTTTGTATTAGTAATGTATCGCCTGCATTAACAGTTACATCTCCGTTGATTGTATACACCTGCCCGGTAAGCATGGTGCCTTTTATAGAACCTGTTAAAGGTGTCGCTGAACTAACAGACTGACCTACCTGAATCTGTGCCTGGGAAACGGTTGATGTGTCACTTTTTTTACAGGAGGTTACTGCGATTACCGCTAATATTGCCAAGCCTGTGATTTTTAAATGTTTCATTTTTTACCTGATTATTATGTTTAAAATTTAAATTTGAAGCCCAAAGAATAGGAAGTAGAAAACTGGTCGTATTGGACAGTAACATAGTTGGCGCTTTCCTGAAAGGGTAGTTTGAACCTGCCGCTGTAGCTGCTGTTGTTTTGCTTAACGATTAATTGAAAAGGCGTGTTAAGCAGGTTATTTACTTTTGCATATAATATATAGTGTTTGCCAAATTCTTTCTGAACAGAAAAATCAAGATTAAGGGTGGGTTTTTCCCAATTATCAAGACCTTTATACAAGGAGAGGGTATTGATTCTTTCGCCCGTATAAACCATTGCAATCTGAGCGTCAATCTTATTTTTTGCGCCCTTATAAAGCAAAGAAAAATTGCCAATATGAGCGCTTTGCCCCTGTAATGGTCTTCGTTCTTTGACAGTAGTATTAATTGCCTGTCCACTTGCAGACTGATAATAGAAGTTCTTTTGAGAATTAATGACGGAGTTGGTGAAAGTGTAATTACCAGATACACCAAAATTGCCGAAGTATTTTCTAAAGACAACTTCAATACCAAAGTTATTGGCATTGCCAAAATTATTGGGGGAGAGAATGATTCCACCAAAGCCATTTTGGCTGAATGCATACTCGATAGGGTTACTAATAAATTTATAAAATGCACCAATCATAAACTGGTCTAATCCTTTTGGAAACATTTCGTAACGCAAATCAATATTATCAATAACAGTATGCTGTAAATGTGGGTTCCCTTCTGTTTCGTAACTGTCATTAGAACTACCACGTTCCGGAAATGCAATCAGGTCTGCAAAAGCAGGCCGGAAAATAGACCTGAAATAAGCAAACCGCAATGCCCTTTTTGGGGTGATAGAATATTTTGCCTGGATGCTCGGAAGAAAGTCAGTATATTTTATATCCGCTGATTTTCCATCCACTGTTACTGGCAAGGAGGATACATAATTCTGATGCGTAAGCTCCATACGCATGCCTGTTAATATATCAAAGCGTTTAGTGATAAAATATTTTACCTGCCCATAAGCTGCACCAACATCTTCCTTGAATGTATAAATACCAGGGTTACCTGCGGCGTTACCTAAGGCTGCATTGTAAGGAATGAAAGTAAATTTGGATTCGGGAATTGAAATGTATTGTTGATCATTTGAATTTGGGTCACTTACAGACGTTAGCGAGTATGCATTATCGTAATTATCCCGTTGTTTATGTCGGTACATTCCACCAAAATCAAATTGGGCACTGTGTCCGGCAATATTTTGTTTATAATGAAAATTAAGATAGCCCGAAAGGTCTTTATCTGTATTGTGAATCCATTCTCTTGACTGGTTTCTTACTACTGGCGGAGAAATTGTAAATGTTCCGGCGTTTGTATTGGGATTCACGGCCTGCGATGTAGAAAACTGGGCGTCATCAGGTACCAGGCGTTTAGCTTGTGAGAGAACTAAAGACCAATCTGTTGTTAAATTATTAACTAACTTATTTTTACCCTGTAAAGTAGCGTTGTATATACTTTGCAGGTCTGATCTTGTTTCTGCCCGGTTATAAATGGCGTAAGAGCCTACGTAATTATTTGCAGTACTATACCCTCCCAATAATGAATCGCTGGTTATTCTTGTTCGTCTTTCATTTAACTGAAGGTAAGTGGCAAATAAACTAATCGAATTAGCAGTATTGAAATTATAATCAATTTTAGTTTCTACACCTGATCGATCAATACGGGAACTGTATTGCCGATTATAAATATTAGAAAAGGCAGGTTGCTGTGCATGGGTTTCATCCGAAGCCGGCGGTACGGTAGGACTTTGCAACAATGTACTTGAATTACTCCCTCTGTATGCATTTTGATAACTAGCTGAAAGTATTACGCCCAATTTTTTTTGCAGAAACCGATTTCCTATAGTAAGGCTTACATTCTTGTTTAAGGGTGCTTTAACGGCGGTGGCAATAAGATTATTATATGGAAAAGCACCAATAGGAGCATAAACGCCCGGACCGGAAATTTCTGATGGAGACTTTTTATTTACTGTAACTTTTGAATAGGTGTAAAAATCCCTGTTGAGAAATAGCTGGCTATACCCTGTGCCTACGTTGCCGTCTATTTTAAAATTGTTGGGGGCATTTTTCATTACCAGGTTAATAACGCCGCCTGCGGCATCCGCTTCCATGTCTGGTGTTAAAGATTTCACCACTTCAATCCTGTCCAGCAATTCAGCCGGAAAAATATCCAGCGGCACGTACCGGTTCCTGTTATCAGGGCTGGGTATCTTTACACCATTAACAAGCGTGGTATTGTATCGTTTATCCATACCCCTTATGATGGCATACTGTCCATCACCAGAGCTGCCCCTTTCAATAGAAATTCCGGAAATGCGTTGCATTACATTGGCAACCGTAATATCAGGCGATATGGCAATAGAATTGGCGGAAACAATATTTACAATACTGTTTGCCATCTGCTCTCTTCTTTTGGCAAATTCATCCGAACCTTCATTGGCTTTCGAGGTTACCACCACATCGGAAAGACTGGACGATTTTGTGTTAAGATAAAAATTAAAACTTTTGCTGTTATTACCTTTTATTGTGATACTGGTATCTAATTCAATATAACCAACGTATGATACGTATAAATTGTAAGTTCCGTTCGCAAGGTTTTTAAAGGTAAAACTTCCATCCAAAGCTGAAAATACTTTGGATGAGCCATGTTTTAAAATAATAGTGGCTCCTATCAGTTGCTCTCTTGTATTTTTATCATATACATAGCCTTTAATATCACCGGCAAATACAGTGGTATTAAAAGTAGTAATAATTAAAAACGCAATTAATAATTTTTGTAAAAGCTTGCAATTTTGCATCCCGATATTTGTCTGTTAAAATTTCGATTCAGTACAAAAGTAACTGCGTGATATTGCAATAAAGGACTGCTAAAATAAGATAACCGTTTGTTGATGTTTACCTAACTTTAAGGAAATGATAACTTTAGAAATAAACCAGAATTCAACTACCATTTTAAGCTAAAAGAATGTATTTTGCCGGCAAATTGATAGATAGTACTAATACCAGATATTTTAGAAATTTGCTTCACAATTGAAAGCCCCAATCCATTGTGATTGCTGTTGACAGACTCTTTATAGAAACGCATGAACAAACGTTTTTCATCCAGAGAAACTGGCAGGCCTGTATTGCGAATAATAAGTTGATGAGGTTCCAAATCAATTAAAATTTTACCGGATGGTATATTATGATTAATGGCATTACTTAGTAAATTATTTAATAAAATATCCAACAGCTCGGGACTCATTGATATATAACTTTCTATTCCTTCATAATCTACTGTAATATCAAGGTTTTGCCACAACTCCTGAAATTGCACTATTTTCTCTTCTAATTTATCCTTCAGGTTAATTTTTTGAATATTTGAAAACTGTTGGTTTTCTATTTTTGCCAGCAACAAAAGCGATTGATTTAGCCTGGATAATTTTTTTATTGAAGCGTATGCTCCCCTGGCAAGTTCACTTTGTCTTTCTGAAAGATCTTTCTCCTGCATCATCATATCCAGTTTTGAGCGAATGACCGATAAGGGAGTTTGCATTTCGTGCGATGCATTTTCGGTAAATTCCCGAAGCAGCAAGTAATCCAGTTCTGCTTTTTGAGTAGCCACCAAAAGACTTTCATTCATAAATGCAAATTCAGCTATTGACGTATCAGGGAAACTAAGTGAGGTGGTTTTACCCAGCCTGAAATTTCGCATAATTGTCATGGATGCATAAAAAGGTTTCCATAGCCGCCGAAGTAAAAGCTTATTTAGAAAAACAGTAATTAAAATAAATAGTAAAATGGTGCCCAAAGATATTTTGATCAGTGCGCTTGAAAGATGCCGAATTCCTTCAAGTGGTTTAGCTACTGTAACCTGGTACCAATTGTTATTAAACCTAAGCGGAAAAGTAAGCTTCCTGAAATTGTGCATTTTCATTTCCCTGTAACTGTATAGTTGGGTAAGCTCAAAACTTCTTGCTGGCGCCTGCGGTCCGCTTAACACAAAATTGATTTTTTCTTCATCCAGTGGATAAGCTTCCGGGAGTTTATTAAATTCACTTACATAAACCTTTACTTTATTTTCAATACCACTCAGATCATCATCCATTTCCCGGATAAGTATAACTTTGGTAAGCTGGTATAATACAATGCTGGATAATAAAAAAATGGCTACCATCACCATTAGATTAACCAGGGAGAACCAGGTTAATAGTTT
>NCHJ01000007.1 GCA_002256765.1 Bacteroidetes bacterium 24-39-8
AAGAAAAATATATGTTTGGGCAAACCACCAATAGATGGCTCTTGCGCATTGCTGATAAAATTCAATGGATAACTCACACGCGTGTTCTCTGTGATTTCTGTATCGGCAAAATCAATCCTATTAGATCCTGGGAAGAAATGAATATTTTCTACCAGTGCTCCAGGTTTGATGGCGTGAAAAATTTCGGGTTCTTTTTCTTCACTCAAGTCAACCGTTTTTGCATAACAGCCTCCTTCAAAATTGAACACCGAATGATTGGTCCAACCGTGTTCATCGTCACCAATTAACTTGCGTTGTGGGTCTGCACTCAATGTAGTTTTACCTGTTCCACTTAAACCAAAGAAAATGGCTACATCGCCCTCGGCACCCATATTGGCACTGCAGTGCATGCTCAAGACTTGTTTGTCCTGAGGTAAGATATAGTTCAGAATACTGAAGATCCCTTTTTTGATTTCACCAGTATATCCCGTTCCACCAATCAGAATGGTTTTATGAGTAAATGAAATCACGGCAAAATTTTCTTGCCTAGTTCCATCAACTGCGGGATCTGCTAAAAAGCCTGGTGCTTGTAAGATGGTCCATTCAGGTTCAAAATTCTCCAACTCAGCCTGGGTTGGACGAAGGAACATATTATAGGCAAACAGATTACTCCAAGCGTTTTCATTGATTACCCGAATCTTTAATTGGTAGGCGGGATCGGCGCAAGCAAATGCATCCCGCACCCAAAGTTCCTGCCGCTCTCCCAAATAGTTGAGCAGTTTGGTCCTGAGTTGTAAAAAGTATTTCTCTTCTATAGGTATATTGAAATTGTTCCAATTCACGGTATTGGCTGTAATAGCATCTTTAACTGTGAACTTGTCTTGAGGGCTTCTACCGGTGAATTTTCCTGTTCGGATACACAATGCGCCGGTATTGTTCAAGACTCCCTGACCTCGGGCAATGGTTTGTTCAACTAATTCCGCGGGTGTTAACTGGTAATGTAACTGGGCATTTCCGGCTATTCCGGCTTCACGTAACATAGATTTTGGGGGCATCATGGTTGGTACCGACATATGCAAACAATCGTTAGTTAGTGTAAAAATAAGGGAATCCTTCATACCAACAGCAACTACGTGTATTGGCTACACGTTAACTCAAACACTAACATTTTTTTATATAGGTAGTTTTTTTTACTGAATCTGCATGTTGTAGGTTTGCACAAAGACCAACTATGCCCAAAAACCTTTTTTTATTGGCTTTTTTACTATTGTCGCTTGATTCAATGGCTCAATCCTTGGAACAGGATCCAACAAAAGGTAAGTTTAAACAGGAAAATATTTTCTTTGGAACTGGTTTAAATCTGGGTATCGCTTCCCAGTCTTTTAATATTGGGTTGAACCCAGAAATTGGATACAGCATTACCAAATGGCTAGACGCAGGTATCAATTTTAACGTGAATTATTATTCTCAAAACGCTACTGACTTTAGTAATGTGAAATACCAAAACTGGAGTTATGGAGGGGGTACTTTCCTCAGAGTTTGGCCTGTAAATTTTCTCCATCTTCAAATTCAACCAGAATTCAATTGGATCAATAGTACCCAAAAATTTACCAATAGTCCAGATGTTTTTAAATACAAATACCAGGCTGAAAGTTTGTTGGTGGGCATTGGCTATGGCTCCCATTTTTTAGGAAGTAGGTATTCCTATGTAACCTTGATGATGGATGTTTTACAAAATCCTTTCTCACCTTATAGAGACCAATTCAATGACCCATTGCCCGTATTCAGAGCGGGTTTTGGCATGTATCTTAGGCCAAGCAGGAAATAACCTCTCCGGGACCATTACAAACAATTAATCTATCTCTCCAAGCTTCATATAAAAAGCCTTGTTGGAACATATTGTCTATATGGGCAATCAAGTGGTTATAGAAACCATTGCTGTTTAGTAATACTATTTTCTTATCGTGGATTTTTAAAGTATTCCAAGTAAGCATTTCAAATAACTCGTCTAGTGTACCATTACCACCAGGCAAGACCACGGCTGCATCACATAGCTCATACATCATCTTTTTGCGAATATGCATATCGGGTACAACGCGCAGTTCTGTGATTCCCTGATGCCCATGCTCCCATTCTAGTAATAATTCAGGAATTACACCAATCACTTCTCCCCCATTGGCCATCATGGCATCGGCCACAGCCCCCATTAATCCCTTATTGCCACCTCCATAGATTAATGCTATATCATGCAAAGCCATCTGTTTGCCCAATTCAAAAGCCTGTTGTTCAAAGAGTGGATCTGCTCCAGATTTAGAACCACAGAATACCGCAAAACGCTTAGACGCCATAACCCTATTTTTAGTAGGGAAAATTAGGTGAATTATTTGTACTATTTTGCCGATTCTTATTCACCCAAGCATTAAAGCCATGTCTCCAGTTATCT
Organism: Bacteroidetes bacterium 24-39-8; assembly: GCA_002256765.1. Lineage (GTDB taxonomy): Bacteria > Bacteroidota > Bacteroidia > Chitinophagales > Chitinophagaceae > Sediminibacterium. The sequence continues at coordinate 2,423 of NCHJ01000007.1, forward strand.
TATTCGGTTTTGTCATTGCCTATTTCTTGATTTTACTTGCTGTTGCTTGGGTAACCGGTAGAAACAGCACCAATGAATCTTTTTTTATTGGCAACAAAAGCTCTAACTGGATGCTAGTGGCTTTTGGTATGGTGGGTACTTCACTTAGTGGGGTAACATTTGTAAGCGTACCTGGCGCCGTTGCCAAAGAAGGCTTTGCCTATTTTCAAGTAACACTGGGTTATTTGATTGGATACGTTGTTATTGCCTATGTTTTGTTGCCCTTGTATTATAGATTAAACCTCACTTCTATCTACAATTATTTATCAGACAGATTGGGCTTTAAATCCTATAAAACAGGCGCTTCTTTTTTCATTTTATCTAGAACACTTGGCGCTACTGCGCGATTGTATTTGGTGGTAAATATTTTACAAGACGCCATTCTAAATAGTTTTGGCATTCCATTCTGGGCCACAACCCTGATTATTCTGGGCATGATTCTACTCTACACTTTTGAAGGCGGTGTAAAGACCATTGTCTGGACCGATACGCTTCAAACCACTTGTATGCTATTGGGACTAATTATTTGTGTGGTCTATATTCTTAGCAGTTTGAATATTGGATTTGTGGGCAGTTTAGACGCCATGAGTCAGAAAGGTTATTCTACTATTTTCAACACCAATCCCAATAGTAAATTATTCTTTCTAAAACAGATTATTGCAGGAGCATTTATTACCATTACTATGACTGGTATGGACCAAGAAATGATGCAGAAAAACATTTCTGTTAAAACATTAAAAGACTCGCAGAAAAACATCCTTAGCATGTCTGTAGTGTTAATGCTATCCATTCTTTTGTTCCTCTACCTAGGAGGATTATTATACCTCTATGCTGGCCAACAAAATGTGGTGGAAACAGGTGATAAATTATTCCCTGCCATTGCCCTGCAACATATGCCTCCTTTTGTTTCAGTCATCTTTATCATTGCCCTAATCTCAGCCCTTTTTCCAAGTGCAGATGGAGCCATTACAGCGCTTACCTCTACCTTCTGTATTGATATCTTGGGTATCCAACGCAATAAAGAAATGAGCGATGCTCGTAAAAAACAAATTCGCCAAAGGGTGCATTTGGGGTTTGCTGCCATCTTCTTATTATTTGTTTTGGTGTTTAAAGTAGTCAATAGCCCAAGTATGATTGGCATTATTTTAAAAGTGGCCAGTTATACTTATGGACCATTGTTGGGGCTATTCACTTTTGGTATTTTACTCAAACGCAAAGTGCAGGACAACCTGGTTCCCTTGGTCTGTGTGGCATCGCCCCTGCTATGTTTGGTCATTGATTTAAACCAAAAAGCTTTGTTTGGCAGTTTTGAACTGGGATTGGAACTATTGATTATCAATGGCTTGATTACCTTTTTGGGACTTTTAATGGTATCCAAACCTCAAACTGCCCAAGAATAAACTAATTTCGCCCGATGGAATTGGTCCATCCTTTGGCAGAAACTTATGCCAGCTTACATAGCAGCCCAGATGATGCACTTTTGGCGCAGATTCAAGCAAGTACTTTGGCTGAGCACGCGCATGCCCATATGTTAAGTTCTCCGGTTCAGGGTAGATTCCTCTCCATGATCAGTCAATTGCTTCAACCCAAACAGGTTTTAGAAATTGGCAGTTTCACCGGATATAGTGCACTTTGTTTGGCTAAGGGTTTGTCTAGCAATGGTCAATTACATACTATTGAACTTAGAGAAGAAGACGCAGCCAAGTCAAAAGCCAATTTTAGCATTTCAGAAAGGGCAGACCAAATACATTTGCATATTGGAGACGCTAAAACCATTATTCCTAGTCTGGACCATTCCTGGGATTTGGTTTTTATAGACGCTGACAAAACGGGCTATATAGATTATTATGAATTGTTGGTGCCTAGGATGGCCAAAAACGGTCTGATTATTGCAGACAACGTTTTGTTTCACGGACAGGTTTTGGAAAGCCCATTGACTGGTAAAAATGCCAAAGCCATAGACGCATTCAATGCTCATGTATCCGCAGATTCAAGAACAGAACAAGTATTATTAACAGTAAGAGACGGGTTACTCCTGATCAAAATCAAATAAATGAAGCAACTGGTATTTTTGATTTTCTTGACAATGGGCAGTTTGGCCCATGCACAGCGTGAAAAAGTGCAGAACTATGTAAACCAATACAAAGACTTGGCCATGTCAGAAATGCGTAGAACTGGGGTACCCGCTTCTATTACATTAGCCCAAGGAATCTTGGAATCACAATCAGGCCAGAGTAAACTGGCACAAAAATCTAATAACCATTTTGGCATCAAGTGCAAAACAGAATGGACAGGAGAAAAAACTTATCATGATGATGACCTAAGAAAAGAATGTTTTAGGGTTTATGCTTCTGTTGAAGACTCTTATAGAGACCATTCCGATTTTCTAAAAAACAGAGAATATTATACAGCACTTTTCAAACTAGACCCTACCGATGATCAGGGTTGGGCATACGGTCTTAAAAAAGCAGGATATGCTACTGAAAAGACTTATCCTACAAGGTTGCTTAAACTCATTGCTGATTTTGACTTACACCAATACAGTGTGCAAGCTTTAGAGAATAAGGACCTTTCTACTAGTAATGAGCGCGTTGACCCCAAATCTCCAACAACTGCTACCACTCCCAATAATACACCCATTGTCAAAAGCACTGCGCTTACTTCTATGCCAGCAAACAATAGTCCAAGACTTAGGGTGATTAATCAAACCAAATCACCTGCAGCAGTAGAACAGGAGAAAATGGATTCTTTGGCTTCTCAAACAGCTGCAGCTATTGAGAATGCCAACCAAGAACAAATCATTGTAATCAACAATCAGGAAACAGGAACAAACACTGCAAAAAAAACGGTACTTTATCCTTCTGAGCCATTTAGCATTAACCACACAAAAGTTGTTTTTGCTGCAGCTGGCACTTCTACCTTATCCATTGCCAATAAATATGGCATTTCATTGAGCAAACTATTTGACTTTAACGAAATGGAACAAACAGATATATTAGACCAAGACCAATTATTATTCTTAGAAAAGAAATTGAAAAAAGGCGCTACTGATGTTTATGTTTGTAAAGCGGGAGAAACCCTAACAGAAATAGCACAAAAAGAAGGAGTGCGTTTAGACGCAATTATGGAATACAATAACCTAACAAAAAACAGTGTACTGACCGATGGTCAAAAACTGCAATTGCGTGCACCTGAAAAAGCTGCTGGAAAAAACACAAAGTCTCCTAAATAAATAACCCAACAATCTGCAGACATGCCAGTGATTGAATTACACAACAGACAGTTTGAACCCTATTTGCCAGAAGCATTGATTCAAGAAAAGGTAAAAGAATTAGCAGCGCAATTAGACCAAGATTATGCGGGTAAGAAACCTTTGTTTATTGCCATCCTAAATGGTTCTTTCATGTTTGCAGCTGATCTATTTAAATATTTGAGTATTGAAGCAGAAATCTGCTTTATCAAATTAGCTTCTTATAAGGGTACCAAATCATCTGGACAAGTAATTACTGCTATTGGTTTGGATACTGATATCAATGACCGTCATGTAGTTATTTTAGAAGACATTATTGACACTGGCAAAACCATGAGTGAATTCTTGCCACAACTGCGCAACCAACAACCTGCTTCTTTAAAAGTGGCAATTTTATTACACAAACCAGATGCTACCAAATTTGAGGTAGCCATTGACTATTGCTGCTTTAGTATTCCCAATAAATTTGTTTTGGGTTATGGATTAGACTTTGATGGTTATGGCCGTAATATCAAGGAGATCTACCAATTAGTGGGAGAAGAATAACATTTCCTAAAAATACTACTTGGCTTTTTTTGCTAAATTTAGCATGTATCATTACGCCCCAAAATGAAATCAGCCCTGCTGGCTTGCTTGCTATTGCTATTTACTGGCAATATTTCTGCGCAGTATTATCTGCGTGGCCAGGTTAGTAATGAACGAGGAACTATGTTAGAAGGGGTTCGCATTCATTTAGGCAATAAAACAGGCGCACCTTATTATAGTGGCAATACAGGTGCTTTTGGAATTCCTTCCAATAAAATCATAGACACCCTTTTTTTACAAATGGATGGGTATGAATCTTTTCAACAGTTGGTTGATACCAGAAAAATCCAAACCCTTACCCTAAAAATGTTGCCGGCAACTGCCAACCTCTATAAACACAAACTCAATTCCTTTACAAAAAACCTGAATAATAATTACGGCAATAGCGGTTTAGTGGGCGAGAGTTATAGTAGCCAAGTAGAGAATGAATTTATTGATGCAACTAAGTATCGTCAAACAGGTTTTGCACTCAATATTGACCACGCTTCTTATAGTAATATCAGGCGTTTTATCCATAACCAAATGACGGTTCCTATAGACGCTGTTCGTATAGAAGAGATGTTGAATTATTTTAACTTTCCACAAGACACTGGCAATGCAAGAAGGGATAGTTTTTTATGCAAGACAAGAATTACTAGTTGCCCATGGAATGAGCAAAACAAATTGTTTTTTGTACAAGTGGCAGCTCCTCGTCTCAACTTAGACAGTATTAAAGCCAGTAATTTGGTCTTCTTAATTGATATTTCTGGTAGCATGGACAAAGCTAATCGCCTGCCATTACTACAACAATCTTTTAAGCTGCTGGTAGAGAATTTACGCGCTAAAGACACAGTATCTATTGTTACATATGGGGGCAATGTTTCTATTAGACTAAATGGGGTAAGTGGTTCAGAAAAAAAACGCATCCAAGACGCCATTGACTCTCTAGATGCAGGTGGTGATACACCTGGCGGCGATGGTATCAGAACGGCTTATGCACTAGCCAAAAGAACATTTATACCAGAGGGGAATAACCGCGTGATTCTTGCAACAGATGGGGATTTCAATGTAGGTGAAGCTACAGAAAAAGCCATGGAAGACCTGATTAGTCAATACCGACAAACCGGTATATATCTAACCTGCTTAGGCGTAGGCATGGGTAATTATAAAGACAGCAAACTGGAATTATTGGCCAAGAAAGGCAATGGTAATTTTGCGTATTTAGACCATTTACAAGAAGCACAAAAAACCCTTGTTACGGAACTTACTCAAACCCTTTATGCGGTAGCCAATGATGCTTTTGTAGACATTGATTTCAATCCTGAAATTATAAAGTCTTATAGACTCATTGGTTTTGACAATAAGAAAAATGCATTAGAAGATAGCACTACCCAATTACAGGGTGGAGAGGTTGGAAGCGGTCATAACCTAATGGCTGTTTTTGAACTAGCACCCAGAGACAGTAGTCAACTAAATGGTCAATTGGGAAGCCTCAATATCAATTTCAAAAAGTCTGATTCGCTTGCATTTCAACAACAGTATTTTGAAATTCCTTACGCACCCATTGCCCTACAAGGGGCAGAACAAGAATACCGTTTTGCTACGGCTGTTTGTATGTTCGGATCCATTCTAAAAGAATCGGCCTACGCCAAAAAAATGAGCTTTGATCAGGTCTGGACTTTGGCATCTCTTTCTTATAAAACAGATGACCGTTATCAAAAAGAATTTGTTTCCTTGATAGATCAAGCTAAACAGATTTATCAACCAGAAAAGAGAAAGCGCAAAAGAAAAACGCAGGACCAGGGCCCTGCGTTCTAACAATTATTATCGCTTTAGCTAAATGCTTCTCTTACCCTTTCAAAGAAACTCTTGTCTCCCTTATTGGGGTTGGGTTTGAAGTTATCGCTATTGTTTAATTTTTCTAAAATGGCTTTTTCTTCAGCACTCAAATGTTGTGGTGTCCAAACATTTACGTGAATCAACTGGTCTCCCCTACTATAGCCCTGTACCTCTGGAAAACCCTTTCCCTTTAATCGGAAAATTTTACCACTTTGTGTGCCTGGAGGAATCTTAATCTTAGCCCTTCCATCAATAGTAGGTACTTCCACTTGGGTACCAAAAGCTGCGTCAGGAAAACTGATATGTAGATCAAATGCAACGTTCAATCCATCGCGCTGTAATTCTGCATGCGCCTCTTCTTCAATTTGAATAATCAAATCGCCATTTGATCCACCACGTTCTCCTGCATTACCCTTTCCACTCATGCTCAGCTGCATGCCTTCATGCACACCGGCTGGAATATCTATGCTAATGGTTTCTTCACCATATACCCTTCCTTCACCTTTGCAGTTACCACATTTAGCTGTAATAGAAGTTCCTTCTCCATTACAAGTAGGGCAGGTAGTAACGGTTTGCATTTGACCCAAGAAAGTGTTGGTTACTTTACGAACCTGTCCACTACCCTTACAAGTATTACAAGTTTGAACAGAGCTCTTGTCTTTGGCACCGCTTCCAGAACAAGTGGCACAAGCAACATGCTTTTTTACTTTCACATTCTTGGTTACACCCTTGGCCATTTCCTCAAAATTCAATTTGAGTTTGATGCGCAAGTTGCTTCCCCTTTGACCTCTGGCATTTCTACCGCCACCGGACCTTGAACGTCCGCCACCGCCGCCAAAGAAATTGCCAAACATATCGTCACCAAAAATGTCACCAAATTGGCTGAAGATATCGTCAGTATTCATATTGCCACCAAATCCACCGCCACCTGCACCAGGTGCAAATGCAGCATGACCATAACGGTCATACTTGGCTTTTTTGTCGGCATCACTGAGTATTTCATAAGCATTGGCTGCTTCCTTGAATTTCTCTTCCGCTTCCTTGTCTCCAGGGTTACGGTCAGGGTGGAATTGCATGGCCACTTTCCGATAAGCTTTCTTAATCTCTTCGGCACTGGCTCCCTTGCTTACGCCCAGTATTTCATATAAATCTCTCTTCATGTATGCTACTATTGGTATTAATTGCCCACCACTACTTTGGCAAAACGGATGATTTTATCATTTAGGTAATAACCCTTCATTACTTCGTCCAAGATCTTACCCTTTAATTCCGGTGTAGGTGCTGGAATTTCAGTGATGGCTTCGTGCTTTTCTACATCAAATTCTGTGTTGATGCTTTCCATGGCTTTTACACCCTTGTTTTGCAAATTGCTACGAATCTTGTTGAATACCAACAAAACGCCCTCTTTTTGAGCGGCAACACTGTCTGAGCTAGCTAATTGCTTCTCCGCACGGTCACAATCGTCCAATACGTCAAGCAAGGAAACAATGACGTCCTTACCAGCAGTTTGAATCAAATCCAACCTTTCCTTGGCAGTTCTGCGGCGGAAATTGTCAAATTCTGCCATCAAACGGAGGTACTTGTCTTTTTGCTCCTGTAATTCGGCAGTCAATTTTTCCATTTGGTTCTCTTCTGCAACGGGTTCGTTGAGTTTAGAGGTTCCGGCTGCATTTTCGTCAGTATTGATATCCACTTGGGTGTCAGTCTGATTGTTTTCTGGGTTTGTATTGTGCTGCTCCATCTCTTTATCGTCTTAATTTATGAAAATTGCTTGATTACCAACTATGTCAAAAATATTGCCAAGCAAAGGAAAGGGAAAAAATGACAGGAGAAACGCTTCACCTATCTTTGCTGAATGACAAAACTGTATCTCAGAAAGAAAATCGCGCCAAGGATTGCCAATGGTCATCCCTGGGTTTATGGCAACGAAGTAGAAAGAATTGAGGGCGATGTGGTGGCCGGAGACATAGTAGACGTGTATTATAGTGCTGAAAAATACGCTGGCAGGGGGTATATTAATCCTCAATCCCAGATCTTGGTGCGTTTATTGACCCGAAAGCAAGAAACCATTGACGAGGCTTTTTTTCACCAGAAAATAGCCAAAGCTTGGGCCTACAGGCAAAAACTGGGTTATACAGAAAACTGCCGCTTGGTTTTTGGTGAGGCCGATGAGCTTCCCGCCCTGATCATTGATAAGTTCAACGATTATTTTGTGATCCAGACCCTATCCTTAGGTATGGACCGATGGAAAGACGCCATAGTACGCAGTTTGGAAACCATTTTTAGCCCCAAGGGAATTTATGAACGCAACGATGTTCCTGTTAGACAACTTGAAGGACTACCCCAACAAAAAGGTTTTTTATCTGCACCCTTTGATCCCAATATTCAAATTGTAGAAAATGGATTAAAGTTTTTGGTAGACATAGAGAACGGACAAAAGACGGGCTATTTCTTAGACCAACAAGATAACAGAAGGGCCATTCAACATATTGTCAAAGGTGCTGATGTATTAGGCGCTTTTACTTATACTGGTACTTTTGAAATTCATGCAGCAGCTTATGGTGCTAAATCTGTTTTGGGTTTAGACATTTCTGAAAATGCAGTAGCACAAGCCAATAAAAATGCAGCTTTAAACGGGCTGGATGGCATTTGCAAATTTGAAGCCATGAATGCTTTTGACGTGCTCAAACAATGGGGCAAAGACGGACGCAAATATGATGTGGTCATGTTGGATCCTCCCGCATTTACCAAGAGCAGGGAGAGCATTGGCAAAGCCATTACTGGTTATAAAGAAATTAACTTACGTGGCATGAAACTCTTACGCAACGGGGGTTTCTTGGTTACCTCAAGTTGTACCAACTTAGTAAATCCAGAAATGTTTTTATCTGCTATTGATCAAGCTGCTAAAGACGCGCGCAAACGCATTAGACAAGTAGTGTTTCAGGCTCAAAGTTCAGATCATCCTATTATTTGGGGAATGGAAAATACCAATTACCTCAAATTCTTAATAGTAGAAGTTTGTGATAGATAGCCAAAAAAAAGGCTGAAAATGCTAGCTTATTTGTTCACTTGAAACTTACCGGATTCTACAATTTTTCCGGTCCTATCACGTAATTGATAGATGTACAAACCACGTAGGTAATTGTAATCTAGTGTGATATTTAGTTTGGCATCAGTTAGTCTTTGTTCGGTCATTTTCTTGCCAAAAAAAGCAAAGATTTGCAAGGTATAGGTCTTGTCTACTGACTTATCAAACTCAAAAATAATATAGGAAGTAGCAGGGTTGGGATAGACACGCATGATCTTAGTACTGGTGACCAAATTGGTCTCATTGTCTGCAACAAAACTGCTGCCTACAACCAGTAAAATCATTAAAGAGAGCGTGTATAAATACTTCATAAGCTTTCCCAGCTATTGGTTTTCAATGGAAAATTAAGAAAACATTGTTAAATAAAACAAGATTGCCGATTTTTTAACACAATGGGGCCCTCCCGTGAGTACACGAGAGGGCCCCATAAAATATAGTGCAACTGATTAGTTCAATCCAGCCAAACACTCTTGGATAGCAGTAAAGCTAGGCAAGTCACCCGGTGTAGGGCAAACTTCTGCATACTTAACTACTCCTTCTTTGTCTATTACAAAAGCAGCGCGTTTACTTACCCCTTGCATGCCAAAAGCAGGAAAGGTTTCATACAAAACGCCAAATGCTTTGGCAGCATCCTTATTAAAGTCACTCAACAAGGAGAAATTCAATTTTTGTTCTTCTTTGAATTTGCCCAATGTGAACAAGGAATCCACAGAAACACCCAATACGGTTGCATTGGTATTGTTGTAGATAGCAATATTGTCACGAATATTGCACAATTCAGCGGTGCAAACACCGGTGAAAGCCAAAGGGAAAAACAATACAACGGTATTTTTATCAGATGCTCCTAAGGCAACTTGATTTTTCTCTGTATCAAACAAAGATAAAACGGGGGCTTTTTCGCCAACTTGAATGCTCATGGTTTATTTTTTAAGTGCTGCAAAATACGTCAACAACTCATTTGATTAGTCATTGTCAATTACGAAAGCGGAAACAATTTTTAGCGCTTTTGGTTTAAAGATCAAAGCTTCATTTCTGGCACTTCATCTGGCACTATCAGTTTTCCCGCTGTTTTTGCAACAATCTCTGCTACAGATACCCCAGGAGCCCTCTCTAATAAATAGAAACCTTCGGGTCTAATATCTAGTACGGCTAGTTCTGTGACTATTTTTTTAACGCAGTTAATTCCCGTAAGCGGTAAACTGCACTGTGGCAATAGTTTACTCTCCCCTTTGGGATTGGTATGCATCATAGCTACAATAATATTTTTGGCGCTGGCTACCAAGTCCATGGCCCCACCCATTCCCTTGACCATTTTGCCTGGAATCTTCCAATTGGCAATATCGCCCTGCTCGCTAACTTCCATAGCACCCAAGACAGTCAAATTAATTTTCCCGGCCCTAATCATGCCAAAACTTTCTGCACTATCAAAAAAAGCCCCCCCTTTGATTAAGGTCACTGTTTCCTTACCTGCATTTATGAGGTCGGCGTCTAATTCCACTTCAGTGGGATAAGGGCCCATACCCAATATGCCATTCTCACTTTGAAAGAATACATCCATGCCTTCAGGAATATAATTGGCTACCAAAGTGGGAATACCAATACCCAGGTTTACATACATACCATCGCGCAGCTCCTGCGCAATGCGTTTGGCTATGCCATATTTGTCTAGTGCCATGTAATTAATTTAAAGGGATGATGCAATTTGAACCGTTCTGCGCTCAATTCTTTTTTCATAGTGGCTACCCTGAAAAATGCGGTGAACATAGACAGCAGCTACATGCACTTGGTCTGGATCAATTTCTCCGGGTGCTACCAATTCTTCTACTTCTGCAATGGTAATGGTTCCGGCTTTGGCCATAGAAGTAGAAAAGTTTCGAGTGGTTTTTCTAAACTGCAGGTTTCCTAAATGGTCCCCACGCCATGCTTTTACCAACGCAAAATCTGCGTGCAAGGCCAATTCCATCAAGTGCATTTTACCATTGAATTCCCGGACTTCTTTGCCTTCTGCTATTTCTGTACCATAACCAGCAGGTGTATAGAATGCGGGAATACCCATGGCTGCCATTTGAATTCTGGTTGCCAGTGTTCCCTGCGGCACCAAGTCTACTTCTAATTCTCCACTCAAGAGCTGTCTTTCAAATTCTGCATTCTCTCCTACATAACTACTGATCATTTTTTTGATTTGTCTAGTTTTGAGTAAGAGTCCCAGACCAAAATCATCTACTCCCGCATTATTAGAAATACAGGTTAGTCCATTAATCCCTTTGTCAACTAGGGCTTGAATACAATTTTCGGGGATACCATTTAATCCAAATCCTCCCAACATCAGGGTAGCGTTTGAAGGAATGTCTGCAATGGCTGATGCGGCATTAGTAAATACTTTGTTCATGGGCGTGGTTATGCCCCGAAGTTAGAAAAACTAATGATTGTTAGCGTTGACTTTTTGGAATTTTAACAGGTGGTGGAATGGGAGGCGCTTTTTCACGCTCAGTATAGGCGTAGATAGAATCCATTAACACTTTGAACTCCTTGGGGTGGGTTTCATAATAGAGGTAACTATTGTAAAACTGTTTACGGGTTGTTCCATGTATGGCAAATACTTGCTCATACAATTGAATATTTTCTTTTTTGCGTTTATTAAGGGTGTCTTTGATTGTGGTTTGAGTATACCATTCATCGGCACGCATCATATCCCACATGGCTAATTTCATGGTATTGATGGGCAAAATCACTTGGTCCTTGGGCGTTTTTTTACAAGCCAAGATTGTAAAACAAATTGCAGATACCATTATCCATTTCCTACTCATTGCAATTCCTGTTTGTATTTGCTTGAATTTACAATATCTATTTCACTCAGTATTTCTACTGCCCTGGCTTTTTCAGTGGCAGATGCTTTTTTAAAAATGCCTACCAATTCTTGGTATTTACCCTGCATAAAAAATTGCAGAATCATGGTATTAGGATTCTCTTTATTAAATGCTTGCAATTGAATCAATGCCTGTAAAATATTACCTCTTGCTTCTGCTTCATTATCATAGAGTTTATCCATACCCGCACGATAATAAGTATAGATCACGTCATGAATAATATTGTATTTATTATTGGTCAGATTTTCATTGAGCCAATACCTATTGCGTAATCCATCAAATATGCGCCAGCCTGCAATGTTTTTCCCTTCTGGTGCATTGGTTACCACATTCAGTGCTTTATTAAATTGGCTTTCGCCTGCTTTGGGACTAAATGAATCATTATCTAATCCAATAATTGAATAGGCATAGAAAGCAAGCACAGCTGTTAAATTGGCCACGGAAGCATCATTACCTTGTACCCTATTTTCATTGAATTCAACGGGTTGGAATTCTATGTATTTAAAGGTCAAGTCTGCGTCTTGGTAATTGACAATGGCAGATTTATAAGAAGCATTAAAGATGGGTCTTGCTGCTTGCACCGTTAGTGTTGCTTTATAAATATTTGCTTCGACTACCTGTTCAATATTGATGATAAAACTGCAGTCTATTTTCTCCTGCACTTTATAGATTTCATTGGTCCATTTGCGAGTATTGAGCAGGTTGGTTAATTGTTGCTGTAGACTGGTAAATATTTTTCTATCTACGGTAGTCCCCACCCTATTGGATAACACGGTTACGCGTGCATTTAGTTCCTGTGCAACTGCCGCAAGCACCCACATTTGAAATGCTACAAATAGTATGAGTAATTTCTTATGCATGAATCTTGGATACAATGTATGAAACAATTTGCTCTGCTACAATGGTTTTTGAAACCAGTGGAATGAATAAGGCAGTACCCTCATGGTCAAGAATGGTTACTTGGTTTTGGGAACTTCCAAATCCAGCACCTTGGTCCTTGAGTGAATTGAGTACAATTGCGTCTGCATTTTTAGCCAACAATTTTTTCTGGGCATTAACAATTTCATTCTCGGTTTCTAAGGCAAATCCTACTACAAATTGACCAGGCTTTTTGGATGCTCCCAAATGTGCTAAAATATCTTTTGTTTTGACCAATTGAAGGGTTGGATCTTGGGTTGTTTTTTTGATTTTTTGCTGCGCTATATTTTCCATTTTATAATCGGCCACAGCCGCAGACAAAATAGCAATGTCCATATTGTTGAACACGCGATTACAAGCTTCAAACATATCTGCTGCACTAATTACATTGACCAAACCAATTCCCGCATACGCCGTTTTTTGAGCCGTGGGACCAGTAACCAATACCACATCAGCGCCCTGCAAATACAAGGCTTCTGCTAGTGCAAAACCCATTTGACCTGAAGAATGATTACCTATAAATCTTACTGGATCAATAGCTTCAAATGTAGGGCCAGCAGTCACCAATGCCCGCTTTCCCTTTAGGGTTTCTTTTCTAAAAAACCTACTCACAAGTGCGTGCAAAATGGTTTCAGGTTCGGCCATTCTACCTGGCCCAAATAAGCCACTAGCCAGTTCTCCTGTTTCTACGGGCATAATATAAACGCCATCGTTATGCAAGGTTTGCAAATTTCTTTTGGTTGCGCCGTGCAGCCACATGTCTTCATCCATGGCAGGAGCTACCATTACCGGACAAGTAGCTGAAAGATAGGTAGCCATTAATAAATTGTCGCATTGCCCGTTGGCCATTTTGGCCAGGGTATTACAACTCAGTGGTGCTATTATAAATAAATCGGCCCACCGGCCTAACTGCACGTGGTTAGACCATCCTTCTGTGCCAGAAAGCTCCATTAATACAGGATGATTGGTCAGGGTAGACAAGACCAAGGGCGATACAAAGTCTTTTGAGGCGGGGGTCATGACCACCCTTACTTCTGCACCTGCTTTTACCAATAATCTAACTAATAGGATAGATTTGTAAGCAGCAATGCTGGCAGTTATACCCAATAAGATTTTCTTTCCTTGCAACATGGTTCTTAGTTAGACTTGAAAATAACAAAAAACGACAGGCAAATGCTGTCGTTTTAGGTATTTACATAAATTTTATCTATTAACGGAACAGATCGTTCTCGTTATTTCTTCTATGGTAGATCTTGTTTTCCATGAACTCTTGGGTAGCCAAGATTGCAGGATTAGGCATTTTCTCATATGCCCTAGAGATTTCAATTTGCTCTTTGTTCTCATGAATTTCTTCCAGAGAATCAGTATGACTAGCAAATTCTTCTAGTTTATTATGAAGTTCCTCACGCAAAGAAATATTAATTTGGTTAGCCCTTCTTGCAATGATGGCAATGGATTCGTACAAATTACCTGTTTTTCCTTTGATCTCAATCAGGCTTTTGGTTTCAACAACGCTGGCAGTGTTAGCGCTCATTTGCCTTCTTAATTTGCTCATTTTTTCAGGTTTTTGATAAAGTTATTTGTTTGTGTTTTTATTTTGGCCACTTCTGCCAGGTATTTGCTTTCGCTGAATCGTTCTGAAAAGTCTGCACATTCTGACAACACTTTTTCATAGCGCGCCAATTGCTTGTCTTCATAACTCATTTCAGCGTATTTGAAATAAGACTTAATTACTTGCAGCTTGTACTCATCCGCCTTTTTGGAATCTGGAAAATTATCAGACACATTTCCAAAGGCAATGGCCGCAGCTTTATAGAATCCAAGGTTGTAATACAATCCAGCACTCTTATAATCCTTGGCTTCCAATTTCTCCCTACACTGGTCTATAATATCAGCCGCCTCTTTTCCTCTTGGAGAACTAGGGTGGGTATTGATAAATGTTTGCATCAGTCCAATAGTCTTATTGGTATTGGTCTGATCAAGGTCAATCTTGGGAGACTGTCTAAAGTAACAGTAAGCCCGCATGTAATCACATTCTTCCACTTTGGCACTGTTGGGAAAACTCTCTACAAAACTCTTAAATAGGTTCTCTGCGTTCAGATAATCCTTTTGGTAGTAGTAGGAATAGGCAAACTTATAATAAGCCTCTTCATAACCCGGTGTACCCTTGATATAGGGAAAAATGTCTTCAAAGAGCTGTTGTGCGTATCCGTAATTCTTCTGCTCGTAATACTGGTCTGCCATCTTATGCTTGTACTCGTAGTCCTTGCTCTTCATAACCTTGGAGAACTTGTTGGAGCAGCTGCCGAGTACCAGAACCGAAAACAATAAAATGAGGATCCTATTCATACAAGTTTGCAAAATTAGTTATTATCGGGCAATATATAAACTTGGATCTTGGTTTGGGCCAAATCCTAGTTAAGAATTACCTAAAAAGGCTGTTCCACCTAAGCAGAACAGCCTTTTGACTCATTCAAACAGGAATTATTGCTTATCTCCTTCTCCTTCCTGCAATTTTGCCTTAATCTCGGCAAGTGCGCTCAGGTCACCCAAAGTTGTTTTTTCAACTTTGGCTTGGATGTTTTTAACAGCTTTCTTAGTGCTTTCAGATTCAGCTTTTGCCTCTTTTTTGGCAGTTTCTTTCACTTCAGCTACTTGTTGTTCCCAGATACGAGCGTGACTTAACACAATACGCTTCTCGTTACGGTCAAACTCAATTACCACAAATTGGGTAGTTTCGTCAGCTTTCACAGTAGAACCGTCTTCCTTATTCAGGTGTCTATTAGGAGTAAATCCTTCTAAACCGTACTGTAATTGAACCAATGCACCTTTATCATCTTTGCGAGTAACAGTTCCTTCATGGATTGTTCCTACTGCAAAAGTGTCTTCTAATGCATTCCAAGGATCTTCTTCCAATTGCTTATGTCCTAATTGCAATTTGCGGTTTTCCTTATCAATGCTCAAGATGATGATATCAATATACTCACCAACTTTAGTATAGTCAGTTGGGTGATTGAAACGCTTTAACCAGCTCAAGTCGCTGATATGGATCATTCCACCAATACCTGGCTCCAATTCAACAAATACGCCATAAGGAGTGATGTTTTTCACCAAACCTTTGTGCTTACTGTTTTCAGGGAATTTGTTTTCGATGGTGCTCCAAGGATCTTGGCTCATTTGCTTGATGCTCAAGCTCATTTTGCGTGCGTCTTTGTCAAGGGTAACCACTTTTGCTTCGTACTCATCACCCAACTTAAAGAATTCTTTAGCGTTGATTGGCGTATTAGCCCAAGTGATTTCAGATACGTGTACCAGACCTTCAACACCTGGCTGAATTTCCAAGAATGCACCGTAATCTTCAATATTTACCACTTTACCTTTTACAACTGAACCTTCAGACAATCCTTCAGGCAACACGTCCCAAGGATGTGGAGTCAATTGCTTCAAACCAAGACTGATACGTTTTTTGTCGTCGTCGAAGTCCAAAACAACCACTTGTAATTTCTGGTCCATCTTCACCACTTCGCTTGGGTGAGAGATACGGCCCCATGAAATATCGGTGATGTACAACAAACCGTCTAAGCCACCAAGATCCATGAAAGCACCAAAGTCTGTGATGTTTTTCACCACACCTTCTAATACTTGTCCTTTCTCTAGTTTGCTCATGATTTCGGCACGTTGTGCTTCAATATCACTTTCAATCAGTGCTTTGTGAGATACTACAGCATTCTTAATGGCTTCGTTAATCTTAACCACTTTGAACTCCATAGTTTTTCCAACAAACTGATCGTAGTCAGTTACAGGTTTAACGTCAATCTGAGAACCTGGCAAGAAAGTTTCCATGCCAAATACATCAACAATCAATCCACCCTTGGTTTTGCTAGTAACAGTTCCAGTGATTACTTCACCAGTCTTGTGTACTTCCACAATTCTTTCCCAAGCACGGAAGATGCGAGCAGATTTACGGCTCAGGTGCAAGTTACCGCCCCTGTCTTCTTTTTCCACTACCATTACTTCCACTTCGTCACCAATTTTCAAACCTGGTACGTCACGGAATTCATTCAATGAAACCAAACCATCGCTTTTGAAACCGATGTTGATTACAACGTCTGTTTTGGTTAGTGCTACAACGCCACCTCTTACAATCTCGCCATCGGCAATTTGTACAAAGGTTTCATCATAAACTTTGTCATACTTTAAGCGTTCAGTTTCGGCATAAGAACTTACGTTACGTTTGTCGATACTCCAGTCAAAGTCATCGTGTGCTGTTTCAACAGCAACGGGTGCTTCTACAACCGCGGTGGGTGCTTCAGCCACAGGTGCATTTGTTGTTGCAGTAGGAACTTCAACAGCTTCTGAAGCTGCCGCGTTCTCCTGTGCATCTGCATTTAATTGTTTCAAGAAAAATTGCATAAAATAACCCCGATGGTTTAAAATTCGGGGCTGCGAAGGTAAGGAAAAGACGGGATTTACAAAGGAAAATAGCCTTAAAATTGGGTGAAATAGGGCTTAAATAGCCCTATTTTTTGTCAAAATAGCCATTGAATGAGTCCTTTTCCTTGTTTTGAAGACTGGAGTACCCTAATTCCTCCCATTCAACTGCAAGTTTATCTATCCCATCAAACCGTTGAGAAATCAATAACTGTTGAAGCATAATTGTCATTTTTTCCAATACCGTTTTCGTAATTTTCCATTTCAACTATAACATAAAAACTCAAACATGAAAAAAACCTTCGCCTTTTTACTAGTCCTAGCAATAGGATGTGGCAAAGACAGTGGCAATCATAGTATTGCTGTTCCTGATGTGGTTCTAGCACAACAAAACAGAGCTAATATTCAAGGCATGATTCTTCTATATGATGAGGACGGAAACCGCCAAACCGATATGAGTGGGGCAACTGTAAGTATTGATAATAGCACAGTAAGTACCAAAACAGGTGCTGATGGAAAATGGACACTAGACAGTATTCCTTATGGCACTTACGATATTAGCTATTCCAAGCAAGGATATGGTACCGGTAAAATCATGGGAATCTATCATGCTGCAACCAATCATGCCACTACTATTATTTCAAACAGCGAATCAATGGCAGTAAATTCTAGCATTGCAGTTAGTAATTTAGTCGTAACACCATTTAATGCAGCTATTCAAGCAGCAGGTGTAACAGGGGTTCATATTGATCCTGTCTTTAACAACCCTTCTGGTAAAGACAAATACGTTCGCTTATTCTTTAGTGATAATGCAAATGTTAGTTCTAATAATTATTTGGCAGAAGAAAAAATCAGGAGCAATGGTGCAAGTACACAATTGAATGATTTTAATTTAACTACGCGTTTTTTTGAAAACCTTGGATTTAAAAAGGGCCAAACTATTTATGTAAAAGCCTACGGCGATAGCTTTTTAGCAGATAATTATACAGATCCAATTACAAATACTACTATCTTTCCCAGCCTGAGTACTAAACCTAGTGCTACAATGAATTTTGTTTTGGCTGGGAAATGATAGAAGTCAAAAGTCAAAAGTCAAAAGTCAAAAATGACAGGGCAGGTAAAAGATGAAAAAAAATAAAAGTATAAAATAGAAGTATAAAATAGAAGTATAAAATAGAAGTAAAAAAAGCTGCCCCGGTTTTAAATTGAGGCAGCTTTTTTATTTGCGAATATGTAGTAAAATTTAAGCTTTACTAAATTTTTTATTTTAAATATTTCCTTCTACTTATTTTGAATTTTGACTTTTGACTTTTGAATTTTTATTCCCACCCCCCACCAAGTGCTCTATACAAACTAACTAGCGCATTTAGCTTTTGTTGCATCAATACAGATTCTTGTAATTCAGCATCAAATAAACTGTTTTCTTGGGTCAATACTTCTAAGTAAGAAGTATATCCAAAATTGTATCTAGCATTGGATAATTCTAAAGCCTTTCTACCGGCATCAGCTTGAATTTTTCTATTGGCATATTCTTCTGCAAAAGTTTTGTTGGCAATAAGCGCATTGTTTACGTCTGCAAAAGAAGCTAGTACTGCTTGCTCATACTGCAATTGCGCTTGTTGGGTTCTAATTCTTTCTACTTGAACGCGTTTATAGTTTTGTCCAAATTGAAAAAGGGGACCAACTAAACCAGCAAACCCATTGGCTACAAATCCATTGCTAACCAAGGAACCCAATTGAGGACTTGCAAATCCCAAAAGTCCAGTTAATGAGAATGAAGGATACCTAGAAGCTTCTGCCACTCCAATTTTTTCATACTGCGCATTTAAAGCTTTTTCGCTAGCCCTGATATCAGGTCTGCGTAGCAATAATTGTGAAGGAAGTCCAGCAGGAATATTTGGGGGCATTACTTGATTAAACAAACTAGATCCTCTTGACACAGTACCAGAAGATTTACCCATCAAGAGATTGATGGCATTTTCTGTTTGTACTATCTGCCTGCTAATATTGGGAATTAAAGCAGCTGCTTGTGCTTCTTGCTGCACGGCTTGATACCTATCTAATTCAGAGATATACCCTTTCTCATAACGCTGGGTAATGATCTTGGTACTTTCTTTTCTTGAAGCCAAAGTTCTTTGTGCTATCAACAAACGATTATCCAAATCTCTTAGAATAAAATACAAACTAGCTGCTTCAGCTACCAGACTCACTTTTAAGGCATTCTTGTTTTCATCTACTGCCAAAATTTGTGCTCTTGCAGATGCCGTAGCGCCTCTGAGTTTACCCCAAAGGTCAATCTCCCAATTTAGTACACCAGCGGCTTTAAAAACAGCACTGTTCAATCCTCCAGCCACTTTTAGGGCATCGGTTCCTGCCGTTCCACCACCTGCTTGCAACTGATAATTAAAGGAAGGATATTGGTTTATCTTAATGATGTCTGCTTGCATTTGTGCTTCCAAAACCCTAGCACTTGCCAATTGCAAATTCCTATTATTATCTAAAGTGGTTTTGATAATGGTTTGCAATGCTGTATCCTTGAATAGGTCAAACCATTTAACCAAGGGAGTAGTATCAGCATTGGCATTATCTGCATATGCTGCTGGTGTGGTAGTTTGAGGTTGTTCGTATGATTTGGAAACACGGCAACTTCCAAACAGCAATAAGGCGCTTAGCGTAAATATTGATAATTGCTTAGTCATGTTTAGTGCGTTGAATGATTGGTTACTGTTGCTGGTGCAACACTTGCTTTTTTCTTTTTCTTCCCTTCAATTAATACAAAGAAGGCCGGTATTAAGATCACCCCAACAATGGTGGCAACCAACATACCACTGAATACAGAAGTACCCATTACCCTTCTGGCTTCTGCACCTGCACCAGTAGCAGTCATTAATGGAACTACTCCAAGAATAAAGGCAAAACTAGTCATCAGAATAGGTCTAAAACGCAACCTAGCGCCTTCAATAGCAGCTTCAAAAGGAGGCAATCCTTCGTTATCCATTTTCATTTTAGCAAATTCCACAATTAGAATGGCGTTCTTGGCATTCAATCCAATCAACATAACCAATCCAATTTGCGCAAACACGTTATTTACATAAGTGGTTGCGTAAAAGCCTCCAATAAACAATCCCAGTAAAGCGCCCATTACCGCCCAAGGTGTTCCTAACAATACACTGAATGGTAATTTCCAACTTTCATATTGAGCCGCTAGAATTAGGAATACAAATAAAAGTGCCATGATAAATACAGACGCTCCTTTACCTGCAGACTCTTTTTCTTGATAAGAAGTATTACTCCAAGAATACCCAATATCATTGGGCAATACTTTTTTAGCTACCCCTTCTAATACCCTCAATGCCATATCAGAACTTACACCAGGTGCTGGCACACCGCTCAATTCTGCTGCGCGATAGATATTAAAGTGATTGGTAAAAGAAGGACCAGTAGTATCTTTTACTTTAGCCAAAGTTCCAAGAGAAACCATGTTTCCATTTGGATCACGAACAAAGTATTGGTTTATATCGTCTGGCTTGGTTCTATATTCAGCTTCTGATTGAATATAGGCCCTGTACTGTCTACCATAAGCATTGAAGTTATTGATAAACGCACCACCTAAATAAGCAGATATAGCTCCATTTACTTCTTGTAATGGGATACCCATTTTTTGTACTTTCTCTTTGTCTACCTGAATAGATTTTTGAGGTACAATCGGTCTAAACAAGGTATAGATTTTACCAATCTCTGGGCGCTTAGAAGCAATGGCAATAAAGCGTTGAGTTTGTTGTGCCAAATAAAGGGGAGACTTACCCGCTTTGTCTTGCAACATCATGGTAAAACCAGCTCCAGAACCTAGACCCTGTATTGGTGGTGGACCAAATACAATCACGGTTGCTTCCGTAATGTTTTTGGCTAATACCCCATTCATTTCATTGACTATCTGGGCAACCGTTTTATGCCTTTCGTCCCATGGTTTTAAGCTAATAAATGCCATTGCTGAATTGGGCGTTGCAGTACCAGATAAAATGTTGAATCCGTTAATAGCTGTGTAAGAACTAATCTCTTCCATGCCCTTAAAATAGGATTCCACTTTTTTAGAAATGACTTCCGTTCTATCCTTAGAAGCAGCATCTGGCAATTGAATGGCTAGCATAAAATAACCTTCATCTTCCTCAGGAACAAATCCTCCAGGTACTTTAAATGCTAGGTATCCAGTAGCTACACAAATACCTAATAAAATCATGACAGTTAAGAATAATCTTCTTGCTGCAAAACTGGCCACTTTTACATAGCCATTGGTAAACTTGTCAAAGTATTTATTAAAGCCATCAAAGAATCTTTGTAATAATCCTTTGCTTGGTTTTTTGGGCTTGAGTAAGATGGCTGCTAGTGCAGGGCTTAAGGTCAAGGCATTAAAAGCTGATAGTGCTACCGAGATGGCAATGGTAATGGCAAATTGTTGGTATAGCCTACCCGTAATGCCACCAGACAATGCCACAGGAATAAATACCGCACAAAGAATTACGGCAATGGCCACAACTGGCCCTCCTACTTCTTTCATGGCTTTACTAGTAGCTTCTTTGGGATTGAGTCCATGTTCCATTTCATGAATCACGGCTTCCACCACCACAATGGCATCATCCACCACTAGACCAATGGCCAATACCATTCCCAAAAGTGACAATTGGTTTACAGAGAATCCCAGTAATGGAAAAACTATAAACGTACCAATCAAAGAAACAGGTACGGTTAACAAAGGAATTAAAGTAGCTCTCCAGTCTTGTAAGAATAAGAACACTACCAAGATTACTAGAATTACTGCTTCAAATAAAGTATGTAATACTTCTTCAATACCAACAGTGATAGCCTGAGTTGTATCTAAGCTAGTTGTATAATCTAAGCCCTGTGGGAACCTAGACTTTAATTCATCCATTTTAGCTTTTGCTTTGTTGGCTACGTCTAAACCATTGGATCCTGGAATCTGATAAATAGCAATGGCCGCACAAGGGCTACCATTTAAGTTGGAGCTAAGATTATACATCTGTAATCCCAACTCAATCCTTGCTACATCTTTCAATCTTACTTGAGCACCATTTGCATTGGATTTAAGTAAGATATTGCCAAAATCTTCTTCTGAAACCAAGCGTTGTTGCAAAGTAGCCGTATAGGTATTTTGTACGCCTGGTTTAGAAGGCGCATCGCCAAAAGCACCACCCGGCACAATATTATTTTGTGCTTTAATGGCATTCATAACATCAGATGCAGTGATCTTTAATTTGGCTAAACGATCAGGTTTTACCCAAATACGCATGGCATATTCTGAACTACCCATCACAGACACATCACCTACCCCTTTAATCCTTTTCAACTCATCAATCAAGTTGATAAAAGCATAGTTGTTGATAAAGTCTGCGTTGTATGATTTTGATGGAGAATAAACAGAGAACATCATCAATGGAAAAGTCAATGATTTCTTTACGTTCACCCCTAAGTTGATAACCTCGGGAGGCAGGAATGGATTGGCCCTGGATACCCTATTTTGGGTAAGCATATTGGCAACGTCCAAATCAGTACCTACTTCAAAAGACACTTGCAAAGTCATTGAACCATTGTAGTTCACAGACTTCATGTATAACATATTTTCTACTCCATTTACTTGTTGTTCAATGGGCGTAGCAACAGTTTGTTCCATGTCTACCGCATTGGCACCTGTATAAGAAGCCTGCACTTGCACCATGGGTGGAGTAATATCTGGATATTTTGCAACCGGAATTCCTTGTAGTGTCAATAACCCCATAATCACAATGAATATGGAAATGACCATGGCTACTATTGGCCGGCGTATAAAAAATTCACTCATATAAATCAGTTAGGGATAAGATTATTGTTTAGAAGTGGAATCATAATTCCAAGGAACAGGATTTGCTTTAATCACCACATCTGGCTTAACCACCATACTTCCCAAAATGGCCACTTTGTCTCCAGGTTTCAACCCACTTGTAATAATCCAATTACTTCCAATTCGTTTACCAGTTTGAATCACAGTTGGTTTGACCATACCACTATCATTGAGTACAAATGCTTGAAATAGATTTTGAATCTGACTAACGGCTTGTTGTGGTATTAAAACCGCGTCTTTGAACTCATCGGTTTGTAAACGCAGTTTTACGTATTGACCGGGTTTGAGTAAATTTTGTGGATTAGGAAATTCTGCTTGTACCAATAATGATCCTGTTGCTGGATCAATTTGCCTATTAGACAAACTAATATTTCCTTTTTCACTATACACAGAGCCATCACTCAAGAGCAATTGTGCAGACAGTTGGTCTTGCAAAATCTTGTGAGAGTTTCCAGCTTTGCGTTTGGCAAACATCAAATACTCATCTTCTGTAATAGAGAATCGAACACGCATTTTACCAATAGATGAAACTGTATTTAAAGGGCCTCCCGTATTTAATTTTCCAATATAGTCCCCTACCAACACTTTAGAGATACCAATTACGCCAGTAATAGGAGAAGTGATTCTGGTGTATTCTAATTCAATTTTACTATTGCGCAATGCCGCAGATGCTGCATCTACCTGAGACAAAGAAGCTTCATAATTGGCTTTTGCAGCATCAAGGTCTCTTTGACTTAGGGCGTGCATGGCTGTGAGGGGTTGTACCCTATCTAGTTCAGCCTTGTTTTTCACTTTGGCAGTATTAGCCTGTGCTAGATTGGCCTGTGCTTGGTCTATTTTATTTTTAATGGGCAGGTCATCAATGGTATACAACAATTGACCCTTTTGAACCATATCACCTTCTTTAAAGTGGATGCCGGTGATCCAACCTTCTACCCTTGATTGAATTTGAATGTCTTCTTGACCAAAGGTTTCTCCAACGTATTCAGAGAAAAAAGGGATGGTTTGTTGACCAACTGTTATCACATTCACTTCTGGGTTAAGTGCCGCAGGGGCTTCCGTTTTGTCCTTGCAGGATGGCAATAAAAATAAGGTCAGGCTTCCGGCCAAAAGGGCCGATGGGAATGCTTTCATATTTGACTGGTTGATAGGATTGGTTGAATAGTCACCCTCTAAAAATAGCGTAAAACAGTCTATTCTGTAACTCTTGTATAGAAAGCTGCAAAAAAACTTGTTCGGATTATATAAATCTGAACAAAACCTAGGGTAAAGGCACAAAAAAACCGGTGAACAAGGTTTCACCGGTTTGAAAAAAGGATGTCTAATTTTAAGATTGTATATAGGTCTGTAATTGAGAGATGGTTTCCTGTTGATTGAGTATAGTTTCTGTGACTACGTCATTAATAGAAATAATTCCAATCAATTTGTCTGATTCGTAAACAGGCAAATAGCGAATATGCTTGGTGCTCATTAGTTGCATGCACTTTTCAACACTGTCTTGCGGCGCAACTGGCGGAAAATCGGTTGTCATGATTTCTCCAACAGGTGTTTCACTAGAATGCCTGCCTTTTAGAATTACCTTACGGGAATAGTCCCTTTCCGTAATAATGCCCAAAAATTTGTCTCCATCCATCACCACCAATGAACCAATATTTTGTTCTGCCATTAGTTCTAAGGCTTTTATCACGGTAAGATCTGGGGAAACAGCACTTACTTTATTTCCTTTTCTTTTTAGGATATCGCTTACTTTTCTCATATAGACAATTTGAGTGTTTAATTTAATCAATCTTGGGCATTCTTGCAAGAATTCTTTAGTGGTAGCAGGGTTTAACAGGTTGCAAATTGATCAGAATTGGGTTTTCTAACAATAACATTTATCATAATTTAATGAAAGAATAAGTTATATAAATTGGGAAAGATCTTTGCTATGATTAAATTGAACTCAAAAAATTATTGCCATGAAAAAAATGTTACTTACCCTGACGGCCTTCATATGTATGATAGGCATGAGTGTTGCCCAAACAAAAACAGACGCAAAAGCTGCTGGCGCAAAAGTGGAAAAAGCCGCTCCAGCTGCAAAATCAGCAACCCCAACTAAAAAAGATGGCACTCCAGACATGAGATATAAAGAAAACAAAGAAGGCGCTAAAGCGGCTGGACCAACCAAAAAAGATGGCACACCAGATATGCGTTACAAAGAGAATAAAGCTCCTGCAACCCCAAAGAAAAAAGGATAATTAAGAAATAGTTTATACGGCCTCATATGGGGCCGTTTTTTATGCCTCCCTACTAATTTGTTTGGCAGCTATAAAACCAGAAGTCCAAGCATTTTGAAAATTAAAACCTCCGGTAACACCATCTATATCCATGACCTCCCCTGCAAAAAAGAGGTTGGGGATTTTTCTACTCATCATGGTATTGGGGTCAATTTCTGATAACTTAATTCCACCACAGGTCACAAACTCTTCTTTAAAAGTGGTTTTCCCATTTACCTGAAATACCTGACCTGTTAATACTTGAATCAATTTATTTTGTTCTTTAGACGCAAGGTCTGCCCATCTATTTTCCGGATTCACTCCAGCAGTTTCTAGTAAATAGGACCATAATCTTGTGGGCAATCCAAAGGGATTTCTATTAGCTAATTTTTGTGCAGAAAGTTCTGTTCTCAAACCATGCCATGCTTCTCTTAAACTATTTTCATGATAATCAGGCACCCAATTCACCGTAATCTGATATTGGTAAGAAGCCTCTGCTAGTTGTCTAGCCCCCCAGGCAGAAAGCTTTAGTACTACGGGACCACTTAGTCCCCAATGGGTTATAAGCAATGGTCCTTCTTCTGCCAATTTGGTTCCGTTAATTTTTACTTGAGCCCTTTCTACTGCAACTCCCATGAGTGCTGTAATGGGATGCTTTGGTAAATTAAATGTAAACAATGATGGAACTGGGTTTTCTATTTGATGCCCCAAAGAAAATAGCCATTCAAACATGGTTGCTTTGGGATAACCACCAGTAGCCACACAAAGAAATTCACAATGATAGCTTTTCCCATTTGCTGTTTGGAGTTGAAATCCGTTTTCTGTTTTAATGGAAATTACTTCTGTTTGCAAAACAACTTTTACTTGGTATTTATCCGCCTCCTGCAACAAACAATTAATGATGGTTTGGGAATCATTAGTAGTTGGAAACATTCTACCGTCCTGCTCCGTTTTCAATGCCACTCCCCGCTGCTCAAACCATTCAATGGTATCATTGGTATTAAACCAATGAAAAGATTTTTTTAGAAACTGTTGTCCCCTTGGATATTTTTTTACAAGGTCTCCAATTTCAAAACAGGCATGGGTTGTATTACACCTTCC
Organism: Bacteroidetes bacterium 24-39-8; assembly: GCA_002256765.1. GTDB lineage: Bacteria > Bacteroidota > Bacteroidia > Chitinophagales > Chitinophagaceae > Sediminibacterium. Next base: position 28,668 of record NCHJ01000007.1, read on the forward strand.
TCCACCACTTATCTTAACCTTAGACAATAATTTATTACTTTTTTCTAGCAGCAACACTTCTAGATTTGGATGCAATCTTGCAGCATTCACAGCGCAGAAAAAACCAGCTGCCCCTCCACCTATAACAATCAATTTTTTAGACATGGTATTATTTCATAAGCATGATGGCAGCAAAAGTTTCAATCCCATTCCAAAGATTTTTCAGACGAATGTTTTCATTTTCTGCGTGCTGGTTATTGTCATGATTGGCAACAGGTACCGTAATGGTTTTTGCTTTTAATTCTCTTTCAAAAACAAAAAGCGGAAGACTACCACCAACCGATGGCATTAACACCACTTGATCTGCTGTGGTTGATTGAACCGCCTTAATAATTTGTTGTGCAATGGGCAAATCCATAGATGTTCTTTGTGCATTATATCCGTCACTGAGTTGAATCTTGGCAATCTTGCTGTATTGCTTTCTCTGGGCTTCTGTTGGGTCTTGATCCGTTACAAAATAGCCTTGTGATTTTACGTGTTCTACTAACTTCAATTGTTGTTTCCTAAAGTCATTTCCTAATACCAATCTAAGGTCAATGGATGCGGTAGCAGTAGTTGGAATTACATTGCTAGATAGCTTACCTACATTGGCACTTTGTATTCCATTGATGTTTAGGGATGGTTGTAACAAGGCTTCTGATAAAGACCAATTACTATTTTCTTGTTGCAAGAATCCTAATTCATTTTTCATCTGTGCATCTGGGGCTGGTATGGCTGCTAGGGCTTGTTTTTCTTTAGCCGAAAGCGGCGTTACATCGTCATAAAATCCTTTAATCAATACCCTTCCATTTTCGTCTTTCATAGACGTTAATAGATGTGTTAATAGATTGGCCGGATTGGGTGCCCAATTACCATAGTGTCCACTATGTAAAGGGCGCTTACTACCATACACGGTTAGTTCAACATGTGCATCACCTCTCACGCCAAATATGACCGCTTTTTTTCCAGATTGATGAACTGGTCCGTCACAAATAATCCAAATATCTGATGCTAGTAATTGCTTATTGCTTTGGAGTATTTCAAATAAGTGATCTGAGCCTGCTTCTTCTTCTCCCTCAAAAAAGAATTTCAAATTATAGGGAGTTTTCATACCCGTTGCAACAATGGCTTCATAGGCAGAAAGAATAGACATCACGCCGGCTTTGTCATCAGAGGCACCGCGAGCATAAATACGCCAATCTGGGTTAATGGGCTCTTGATCTGAAGGCCAGGATATGGGACTTGCATTTTGTTCTAAAGAGCCATTAAAGAGTGTTGGTTTAAAGGGATGTAATCCTTTAAACCACTTGGTACTATCGGCTGGTTGCCCATCGTAGTGGGCATAAAAGATGATGGTTTGCTTTGCACCTGGTGTAAGTACTTCTCCATATACTGCAGGAGCTACACCAGGAGTTTTGGCTGGTAATAGCTGTAGGCTACCAATGCCCCTTGCTTGCATCATTTGCAAAATAGTCTGGGCATTTTTATCCATATTGGATTTGTCCGATGCCAGATTGGGAATTGACAGAAAGGATTGGTATTCTTTTAACCATCGGTGTTCTTGTTTAACCCGATAGTCTCTGATAGCAAGGGTTGCAGGCGATTGCGCCAATGCAGAAGTACATAAAAAAACTAATAACCCAAGGATTCCATTTTTTTGCATGTCTTGTTCTCTTTGGGTCTAAGTTACAAAAGCCCCCAGTATTAGTAGTAGGAACTATTCAAATATGGATTGGCTTTTTCTGCCGCTTCAATAATACTATAGTCAGAAAGAATTAAAGCTTGATTGCGCTTAACACAAACATCGTGTTCAAAATGAACAGATGGTTTTCCATCTTGGGTTCTAACAGTCCAACCATCAACATCGGTAAAGACTTCTCTACCACCAAGGTTAATCATGGGTTCAATAGCTAGTACCAAATTTTCTTTCATCTTATGACCGGTTCCACGTTTGCCATAGTTGGGTACTTGTGGGTCTTCGTGTAAACTTCTGCCCAAGCCATGACCTACTAATTCTCTAACTACACCATAGCCGTATTTGCGTTCGGTATGGTCTTGTATGGCAAAAGAAATATCGCCCACGCGATTATTGATCACCGCTTTTTCTATGCCTTTATACAAAGATTCCTTGGTCACTTTTACCAATTGCAAGATCTCAGGAGCAACGTCACCCATGATAAAAGTATAAGCATGATCACCATGCCATCCTTTTAGAATAACGCCCATATCAATTGAAATAATGTCTCCGTTTTTAAGTGCTGTGCTATTAGGAAACCCGTGTACAACAACATCATTCACAGAAGCACAGATATTGTGCGGATATCCATGGTAATTGTAAAAAGAAGGAATAGCATTATGTTCTTTTACAAAATCTACACAAAGCTTATCAATGTCTAAAGTAGTGACTCCAGGCTTTAAAATTTTGGCAACTTCAGTAAGTGTTTTACTTACCAACATTGCCGCGTCTTTCATTAGCGCTATTTCTGCTTCCGTTTTATGGATAATCATATTGCTTCTTCTGCTCATGTTCTAAAAAAATAAACCTGTTAGGACTAGCCCAACAGGTTTACCATTATCGTTGATTAGATTAGATAGTGGAGGTAGACACTGTTTGACGTCCTTGAACCCTTCCGCTATTCATTAATCCATCGTATTGACGCATCAATAAATGTGTTTCAATCTGCTGTAAGGTATCTAAGATTACACCAACCATAATCAATAGAGAAGTACCTCCAAAGAAAGAGCTGAAACCTTGTGTAACACCTAAACGCTGAGCAAAACCTGGCATGATACCAACCAAGGCCAAGAAAATGGCTCCCGGTAAAGTAATCTTATCCATGATAGAACCAATATAATCAGCAGTAGGTTGACCAGGCTTTACACCAGGTACAAAACCATTGTTGCGTTTTAGGTCTTCAGAGATTTGCTTAGGGTTAAAGATCAAAGCAGTATACAAGAAAGTAAATCCAATTACCATTACAGAATAGATAACCATGTACCAAACATTGCTATGGTCATTGAAGATTCTAACAATACCTTGTGCTGAATCAATATTCGTAAAAGAAACCAAGGTAGGCAAGAACATGATGGCCTGTGCAAAGATGATTGGCATAACACCAGCACTGTTTACCTTAATAGGCAAGAACTGACGTGCACCACCAAATTGACGGTTACCAATGATTTGCTTAGCATAGTTTACAGGAATCTTACGAACACCCTGAACTAAGATAATCAAAGCCATAATCACGGTTACTAAGATGGCAATCTCAATCAAGAAGATCAACAAACCACCGCCACCTTTCTGGCCTTTGGCGCTAAATTCTTGAACAATATTTTGTGGAAGACGAGCCAAGATACCAACCATGATAATAATAGAAGTACCATTACCCAAACCTTTGTCTTGGATTTTCTCTCCTAACCACATTACAAACAGGGTACCTGCAGTAAGTGTCAAAATGGTAGAGAACCAGAAGAAGGGTTTGTAAGCAACCAAGATAGCTTCTGCATATCCTGGACTATTCAAATAACCAACATAGGCAGCTGCCTGAAAGATGGTTACAATCACAGTCAGGTAACGTGTCCATTGATTGATTTTTTTACGACCACTTTCTCCCTCTTTCTGAACTTTCTGTAATTGAGGAACCAAGATGGTCATCAACTGCATAAAGATAGAAGCGGAGATGTAAGGCATAATACCCAATGCAAGGATAGAGGCTTGTGAAAAACCACCACCTGCAAACATGTCAAAAATACCTAGTAAACCATTGCTTTTAGAAGCTTGCTGTGCAGCTTCAATCCCGTTTGGATCCAAACCAGGTAAAACAATGTGGTTACCAATACGGTAGGTAAGCACCAGTGCCAACGTGATAACAATCTTGTTACGCAGCTCTTCGATGGCCCATATATTCTTTAAAGTCTGAACTAATTTTTTCACTGATACTATTTGTTAGAAGTTAATATCCATAACCAAAAAAGACGCATCACCGATGCGTCTGGAAAGTTACAGTAAAATTACTTTACTATTTCAACGCTTCCACCTGCTGCTTCAATAGCTGCTTTGGCTTTGTCGCTTAATTTGTTCACCTTGAAAGAAAGTTTTGCTTTCAATTCACCTGTGGCAAGAATTTTTACCCTATCAGTGCGGCTGATTAAACCATTGATATATAAGTTCTCCAAAGAAATCTCTGTGAAACCATATTTTTCTACCAATTGATCCAATTGACCAAGATTGAATACTTTGTATTCTACACGGTTAGCATTCTTAAATCCACGCTTAGGAATACGACGTTGAATTGGCATCTGACCACCTTCGTGAGCCATTTTGCTCTTGTAACCTGCACGGCTTTGACCACCCTTGTTACCTTTTGTAGAAGTACCACCCTTACCGGATGCTTCACCTCTACCAATACGTTTTTCCTTGTGAACTGAGCCAGCTGCTGGCTTGAGTGTGTGTAATTTCATCAGAATTTGATTTTGTACTTAGCGGGGAATCACCCCTCGCGTGTTGTTAAATATAAAACGTAAAAATAGGAAAGATAGCAGTATAAAATACAACTATGCTTTCCTAAATCTTTTGTTGATTAAGCTACCTCTTCAACTTTCACCAAGTGGCTAACTTTGTTAACCATACCTAGGATCTGTGGAGTGGCTTCAACTTCTTTAGAAGCGTTCAACTTTTTCAAGCCAAGGGCTTTCAAAGTTAATTTTTGACGCTCTGGTCTGTCGATACCGCTTTTTACTTGTGTGATCTTGATCTTTTTCATGTAATATCTTTTTCGGATTATCCGTTAAATACTTTTGACAGTTTCACCGTACGAGTTTTTGCAACTTGTACTGGCTCTCTCAACAAACCAAGCGCTTTGATGGTAGCTTTAACCACGTTGTGTGGATTAGCTGAACCCAAGCTTTTTGCAAGAACGTCGGTGATACCAGCGCTTTCAAGAACAGCACGCATGCTGCCTCCCGCGATAACTCCCGCTCCGTGTGCAGCTGGCTTAATCAAAACTTTTGCAGCACCTTCTTTAGCCCACTGTTCGTGAGGAATAGTACCATGCATTACAGGAACTTTGGTCAAGTTTTTCTTAGCGTCATCAATACCTTTAGCAATTGCTTCTTGTACTTCTTTTGCTTTACCAAGACCTTGGCCAACAATACCAGCACCGTTTCCTACTACTACTAGAGCAGAAAAGCTGAAGGTACGTCCACCTTTAGTGGTTTTAACTACGCGGTTAATGGCAACTACTTTTTCTTTGAGTTCCATGTCACCACCTGCTTTCACCTTATTTACGTTTACTTTAGACATTTATCTAACTATTAATTGTTGTTAGCAAATTAGAATTGAAGACCAGCTTCCCTGGCACCATCAGCAACTGATTTTACACGACCATGGTAAAGGTTACCACCTCTGTCAAAAACAACAGCGGTTAAACCTAATGCAACGGCTTTTGTAGCAATTGCAGCTCCTACCATTTTAGATTTCTCAACTTTGGTAACTTTTTGAGCGGCAATATCTTTGTCCCTTGAAGAGGCAGAAGCCAATGTAACAGCATTATCATCATCGATCAATTGTGCATAGATCTCTGCATTGCTTCTAAAAACTGAAAGGCGTGGTTTTACTGCAGTACCAGCAACCTTCTTGCGGATGCGATACCTGATTTTTTGCCTTTGAACCAATTTAGAATTCATCTTGTTTATTTTTATAACACCCGATTCTGCCGGATGCCTGTTAGTGTTAATGTTATCCCTTACGCTTATTTACCAGCTGACTTACCTGCTTTTCTTCTCAGGATTTCACCTTGATATTTCACACCTTTTCCTTTGTATGGTTCAGGCTTACGTAAGCTTCTTAATTTAGCAGCAACTTGACCAACCAATTGTTTGTCAATACCTTCTAAGAAGATTTTAGGGTTTTGACCTTTTTCAGTTAAAGTGGTCACTTTCATTTCAGAAGGAACTTCAAAAATGATGTTGTGAGAATAACCTAAAGCCAAATCCAATGTGTTACCAGTGTTAACAGCTTTATAACCTACCCCTACCAATTCCAAGTCTTTCTTGAAACCTTCAGTTACACCTTTCACCATATTAGACACCAATGAACGGTACAAACCGTGCATTGCGCGGTGACGAATTTGATCAGTTGGACGCTTCAATTCTAATTGAGCATCTGTAATTTCTACAGTGATATCCCTGTCAATTGCTTGTTTCAGTTCGCCTTTAGGGCCTTTCACTGTAAGGGTGTTATCAGCAGCAACGCTGATTTTCACTCCTGCTGGTATTACTACCGGTTGTTTACCAATTCTAGACATAGTCGTTCAAAAATTAATGATGAGAAAATCCCGGTCCGTGTTCAGCTCCGACTAAAAGCTTAATTGTCAGGCCGGATATATTGGGGCCAGAGGCCTTTCTATTAATAGATATGACAAAGTACTTCACCACCCACGTTCTCCGCTTTGGCTTGCTTATCTGTCAATACTCCTTTTGAAGTACTCAAGATAGCTACACCCAAACCGTTGATTACGCGTTTGATTTCAGCAGGCTTAGCATATTGACGAAGACCTGGACGGCTTACCCTTTCCAATACCTGAATAGCAGGTTGTTTGGTATTGGGGTCGTACTTCAACGCAATCTTGATCAAACCTTGCTTGTTGTCATCTTCAAACTTGTACTTCAAGATATAACCTTGGTCATACAAGATTTCAGTCAAACGCTTTTTCAGGTTAGAAGCAGGAATTTCAACAATCCTGTGTCCAGCCATCTGCGCGTTGCGAATTCTGGTTAAGAAGTCTGCTATAGGATCAGTTACCATAATATTGTATTAAATCAGTTCTAAATTTTGTTTGTATCTATCCCGTGAGGGAGAGCATTTTACCAGCTTGCCTTTTTAACACCTGGAATCATTCCGTTCAAAGCCATGTCGCGGAACATGATCCTAGACAGTCCAAAGTATCTCATGTATCCTTTAGGACGGCCAGTCAACTGGCAACGGTTCTTTAAACGTACAGGAGAAGCGTTTTTTGGAAGCAGATCCAAAGCTGCGTAGTCGCCGGCTTCTTTCAATGCTACTCTTTTAGTTGCATATTTAGCAACCATTGCTTCACGCTTTCTTTGTCTGGCTTTTACTGATTCTTTTGCCATGATTTGGTATTATTAGTTATTGTCTTTTTTGATGTTTTTGAAAGGCATTCCCAGCTCTTTCAACAATTCGTATGCTTCTTCGTTGGTTTGAGCGGTAGTCACAAAAGTGATATCTAAACCAGTAATCTTGTTCACTTTATCGATGTCGATTTCAGGGAAGATGATTTGTTCAGTTACACCTAATGTATAATTACCACGGCCATCAAAAGCTTTGTCAGAAATTCCTTTGAAGTCACGTACACGAGGCAAAGCCACAGATACTAAACGATCTAAGAATTCAAACATTTTTTCACCTCTCAAAGTCACGCGGGCACCAATTGGCATTCCCTTACGGAGTTTGAAGTTAGAAATGTCTTTCTTGGAAATTGTAGGAACGGCTTTCTGTCCAGTGATGGTTTGTAACTCATCAACGGCAATGTCTACCAATTTCTTATCTGTTACCGCACCATTAACGCCACGGTTAACACAGATTTTTTCCAATTTAGGAGCTTGCATTACGCTAGTGTAAGCAAACTTTTTCATCAAAGCAGGTACAACCTCTTTGGTGTACTTGTCTGCTAATCTCGGAGTGTATTTTACAGTACTCATTATTTGATTACCTCCCCTGATTTTTTAGATATACGAACTAATTTTCCGCTTTCCCTTGTGCGGGTAACTTTTGTTGGCGCGCTTGTTTTAGCATCCCACAACTGTACATTGCTGATGTTGATGGCTGCTTCAATCTTTACGATACCACCCTTAGTATTTTGGGCAGATGGTTTAGTGTGCTTGGTGACGATGTTTACACCTTCAACAACTACACGACCTTTATCGATGATCACTTCCAAAACTTTGCGGGGCTTTTTCAAGTCCTTGTCATCACCGGCTATCACCACAACAGTGTCGCCTTTCTTGATGTTGAATTTGGGTTTAAATCTGTTACTCATTGTTATATGCTTAAAGCTGGATGCTAAACGCTAAACGCTTAACTAAAAATTTATTTATTACAGTACCTCTGGTGCCAGGGAGATAATTTTCATATATCCCTTATCGCGAAGCTCACGGGCAACTGGTCCGAAGATACGGGTACCACGAGGCTCGTCTGAGTTGTTCAACAATACCACTGCGTTATCGTCAAAACGGATATAAGAACCGTCTTTTCTACGCAATTTGTTCTTGGTACGAACGATAACCGCTTTTGATACAGTACCTTTCTTTACAGCACTTGCTGGAATGGCCGCTTTCACACTCACTACAATCTTATCACCTATACCGGCATAATCCTGTCCGCTGTTCCCAAGTACCCTGATACAAAGCACTTCTTTAGCGCCACTGTTATCAGCTACATTTAATCTGCTTTCTTGCTGGATCATTTTTTTAAACTTTGTGCCTAGACCTAAGTCTTGACTTTTACAATTTTATTTTCAGAGGCTCTGGCGATTGCATAGCAACTGCGCAGGGCATGTAAAGCCAATTACTTAGCTTTCTCTACAATTTCCACTAGTCTCCAACGCTTAGTTTTGCTTAATGGTCTGGTTTCCATGATTTTCACCACGTCGCCAATACCACCTTCGCTCTTCTCGTCATGAGCATGGAACTTGGTTGTTTTCTTTACGAACTTACCGTAGATTGGGTGTTTTACTTTTCTTTCAACCGCAACTGTGATAGTTTTGTCCATCTTGTCGCTGGTTACAACGCCAACCCTTGTTTTGCGCAAATTTCTTTCTTCCATTACTTAACTTTTATGGTTTAAAGACCCAGTTCTTTTTTCTTCAATTCCGTCTGTAAACGGGCGATGTCTCTTCTAAGACCGCGAATATTCATCGGGTTTTCAAGAGGAGAAATGGCGTGAGCGAACTCAAGCTTTTTCAACCTTAATTGGTCTTCAGAGATCTTAGCTTTCAGGTCTGTTACATTCAGATCTTTCAGGCTTTTATTAAAATCGTATGTTTGTTTGTTTGCCATTGCAAATGCATTTTTTAGATTAAGCTTGCAAATCTCTTCTTACACAGAATTTGGTTGCAATTGGTAATTTCTGAGCGGCCAGTTCCATAGCTTCTTTTGCAGTTGCTTCGGTTACACCGTCGCACTCAAAGATGATACGACCTGGTTCAACTACTGCTGCCCAGAATTCAGGGTTACCCTTACCTTTACCCATCCTCACATCGGCAGGTTTGCGGGTAACAATCTTGTCAGGAAATACACGGATCCATACATTCCCTTCACGCTTCATAGCACGGGTCATCGCCTGACGGGCTGATTCGATTTGACGGTTGGTCAACCAAATTGGTTCCAACGCTTTTAAAGCGAATGATCCGAAAGAGATGGAAGTACCACGCTTTGCAACTTCGCGAATGCGGCCTTTCTGCTGTTTCCTATGTTTACTTCTTTTAGGTTGTAACATGTTCTTTTGTTTTTTGGATGACCTTGGCCGTTACCGGTTTGGGCTATTCAACTTATTTTAAATCGGTGCTAAACACCGGTTTGATTATCTCCTGTTATCTCTTCCACCACCGGCGTTACCACCGCGGTTATCTCCGCCTCTACCACCACGGTCTCCACCACCTCTGCGATCATCGCGGCGGTCTCCACCAGGTCTTCTTTCTTCGCCAGCTCTTCTGTCGCTCATGTCGTTCTTACCACCAACAAAATTGGGGTTCAGTTCGCGCTTGCCCAACACTTCGCCTTTACAAATCCATACTTTGATACCAATTTTACCATAAACGGTTTGTGCAAACACGTTGGCATAATCAATATCCATACGGAAAGTATGCAAAGGAACACGGCCTTGCTTGAATTCTTCAGAACGAGCGATTTCAGCACCACCCAAACGACCACTCAATTTAACCTTGATACCTTCAGCACCCATGCGGAGTGTAGAGGCAACGGCCATCTTAGTTGCACGCTTAAAGTTGATACGGTTTTCGATTTGCCTAGCGATGGTGTCTCCTACGATATTCGCATCCAATTCTGGACGACGGATTTCAAGGATGTTGATTTGAACATCATCTTTACCAGTCAATTTCTTTAACTCTTCCTTAATACGGTCTACTTCTCCACCACCTTTACCGATGATGATACCTGGTTTGGAAGTGTGGATGGTTACAATCAGCTTACCTAAAGTACGCTCGATTACAATCTTTGCGATACCACCTTTGTTGATACGGGCATTCAGGTAAGTACGGATCTTATGATCCTCAATCAACTTTGATGCGTAGTCTTTCTTACTACCATACCAGTTGCTTTCCCATCCGCGGATGATACCTAACCTGTTACCAATTGGATTTGCTTTCTGACCCATATAATGGTTTTACAATTAGTTTTTAGAATCTACTATTAATGTTACGTGGTTGCTGCGCTTGCGAACTCGGTAGCCACGACCCTGAGGAGCCGGACGCATCCGTTTCAAAACCCTGCCGCCATCTACGAATATTGTTTTCACCACTAGGCTGCTGTCGGCAGCGCTAGATCCGCTGTTCTTCTGCTCCCAGTTGTTAATGGCACTCTTCAGCAATTTTGCAAGAGGAGTGGCATTGTGTTGAGGGTGATGCTCCAGAATGGCCAAAGCTTTTTCCACTTCCATTCCACGGATCACATCGGCCAGCAAACGCATTTTGCGTGGACCTGTAGGATAATTGTTCAGTTTAGCTACTGCTTCCATTTTCTTTTGGTTTCTTATTTGTGAACCGATTTTACAAGCGGCTCAAAAATGATTTATTTCTTAGTTCCTGCGTGACCTCTGAAGTTACGAGTAGGAGCAAATTCACCTAACTTATGGCTTACCATAAACTCTGTTACATAAACAGGGATAAATTTGTTACCGTTGTGTACTGCAAAAGTGTGTCCAACGAAATCAGGAGTGATTGTGCTGCGACGGCTCCAGGTTTTGATAACACCTTTCTTTGATTTACCATCGTTGATCGCAACAACTTTCTCTTCCAAATTTGCGTCTACGTAAGGACCTTTTTTAATCGAACGACCCATAATAGTTATAAGTTTACTGGTCTGTTAGTGATTTATTTTCCGAGCTAATTACTTAGCTAATTTTTTACCATCTTTTCTTTGGATGATCAGCTTATCGCTACCCTTTCCTTTAGTCCTGGTCTTTTCGCCTTTTGCGTATTTACCATTTCTAGAGCGTGGGTGACCACCGGAGGCCCTACCCTCACCACCACCCATCGGGTGATCTACTGGGTTCATGGCAACACCACGAACACGAGGGCGAACTCCTTTCCAACGATTCCTACCAGCTTTACCAGCAGTTTCCAAGTTGTGATCGCTATTAGAAACCACACCTACGGTAGCGTAACAGTTGATCAATACTTTTCTCAATTCGCCAGAAGGCATTTTCAAGACTGCGTATTTCTCTTCTTTGTTGGCTAACTGTGCAGATGAACCAGCACTTCTAGCCATTTTACCACCTTGACCTGGTTGCAATTCGATGTTGTGGATATTAGTACCCAATGGCATGTTCTTCATAGAAAGAGCGTTACCAATTTCTGGAGCAACAGTGTCGCCAGAAATTACAGTAGCTCCAACTTGCAAACCTTGTGGTGCAATGATGTAACGTTTTTCACCATCTGAGTATTGAACCAAGGCGATGAAAGCGGTACGGTTTGGATCGTATTCAATAGACAATACAGTTGCACTGATGTCTTTCTTATTACGTTTGAAATCAATGATACGGTAGTGGTGTTTGTTTCCACCGCCCATGTATCTTGAAACCCTGCGACCTTGAACGTTACGTCCTGCAGTGTTTTTCTGTGGTTCCAGCAAACTCTTCTCTGGATCCATGGTAGTGATTTCAGCATAGGCGTTACCTACCCTCCAACGGGTACCTGCTGTAATCGGTTTGTACTTTTTAAGTGCCATTTGTTTTTCCTTTTAATCAGCGGATTTTTCAGCTCCGCAGCTATAAATTAAATATTTGCGTAAAGATCAATCGTCTCGCCTTCAGCTACTGTTACCAGTGCTTTCTTATAAGCCGATTTCATACCCTGGATAAAACCAGCTTTTGTATAGCGAGTTTTGTTTTTACCAGGAACAACTACTGTGTTTACGTCTACAACGTTTACACCATAGAATTCTTCTACTGCCTTCTTGATTTCAAGCTTGTTAGCTTTGCGGCTAACCCTGAAAGCGTATTTGCGCAGTTTTTCTTGCTGGGCGTTTGCTTTTTCGGTTAAAATCGGTTTTACTAATATTTCACTCGGTTTCATCTGTATATTTTGAAACGTTATTCAATTTTGGTTATGCTGCTACTTCAGCGTCATTATCAGCGAAGATCTTAGCGGTTCCTTCAGTAAGAACCAAAACATCCGCGTTCATGATTTCGTAAGTATTAATGTCAGCCAACAAAGTGCTAGCAACATTTGGTACGTTACGAGTGCTCAAGTACAAATTGTCATTGTACTCAGGTAACACAATCAATGTTTTCTTATCGCTTAAGTTTAAAGCTTGCATTGCTGCAACCAATTCCTTGGTTTTAGGTGCTGCCATGTTCACGTCTTCGATTACATAGATAGCGCTGTCTTTGGCTTTATGGCTCAAAGCAGAAATCTTAGCCAAGTCTTTTACTTTACGGTTCAATTTGAAATCGTAAGAGTGAGGTTTTGGTCCAAAAATGGTACCACCACCTTTGTACAAAGGGTTACGGATATTACCCTTACGAGCACCACCAGTTCCTTTTTGCTTGTGCAGCTTGCGGCTAGCACCTTGTACCTCAGCACGAGTTTTCACTTTGTGTGTACCTTGACGACCAGCAGCCAAATACTGCTTAACAGCCAGGTAGATCACGTGATCATTTGGTTCAATTCCAAATACCTCAGCAGGCAATTCAACCGTTCTACCGGTTTTCTCTCCTTTTATATTTAATACGTCTACTTGCATTTTTGTCTGATTTGTTTGTGATTACTTCTGGATTAAAACGATTGATCCGTTATGTCCAGGAACTGAACCGCTGATCAGGATATAATTCTTTTCAGGGAAAATTTTCACAACTTTCAAACCCTTTAGCATTACCCTGTCATTACCCATACGTCCGGCCATTCTCATTCCTTTGAATACCCTAGATGGATAAGATGAACCACCGATAGAACCGGGAGCTCTCTGACGATCGTGCTGACCATGGGAAGCTTCACCCACACCGGAGAATCCGTGGCGCTTTACAACACCCTGAAAACCTTTACCCTTGGTAGTACCAACCACTTCCACTTTTTCACCTTCTTCAAAGATGTCTAATGTGATGGTTTCACCAAGAGCTTTCTCGATGGAATAGTTGCGGAATTCTTTTACGAATTTTTTTGCGGAGGTTTGAGCTTTTGCGTAGTGATTAAGCTCTGCTTTTGTAGCGTGCTTGTCTTTCTTGTCGCCGAAGGCTAACTGAAGTGCACTGTAACCGTCAACTTCAGGAGTTTTAACCTGAGTTACGGTATTTGGACCAGCCTCAATGATGGTACAAGCTATTTGCTTGCCATCTGTAGAGAAGATGCTGGTCATACCAATTTTTTTGCCAATAATACCTTTCATCGTTTTTTGCGGTTTGTGCCCCGCGGAGGTATGTAGGACATCTAGCCGATGAAGCTAAATTCAATCCTTGTTGACTACCGACCTTTTCCGTTGTTTCCCATTTGACAGGGAGAGGAAGTACCGGGAGTAAACAAACCTCGAAGGGCCTGTTTATATGTTAGTTCCATTTGGTCTTTCAAACCGGAGCTATCCGGACCATTTGGTTTTCTTGAATCAGAGCTGCTTTCTCCTGTTAAGGGTTGGCAGATGATGATATTGATAAGAACTTTTTTTGCCGCTTCTAAGACCTAGGTCTCAGATTATGCTTTGATCTCTACTTCTACTCCAGAAGGCAGATCTAATTTGCTCAACGCATCCACTGTTCTTGAAGAAGAAGTGTAGATATCTAATAGGCGCTTATGCGTAGCCAACTGGAACTGCTCACGGCTCTTCTTGTTTACGTGTGGTGAACGCAAAACTGTAAAGATCTTCTTGTGAGTAGGTAAAGGAATAGGACCTGTAACTACTGCACCTGTACTTCTAACTGTTTTTACGATCTTCTCTGCAGACTTGTCTACCAAGTTGTGATCGTATGATTGCAATTTGATTCTGATTCTCTGAGACATAGACAAAACCCCATTTTTCTGTTGATCAAGATCCAATTGTTATTTTTTAAAGAACTTCTGAATCTGTCGATTTGGGTTTGCAAAGGTAAGGGCCTGTATTTGATTGGGCAAGTATTTTTACATCTTTTTTGTGGATTTCTTTATAAAAAGCCAAAAAATATGCCCAAATCGGGGTTTTGCGGGAGTTATTCACGGGTTTATCCCCAGCGCTCCTCTTGAAAATTGTCAAAAATCGCCTGGGGCGATAAAAAAAGCCCCGCTCAAAATGAACGGGGCTCGTATAAAAAACTATTGAAAATTAGTCTTCAGACTTCACTTTACCCTTTGCTTTTGCAATTACTTCTTCAGCAATATTGTTTGGAGCTGGGTTGTAGTGGCTAAACTCCATGGTTGAAGCAGCTCTACCAGAAGACAATGAACGAAGTTGGGTTACATAACCAAACATCTCACTCAATGGTACTTTGGCCTTGATCACCTGAGCATTACCCCTAGTGTCCATACCTTCTAACATACCACGTCTACGGTTCAAGTCACCAGTAACGTCTCCCATGTATTGATCAGGAGTAACTACTTCTACGCGCATGATTGGCTCCAACAAAGTTGGTTTTGCTTTGCGGCCAGCTTCACGGAAACCGGATTTAGCACACAATTCAAAAGACATGGCGTCAGAATCCACCTGGTGGAAGCTACCGTCAAATACACGCACTTTCATAGATACTACAGGATATCCTGCCAATACACCAACACCCATTGAGGTTTCAAAACCTTTTTGAATAGCTGGAACAAATTCTTTAGGAATAGATCCACCAAAGAGGTCATTTTTAAATTGGAAAGCTTTTCCTGGGTTTTCTTTCAGCCACTCTTCGTCAGCTGGTCCAATCTCAAATTGGATATCGGCAAACTTACCTCTACCACCTGACTGCTTCTTCAACACTTCGCGGTGCTGAATGCTGTTGCCAAATGCTTCTTTGTAAGCTACCTGAGGATTACCTTGGTTAATTTCTACTTTGAACTCGCGACGCATACGGTCAACGATGATTTCTAAGTGTAATTCTCCCATTCCTGAAAGGATTGTTTGACCAGTATCTTCGTCAGTTTTAACGCGCAAAGTAGGATCTTCTTCTACCAATTTGGCAATGGCCATACCCATTTTATCAACGTCTGCTTGAGTTTTAGGCTCAACAGCTACAGAGATTACAGGTTCAGGGATGAACATGTTCTCCAAAGTAATAGGATGGTTCTCATCGCACAAAGTATCTCCAGTCTTGATTTCTTTGAAACCTACTGCTGCTGCAATATCACCAGCTTCAATAAAATCAATTGGGTTTTGTTTGTTAGCAAACATCTTCATGATACGGCTGATACGCTCTTTCTTACCACTTCTTACGTTCAATACATAAGAACCAGCGTCTAAGTGACCAGAATAGCATCTGAAGAATGCCAGACGACCCACAAATGGATCAGTCATAATTTTGAAAGCCAAGGCAGCAAATGGTTCTTTTGCATTAGGCTTACGAGTAATTTGCTCACCAGTTTCAGGGTTGGTACCTACGGTATCTTCCACATCCATTGGACTAGGCAAGTAACGGCAAACCGCATCAAGAGCAGTTTGAACTCCTTTGTTTTTGAAAGAAGATCCGCACATCATTGGAACAATGCTCAAATCAATACAAGCTTTACGGATAGCTTCGTGAACCTCATCTTCTGTAATAGAAGCTGGGTCTTCAAAGAATTTTTCCATCAAGTTGTCATCGTATTCAGCAACAGCTTCAATTAATTTAGCTCTCCACTCATTGGCTTCTTCCACCATATCAGCTGGTACAGGAATTTCTTTGAAGGTCATACCTTCCGTTTCCATATCCCAAATAACACCTTTCATGGTGATCAAGTCAACCACACCAATAAAGTCATCTTCAGCACCAATAGGTAATTGTAAAGGAACAGCGTTAGCACCCAACATTTCTTTCACCTGGTGAACCACCATTAAGAAATCGGCACCAGAACGGTCCATTTTGTTTACAAAACCAATACGGGGAACCTTGTAACGGTTAGCTTGACGCCAAACTGTTTCAGATTGTGGTTCCACACCGTCTACTGCAGAGAACAAGGCAATCAAACCGTCAAGTACGCGCATAGAACGCTCTACCTCAACGGTGAAATCCACGTGACCGGGAGTATCAATGATGTTGAAATAATATGATTTGGTATTGGCATCAGCCGTACCCTTGTTGGTAGGGAATTTCCACTCACAACTAACCGCAGCAGAAGTGATGGTAATACCTCTTTCCTTTTCTTGCTCCATCCAGTCGGTAGTAGCCGCACCATCGTGCACCTCCCCAATCTTGTGAATCATACCGGTATAGCGCAGGATACGCTCGGTAGTGGTGGTTTTACCGGCATCAATGTGCGCGGCAATACCAAAATTTCGTTGTAGTCTCAAGTCCGCCATAAAGAGTTCTTGTTTAGGATTTGTTTTTCTGAAGTACGCTTCAAATTTTTCGAGCGGCAAAGGTAACAATTATCCCGATTGAACAAGGGGTTCACCCATATTTAATTCTGATGGGGATAATTAGGGGTTTACTACATAAAAAAAGCCCCGGAATTTCCGGGGCCTATATTAACGCTTGAAGCGATTAAACCTTGAAGTGAGAGAAAGCCTTGTTGGCTTCTGCCATACGGTGGGTATCTTCTTTCTTTTTGAAAGCGGCACCTTCACCTTTTGCTGCTGCCATAATCTCATTGGCTAATTTGTCAGCCATGGTACGGCCATTTCTTTCGCGGCTGAAACGGATCAACCATTTCATGCTCAAAGAAATTTTACGGTCGGCACGAACTTCAGAAGGAATCTGAAAAGTTGCACCACCAATTCTACGGCTACGTACTTCTACAGCAGGAGTAACATTAGCAATAGCTTTTTTCCAAACCTCGTATCCGTCTTCTCCGGTGGTTTTGGTTACTTTATCAACTGCATCATAGAAAATATTGATTGCAGTAGATTTTTTTCCTTGCCACATTAAGTTGTTAATGAAACGAGTAACCAACTTATCGTTGAAACGTCCGTCTGGTGCTAATGGTAATTTTTTGGCTTGTGCTTTACGCATGTCTGCTAATTTTTAATTGGGCTGAATTTCTTCAAGTATTAAAACTTTACTCAGCTGTTATAAGAGATTATTTTTTCGCTTTTTCTTTCTTAGTACCGTATTTAGAACGGCTCTTCTTACGGTCTTTTACACCGGCAGTATCCAAGCTACCACGTACAATATGGTAACGCACACCTGGCAAATCCTTCACACGACCACCGCGAATCAACACGATGCTGTGCTCTTGCAGGTTATGTCCTTCACCAGGGATATAGGCGATAACTTCCACTTTGTTGGTCAAACGAACCTTAGCTACCTTACGCAAGGCAGAGTTTGGTTTCTTAGGAGTAGTTGTGTAAACCCTGGTACAAACACCACGGCGCTGAGGACATGCATCCAAAGCTCTTGATTTACTTTTAGCCCTGATTATTTCGCGACCTTTTCTAACTAATTGCTGTATTGTAGGCATTCTAATCCGTTTAAAATTTCGGACGGCAAAGGTAATGGCTGAATGTGAAAAACCAAAATGTTTTCAAAAGTTTCTCCCCAGTATTTTCAAAAATAGTTGAAAATAGCTGTTTTTTCCCTTGAAACTGGGGATAAGTTCCTCTAAAAATGCATTGATTTAGTGCTTCCCTCTTTTATTTACCCCTTAAAATATTTTATGCTGAACCGCTAAAAAACGGGAAGCCAGCACCTGTCAAACACTGATTTTGCCCCAATTTTTAGCCCAATTTTGCTAAAACACTTGTGCTAGGAAGATTGGTCAACTATTTTTCTTGAAAATCTATCCTATGAAAAATATTTTGGCTTTATGGGTATTGATGGCCATATCATTCAAAATTTCTGCCCAAGACAGCCTATTACAGGCAGGAGATCTTGCCATTATTAGTTTTCAGGCCGATAATAATGACCAATTTGTCTTTGTGAATTTGGTCACCGTTTATCCGGGCACCAAGATTCAGTTTTCTGAGAAAGGCTGGAACGGATCCCTTGCTACGCCTGCATTTGCTAGTA
The DNA here is from genome assembly GCA_002256765.1 of Bacteroidetes bacterium 24-39-8. Taxonomy (GTDB): domain Bacteria; phylum Bacteroidota; class Bacteroidia; order Chitinophagales; family Chitinophagaceae; genus Sediminibacterium. The sequence goes on from NCHJ01000007.1 coordinate 47,029, forward strand.
GTTCAGAAGCTATACACGCTTGGACCAGCCCAAACCATGCCCTTCTGCCTGGCAGTTTTATTAGGGTAGATTTTAATAGTTCTGGCGCAAGTCCGGTGGCCAACCTAGGCACGGTTCAATCAACTGGCAATTCAGGTTTTGCAGCTTCTGGCGATCAATTGATTGCTTTTCAG
>NCHJ01000166.1 GCA_002256765.1 Bacteroidetes bacterium 24-39-8
GGAAGTAGCTCAATTGGTAGAGCGATAGCCTTCCAAGCTATAGGTCGCGAGTTCGACCCTCGTCTTCCGCTCTTTAAGACCGTTGCTAGTGAATGTTTTTTTTCAGACACTAGCAATAGTCAAGCCTTTGTAGCTCAGGGGTAGAGCACTTCCTTGGTAGGGAAGAGGTCGTGAGTTCGATTCTCACCAACGGCTCAGGTTTGTAAATGGGTATCTGTGAATGAGCAAGTGGTGAATGAAAGGTATCTAACAAACAATAAAAACTGCAAACCTCAAAGGGAATGCGCTTAATAAATTTAACTGGGTCTAAAAGCCCTAATTTTTAAAAAACACAACTAAAAACCGATAAAAATGGCAAAAGAGACCTTCAAGAGGGAAAAACCTCACGTAAACGTAGGTACCATTGGTCACGTTGACCATGGTAAAACTACTTTAACTGCAGCTATCACCATGATCCTCGCTAAAAAGGGTATGGGTAACGTTGCAAAGAACTATGACGAAATTGATGGCGCACCTGAAGAAAGGGAGCGTGGTATCACTATTAATACTGCTCACGTTGAGTATCAAACTGCTAACCGTCACTATGCGCACGTTGACTGTCCAGGTCACGCCGACTATGTGAAGAACATGATTACCGGTGCTGCCCAAATGGACGGTGCTATCTTGGTAGTTGCTGCAACTGATGGTCCTATGCCACAAACCAAAGAGCACATCTTGTTGGCTCGTCAGGTAGGTGTACCTCGTATTGTTGTTTTCATGAACAAAGTAGACTTGGTAGACGATCCTGAATTGTTGGAACTAGTTGAAATGGAAGTTCGTGAATTGTTAACTTCATACGGTTTTGACGGAGATAACACTCCAATCATCCAAGGTTCTGCAACTGGCGGTTTGGCCGGCGAAGAGAATTGGGTAGCTAAGATTGAAGAATTGATGGAAGCGGTTGATACTTATATTCCATTGCCTCCTCGTCCAGTTGATATGCCTTTCTTGATGAGCGTTGAAGACGTTTTCTCAATTACTGGTCGTGGTACTGTTGCTACCGGTCGTATTGAAAGAGGTCGCATTAAAGTTGGTGAGCCAATTGAGATTGTAGGTTTAATGGAAGCTCCATTGACTTCAACTTGTACTGGTGTTGAAATGTTTAAGAAATTGTTGGATGAAGGTGAAGCTGGAGATAATGCAGGTTTACTATTGCGTGGTATTGAAAAGAGCCAAATCCGTCGTGGTATGGTACTTTGCAAGCCAGGTTCTATTACTCCACACACTGAATTCAAAGGTGAAGTATACGTATTGAGCAAAGAAGAAGGTGGACGTCACACTCCATTCTTTAACAAGTATCGTCCTCAGTTCTACTTCAGAACTACTGACGTAACTGGTGAGTGCTCTTTACCAGAAGGAACTGAAATGGTTATGCCTGGTGATAACATCGGTTTAACTGTTAAGTTGATCCAACCAATCGCAATGGAAAAAGGTTTGAAATTTGCGATCCGTGAAGGTGGCCGTACCGTAGGTGCTGGTCAGGTTACTGAGATTATCAAATAAGCTTTAAGCCACGGCTTTTAGCTTTTATGCAGATATTTACTATATTTGCGATACCACTAAAAGCTGTCTTGATTTACTCAGGATAGCTTTTAGTTTTCTACGGGCATGGTGCAACGGTAGCATGCAGGTCTCCAAAACCTTTGATCTGGGTTCGAATCCTAGTGCCCGTGCAACTGAATTTGAAGCGGTTCTTCAAAACAAATAAGAAAACATGAATAAAATCACTACCTATTTCAAAGAGAGTTACCGCGAACTGTTGGAGAAAGTAACCTGGCCTACTTGGATTCAATTGCAACAAAGCACTGTGATTGTTTTGGTAGCCACTGTTATCATCACCGCGATGGTTTGGATGATGGATTTTTCCAGCAACCAATTGCTTAAATTGATTTATTCATTATTCAAGTAACCGATCATGGAAGCAGTTGAAACAGTAGATACACAAGCCAATCCAACCGGCCCTTTACCAGAAACAAAATGGTATGTACTTAGGGTTGTTAGTGGAAAGGAAAGAAAGGTGAAAGAGTATCTGGACAAGGATTTAGTGCGTAATGGTTGGACTGAAACCATCAAGCAGATTTTCCTTCCTATGGAGAAAGTGTACAAGGTACAGAATGGGAAGAAAGTAATGCGCGAAAAAAACTATTTTCCAGGCTATGTGATGATGGAAGTATTGGATGGAAAATTGAGCGATGATATTGTACAGCATATTAGTAATATCAGCAACGTAATGCACTTCTTAACCGATGGTAAAGGCTCTAAAGGAAATATTATTTCTTTGCGCAAATCTGAGGTTAATAAGATGTTGGGTAAGGTTGATGAGATGAATGATATGGGTGTAACCATGAGTGAGCCATTCATTGTTGGTGAAACCATCAAGATCATAGAAGGACCATTTAATGACTTTAACGGAGTTATTGAAGACGTGAACGATGAGAAGAAAAAACTGAAAGTAACAGTGAAAATTTTTGGAAGATCTACTCCAGTAGAGTTGAATTATATGCAAGTAGAAAAATTAGCATAAAAACGTCATTTATTATAATATAAAGCCATTTCGAAATTTTCGAAGTGGCTTTTTTAATTTTTTTTTAATACCTTTGGAAAATACTATATCTTCCATTATAATCCAACTAATTCAGTAAATAGCTTATGCGCATTGCACACCTGATTGTAACTTATACTGATCCGCTTCAAACTGAGCGGATGATCAGGCGGATGCAACATCCCAATTTTGATTTTTATATTCATTTGGACGCTAAGTTTCCTATTGCAAGTCATCAATATTTAACCCAAATGCCCAATGTGTTTCTTATCAAGGATAGGATTGACGTGCACTGGGCTGGCTTTAGCACCATTCAAGCCATTTTAAATTCTGGAAAGGAAATTTTGGATTCGGGTAAAAAATATGATTTTGTCTCATTGATGAGTGGACAAGATTATCCCATAAAAACCCCAGAACAAATCTTGGCTTTTTATGAAGCTAGAAAAGGAAAATTATTGCTAAAATACAAAGCATTTGAAGGTGAGTGGGAAGAAGGCATGTTGCGCGTGAATCGCTATCATATGTCTGATTTTAAGTTCAGAGGTCAATATGCTATTGAAAGATTATTGAATAAAATTTTCCCTAACAGAAGAATGCCAGAAGGTATTAAATTTTATGGTAGTTCCATGTTCTGGGCTATCTCAATGGAGGCTTTGAGATATGTGCAAGAAACCATTGAGTACAATCAAACCATGAAACGGTTTTTCAAATTTTCTTGGGCAGCTGATGAATTCTTATTTCAAACAGTGATCTTAAATTCTCCTTTTGCTGATCAAGTAGTTAATGAAAATTGTCATTATTACAAGCATCCTCCTATGACTCCCAATCCCAAAACTTTAAGTTTGGAAGATTTTGAAGATATTATTGCTTCAGATAGGATATTTGCTCGTAAATTCAAAATGTCTACTGATCCAGAACTGCTAGATAAAATTGATGCAGCTGTAGATCAAACTAACTAAACCCATAAAATAGTTGAATGGCTTATTTGATAAACCTGGTCAATTTTAAAGACACTAGAGGCAACCTTACCGTTTTAGACAATACAGAAGAACTACTCCCTTTTAAAATTAAAAGGGTCTTTTACATTTATGGTGTTGATGAGTCAATTAGAGGAGGCCATAGACATAAAGAAACCATTCAAGCAGCTATTTGCATTAAAGGTAGTTGTGTTGTTACCAATGATGATGGTCAAAAGAATGAAGCGTTTCTTTTGGATGATCCCTCTAAATGTTTGATTTTAGAAACCAAGGATTGGCATCAAATGAAGGATTTTACTCCTGATGCTATTTTGTTGGTATTTGCTTCTACTTATTTTGATGATTCCGATTATATTTTTGAACCCTATTCACCCAGAGCATGATTCCTTATGACCAACTGTCTAGCGTAAATCAGCCTTATCAAGCTGGTTTTGAAAAGGCATTCCGGGAATTTCTGGAAAAGGGTTGGTATATCATGGGAGAGGGGGTTAGACAGTTTGAAAAACAATTTGCAGACTACCATAACGCCAAATATGCTATAGGAGTTGCCAATGGATTAGATGCATTGATTCTTGCCATTAAAGTATTGGACCTGCCTCTTGGTTCTGAAATCATTGTTCCTTCCAATACTTATATTGCCTCAATTTTAGCCATTATACATGCAGGGCATCAACCAGTGTTGGTGGAACCCAATTTGCAGACCTATAATCTTGATCCAACTTTAATAGAAGCAGCTATTACAAAATCAACCAAAGCTATTCTAGTAGTGCATTTATATGGTAAATGCTGTGACATGGATCCCATTCATCAAATTGCCCAACAACATGGGTTGGTTATCATAGAAGATTGTGCCCAAGCGCATGATGCACGTTACAAGGGAAGGTTGGCAGGAACACTAGGAGATTTGGCTGGTTTTAGTTTTTATCCTAGTAAGAATTTGGGGGCACTTGGCGATGCGGGTGCCATTGTGCTAAACAATGACAGTTTTGCTAGTTCATTGAAAAGTTTGAGAAATTATGGGTCCCATCAAAAATACCAAAACGACCAGGTTGGTTATAATAGTAGGTTAGATGAATTGCAAGCCATTTTTCTTTCCATTAAATTACCTTTTTTAGCTGCCATTACTGCTCACAAAAGACAGTTGGCTAGTTTGTATTTGACCAATTTGAAGTCTGATTTTATTCTACCTATAGTAGAAGATGGCTTTGAAGATGTCTATCATATTTTCAATATACGACATCCCCGTAGGGATGCTTTAAAAGCTTATTTATTAGAAAATGGGGTAGGAACAGAAATTCACTATCCTATTGCGCCTAACCACCAAAAAGCACTTGCTCCATGGTTGGAGGGTAAGCAATTCCCTATTTCTGAAGAAATTCATGCTACCACCCTGAGCCTTCCTTGCTCTAGCTGTCATGAGCCATCCGATATTTATAAGGTCATTGAATTAATGAATGCCTTTTAAATTTGGATTTTTCCAATTATTCCTTACCTTTGCCGCCCCAAAAGTTCTTTTTAGGAAGGACGATTGAGTTTGGGAGTATCGCAAAAAGCGGTACGATATCACCAATAAAATCAAAAAAATGGCAAAAGAAATCTCAGGCTACGTAAAGTTGCAGGTGAAAGGCGGAGCCGCCAACCCAGCACCTCCAGTAGGTCCAGCCCTTGGTTCAAAGGGTGTTAACATCATGGAGTTCTGTAAGCAGTTTAATGCTAGAACTCAAGACAAAATGGGAAAAGTTGTTCCTGTTTTAATTACGGTTTATACAGACAAGTCTTTTGACTTTGTTATCAAAACCGCTCCAGCAGCAGTACAGGTAATGGAAGCCGCTAAGATTCAGAAAGGATCTAAAGAAAGCAATCGTGTTAAGGTGGGTAAAGTAACTTGGGATCAAGTTGAAGCCATTGCCAAAGACAAGATGAGCGATCTGAATGCGTTCACTTTACATAGCGCCATGAACATGGTTGCTGGTACAGCCCGTTCTATGGGTGTTACTGTTGAAGGTAAAGCCCCTTGGGAAAATTAATTATTCACCTTAAATCATTTAGAAAATGTCACTTACTAAAAAAAGAAAAGTAGCAGTAACTAAGGTGGATAAAAACAAAATTTATTCCCTGAAAGAAGCTTCTAACCTTGTAAAAGAAATCAATTGCACCAAATTTGATAGTTCTGTAGACTTGCATATCCGCTTAGGAGTTGATCCTAAGAAAGCTGATCAGCAAGTTCGTGGAACCGTTTCTCTTCCTCATGGTACTGGTAAAACCAAACGCGTTTTGGTTTTGTGTACTCCTGATAAAGAAGCAGCTGCTAATGAAGCAGGCGCTGACTTTGTAGGTCTTGACGAGTTCATCCAAAAGATTGAAAGCGGTTGGGTAGACGTAGACGTAATCATTGCTACACCTGCAGTTATGCCTAAAATAGGTAAACTAGGTAAAGTATTGGGACCACGTAACTTGATGCCAAACCCTAAAACTGGTACTGTAACAAATGACGTTGCAGCTGCAGTTAATGAGGTGAAAGGTGGTAAAATTGCTTTTAAAGTTGATAAGACTGGTATTGTTCACGCTTCTATTGGTCGTATCTCTTTTGCACCTGAAAAGATTACAGAAAACAGCACTGAGCTGATCAATGCAATCTTGAAGTTGAAACCATCTTCTTCAAAAGGTACTTACCTGAAAGCAGTAAGCATGGCTAGCACCATGAGTCCTGGTATCACATTGGACACCAAATCATTAATCAACTAGTCCTGGTGATCGTTCCCGGTAAAACGGGATTGAAATGACCCGGGTTGTAAAAAAAATTAGTTATGAACAAAGACCAAAAAAATGAGGTGATTGAACTCTTGA
>NCHJ01000008.1 GCA_002256765.1 Bacteroidetes bacterium 24-39-8
ATTCTGCACCATGGATTTTAGGAAATTTAAATTCTGAAAGAAAGATTACATATACTAATTATAGAGAAATAAAATGGTCTCAAAATTCAAGACCCATAATAAATCAGGAATATGGAAATATAAATATTGAAGCAAAAATTTCTTACTGATTTTTAAAAAATTAAACCTACCCCTTTACTTTAAAATGATACTCTTGAATCAGGGCGGGGTTTTCGGGGGTGAGAGTGAAATAGATTTGGACCTGGCCTTTTTCAAAGTCTAGGTTAAAATAGCCGCGGAGTTGGTTCTCGGGAACAACGGGTCCTACCTTGGTAATCTTGCCTAGTTTGGAGAAGGCATCGGTGGCTTCTTTGGCTAGGGTTTGGGTATCATAATCATCAAAGAAATTTTCAGCGAAGATTTTGGAGGCTTTTGCATTGCTGTAGGATGGGAGTAGTTGCACAATTTGATCGCGGCGTTGGGTAAGGATTTTGGATGGGGGCAATTGTCTGGCTTGCAATCCCGCTGCGCGGATCAGGGTATCCATTACTTGCACATTGGCCAGTGAGGTTGGCGCATAAGTCACGTTGGCAAAAAACATCACACCTATTCCAAACTCAGGAGCAATAACCCAATTACTTCCAAAACCAGGTAGGCCTCCAGTATGTCCTACAGTTTCTCTGCCTGTTCCATCTTTTGACCAACGCAATCCATAAGCATAGGCACTGGCCATAGGTGTTGCTCTGCCTGAGGGATATTTGTATCCAGCGTTGAGCGCTGCAAAACGCCATGGCTGGTGCATTTCACGAATGCTGGATCTTTTCACGGGACCTTTCTCTACATCGTTACGGGGAGGCCATGCATCTTGGTGTAGGGCCATGTATTTGGCAAAGGATTCAATGTTGACAATCATACCACCCATGGCACCATAAATGCCATCGTGCAACAAAGCTTCTTCTCTCCAATTGTTGTTGATGTATCGGTAGCCATGTGCTAATTCTGCGTCTGGAATTTTGGTGTATTCCCATTCTGCCTTGTCCATTGCCAGCGGCTTCCAAATATATTTGGCAATATAATCGGCATAAGACATGCCCGTTACTTTCTTGATAATATAACCCTGCATGGCAAAGCCCATATTGCTGTACTCATAAGTCAGACCCGCGTCATTGGAAAAAGAAATGCCTTTTTTTATCATGGCAATCAGGTCTGCATCGGTCTTGGCCAATTGCCTATCGCCCCAGGGATTGTCTTCCGGAAAACCCGCGGAATGACTCATCAAATTCCTGATGGTAATTTCTGGTGCGTCCTTTGTGAGTCCTTGTCCCTTGATTTCAGGAATATATTTCCAAACGGGATCATCCAATTGTATTTTACCTTCATCGCGCAGCTTTAAAATAGCCATGCTGGTAAAGCTTTTGCTCATACTGGCAATGCGGAACAAGGTCTTAGGAGAAGCTGGAATTTTCTTATCCAAATTGGCAAATCCGCCAGCACCGCTATAGACCAATTTACCATCTAATACAATGCCAAAACTATATCCTGGAAAATGATTTTTCTCTGCGTATTCCTTGTAGATTTTTTCAACTACTGGAAATAATTTCTGCAAATTTTCTAACCGATTATTTTGCTCAAAGACTGGTGGTTGGTAAGCCGCATTGGGATTATTCACCAAATTTGTTTGTGCTATGACACCAACAGATACTAGAACCATTGCCCAGAAGGCCATGTGCTTGAACAGAAGTTTTGCTTGCATACTTTCAATTGAAGTTTTAAGATACTCCATTTCAGTCAGAGCCAATAATTTGAACTCAATAATCCAACAACTTTTGAATAGTTGCATCCAGCCTGCTATTGGCTAGATAATTTTTTTCTAGAGATAAGTTAAAGGGAATGGGGGTGTCAAGAGATGCGCAACGTAGAATGGGTGCGTCTAGTAATTCAAAACAGTGTTCGCTGATCCAGGCACTGAGCTCGCCGCCAATGCCACCGGTAAGATTGTCTTCATGCAAGATGAGTACTTTTCCTGTAGCGGATACGCAGGCTTTGATAGCATCGTAGTCAAGTGGTGCTAGACTGCGGAGGTCTAGGATTTCCAATGAAATGTCTGGGTGGTTTTGTTGATAGTCTTTGGCCCAGTGTACACCAGCGCCATATGTGATGATGCTAAGATCGGTTCCTGTTTGAATGGTGTTGGCTTTACCTATGGGCAGGGTATAATAAGCGCTGGGTAAGGGTCCTGATACGGATCTATACAAAGCTTTGTGTTCAAAAAATAAAACAGGGTTGGGATCATTGATGGCTGCAATGAGTAAACCCTTTGCGTCTTGTGGATTGGAGGGATAGACCACTTTTAATCCGGGTACATGGGTAAACCAGGCTTCATTGCTTTGTGAGTGAAAAGGTCCTGCACCAACACCGGCACCTGTGGGCATGCGCACTACCACATCGGCGTTTTGTCCCCACCTGTAATGCATCTTGGCTAGGTTGTTCACTATTTGGTTAAAGCCCACGGTTACAAAGTCTGCAAACTGCATTTCCATTACACTCTTAATTCCTTCTAAACTCAGTCCCATGGCGGCTCCAACAATGGCACTTTCGCAAATGGGGGTGTTGCGAACGCGGCGCTTGCCAAATTTTTCTACAAAGCCTTCGGTGATTTTGAAAGCGCCGCCGTATTCGGCAATGTCCTGACCCATGATAATGAGCTCTGGGTGCTGTTCCATACTTTGCACCAAGGCTTCTTGTATGGCGTCTACCATTCTTTTTTCTGGAATGGCAGCAAGTTCATCTGAACTTTCAACAGCTGATAAAATACTTTCTAGTGTGGGTGTTGCATCTGCTGGAACAGGGGCAAACACATCGCGCAGCTCGGTTTCCGTATCTGGAATTAAGTCTGCTGATTGATAAGCTATTTGTAATTCGGATTCTATTTGTTCGCGATAGCCATTTCTAAGATCGGCCACTTGCATTTCTGTGATCACGCCGGTTTCTACCAAGAACTGTTCGTAGTTTTTAATAGGGTCTTTTCTACCCCATTCTTCAAAGAGTTCTTTGGGTACATACTTGGTACCGCTGGCTTCTTCGTGTCCGCGCATGCGAAAAGTCATGCACTCTATTAAATAAGGTTTCTGATGATTAATGCAAAATTCTCTCACCCCTTTAATGGTATCATATACCGCCAAGACATCATTGCCATCAATGCGCACGCCTTCCATGCCATAACCTTTGGCGCGGTCTACCAATCGCTGACACCTATATTGTTCATTAGTTGGCGTACTGAGTCCGTAGCCATTATTCTCAATTATAAAAATGACTGGCAGATCCCAAACGGCAGCCACATTGAGTGCTTCATGAAAATCGCCCTCGCTGGTGCCACCATCACCTGTAAATGCCAAAGCTACTTTTCCTTGGTTACGCAATTTATGTGCTAGAGCGGCCCCATCGGCCAGCGCCAACTGGGGGCCCAAGTGTGAGATCATACCACAGATATGATGCTCCTTGGTGCCAAAATGAAAACTGCGCTCCCTACCCTTGCTATAGCCATCTTTATTACCCTGCCATTGCTGAAAGAGTTTATGCAAGGGCATGTTGCGGCTGGTAAAGACGCCCAAATTTCTATGGAGTGGAAAGATCCATTCGTCTTGTTGCAAGGCCATAGTAGCCCCTACAGAAATAGCTTCCTGTCCAATTCCACTAAACCATTTACTGATTTTTCCCTGACGCAGTAAGACCAACATTTTCTCCTCAATCATTCTTGGGAGTAATAATTGGCGATAAATCTCCAATAGGGTTTCGTTACTTAGGTCTTTTTTGTTCAGGTGCATAGCGGGCTTCTGAGTTTAGTCTCTGCTACCCAATTTACTCAATAGTTTTAGCATTTCTATGTACAACCAAACAATGGTAACTAATAGGCCAAATGCGCCATACCATTCCATGAATTTGGGAGCACCACGCTCTGCACCTTGTTCAATCATATCAAAATCCATGATCAGGTTCAAAGCGGCAATAGCTGTAACAAACAAACTAATACCAATGCTCAACAAACTGTTGTCATACATGAAACTAATGTTCACGCCAAACAGGTTCAACACCATGGTAATCAAATAGAAAATACCAATGCCTACTGTAGAAGCAATAATCACTGCTTTGAATTTTTCTGTAGCGCGTACAATTCTAAAATTATACAATAAGAACATGGCCAATGCCACGCCAAATGTGAGACCTACTGCTTGCATTACCAGACCTGGGTACTTGGTAGCAAATGCGGCATTAAAGATGGCAGAAATACCACCAATAAATAAACCTTCTAGCAAGCCATACAAGGGTGCTAAGAATGGCGCCCAATTGGGTTTGAACGTGATAGCTATTGCAGTGATTAAACCACCAAAAATACCTACCATCATTAAAATATTCATGGTATCCTGTTTGAAAGACGCATACAGGTTCCAGTTAAATGCGGCACCTGCAATGAGCATAATCATAAGAAAACCAAATTTGTTAATCGCACCACGAACACTCATCACACCTTGATTGGACGCTTCAATTGCGCTACCCTTATCAAACATTTTCTCCGTTAAGGTTGGATTACCAGATTTAAAAATTGCCATAGTTCAAATAGTTTTTTCTATAACAAATATAACGATTGGAAAGCTCATAGATTGTATGCTTACCTCAATGAAATGATAAAATTGACAATCGGCACTTATTTCTTTAGGCCAGGATAGTGATTTACCGTTTCAAAAACATAGTTGGGGTTGCGCTTGACCAGTTGAATAAATTGTAACAGGGCCAGACGGTCTGGACTAGGGTGAAACATGCGGTCATAGTTCATAATTCCATCCCTAACCCAGGCATTATTGCCCGGTAGACGGATGATTTAAGTGCTGGTGCCAGCGAATCTTGGGTTCTTAAAAAATCGGCCAGCGCCATTTGGGGATGCTGGTAGAAATACTTGTACTTACCCTTAGCATGGTTATAACTATGGTTGGCCAACAGTGTTTGAGGATAATTGTTGGCAAATATTAATACAATTCACGGTTCCATGTTGGGGACCATCGTCAAAAGTCAGGTAGATATAGGTTTTGTTGCTGTCAATGGCATAAACACTGTCTACCACAGCTGTGACTGGTTCTGGGCTGATATTGCTGCTAATAGTATCTTCTTTATCAGATTTCAGTTCAGCTTCTGCTGAGGGCTGATTGTTACAAGCAAAAAGGGCTAACAAACAAAAAATAACGCAAGAAAGATGCAATCCTGCCTCGGAAATAGGAACATGAATCAATTTTATCTGGGGCGCAAATCTATTCAAATAGCCCATTTAATTACTGTTTAAACGTTTTACGCAATCGTTTGACCAATCTCTGTCAAAAATTAGGCTTGAATAAGTGTAGTTGTAGTATCTTAGCGGGGCTCAAAAAACAGCCTGGCTACTGGGCCAAACGGATAAAACTTCATGATTTGCTAGCCATGGCTTCACTTATTTTTGAATTCTACCAATGAACAGACAAGAAGAACTTCTACAAGACGTAGTGATCAAGTTCGCCGGCGATAGCGGCGATGGAATGCAATTGACAGGTCAACAGTTCACCAACAATACCGCCATGTTAGGTATTGATTTGGCTACTTTTCCAGATTTTCCAGCTGAGATCAGGGCCCCAATAGGTACTGTACCCGGTGTATCTGGTTTCCAGTTGCACTTTTCTAGTGAAAGAATTTATACACCAGGTGACAACTGTGATGTATTAGTAGCTATGAATGCTGCCGCCCTAAAAGTGAATTTAAAGAGCATCAAAAAAGGCGGAAAGATCATTGCCAATATTGATGGTTTTGATAGCAAAAACCTGCGCTTGGCCAACTATCCAGAAGGGGTAAACCCATTGGAAGACGGTAGCTTGGATGGTTTTGTATTAACCAAGGTAGACGTAACCAAATTAACCCGCGAATCTTTGAAAGATTTTACGGACTTGGGCGTGAAAGAGCGTGACCGCGCTAAGAACATGTTTGTACTGGGTCTAATTTACTGGATGTATAATCGCAGTTTGGAAACTACCATTGAATTCTTGAAAGAGAAATTTGGTAAGAAACCCACCATTTTTGAATCCAACGTGAAAGTTTTGAAAGCTGGATACAACTATGGCGATACTACTGAAACTTTTACCACCCGTTATAAGGTTGAAAAAGCCAAAATGGTTCCTGGTGTTTATAGAAGCATCATGGGTAACCAAGCATTGAGCTATGGTTTGGTGGCGGCTTCTGAAAAAAGTGGCTTGCCCATTTTCTTAGGAACCTATCCTATTACTCCAGCTACTGATATTCTACATGAATTGAGCAAATACAAATCATTTGGTGTTCGCACTTTCCAAGCAGAAGATGAGATTGCAGGTATTGGTGCTGCTATTGGTGCCAGCTATGGTGGTGCATTGGGTATTACTACTACTTCTGGTCCTGGTATGGCTTTGAAAACAGAAGCCATGGGTCTGGCTATGATGCTAGAAATTCCTTTGGTGATTGTAAATATTCAACGCGGTGGACCATCAACGGGTTTGCCTACCAAAACAGAACAGTCTGATTTAATGCAGGCTTATTATGGTAGAAATGGTGAAGCACCTATTCCAATTATTGCTTCTTCTACGCCAAGCGATTGTTTTGACGTAGCATTTGAAGCAGTGCGTATTGCGGTGCAACACATGACTCCAGTGATTTTGCTGAGCGATGGATATATTGCCAATGGTGCTGAGCCTTGGAAATTCCCTAAAGCAGCAGATTTGCCAAAGATTGAAGTAAGCTTCAAGGAAACCAAAGACGAAGGAGACGATAAATACAAACCATACAAGCGTGACGAAAAATTAGTTAGACCTTGGGCCGTTCCTGGCACACCAGGTTTGGAGCACCGTATTGGTGGTTTGGAAAAGCAGGATGTAACTGGTAACGTAAACTACGAACCAGAGAACCACCAGCACATGATCAATGTTCGTCAAGCCAAAGTAGACAAGATTGCAGATTATATTCCATTACAAACTATTGACAGCGGAGCCGATAAAGGCAAGGTCTTGATCCTTGGTTGGGGTTCTACTTATGGTGCTATCAAAAGCGCCTGTCATGAACTGCAAGCAGAAGGTCATGCCGTGAGTCACGCGCATATTCGCTACCTGCGTCCTTTCCCTAAAAACTTGGGAGAGATCTTGAAAAACTTTGACAAAGTATTGGTACCTGAAATCAATAATGGCCAGCTGGTAAGAATTATCCGCGATGCCTATTTTGTTGACGCCATTCCTTATAACAAAGTGATGGGTATTCCTATCACCAAGTCTGAATTGGTAGATCAGGTGCATAAACTCTTATAGCCCTTATACTTGAATACATTCAGCCAGAAGCAACTCCTAATAGGGTTGCTTCTTTGTTTTAAAGAAGCGATTGAAAAATGCTGAATCGGCATTTCATTTTTTGAAATTTGTTTTTCACTTAACAACCGATTCGGAATAGTAGTTACTTTTTGGATTTTTAAAAAAGGGCTGTTTTTATACTTGTTCTAGTATAAAAACGGGGTTTCTATTTTATACTCGTTCTAGTATAAATCCAAAAAGAAATTTATACTTGTTCTAGTATAAAAAAAAGAGGCTCTATTTATACTAGTTCTAGTATAAAAATGGAGGGTTTTTGAAATGCTGAAAAAAAGCATATTGGGAAAGTGAAGAAAGTGAAGAGTGAAAAATGAAGAGTGAAGAGTGAAAAGTGAAGAGTGAAGAATGAAGAGTGAAGAGTGAAGAGTGAAGAGTGAAGAGTGAAGAGTGTTTGAAATAAATTTTAATTATATTTATTAAAATTATCCCTACATGCTTACCAGAAAAACTTTCGCCTTTGCAAGTGTTTTAGCAATGTTTCTAATTGCTTGTCAGCAACCTGCAACACCGGTTAAGTTACCCCTAGAAGGAACCTGGCAATTGGTAGCGGCTACCAGTACAGAAAAAGATAGTACCAAGTCCACATTCATCCCAGACCTGAAAATGATCAAGATTATTAACGCATCGCATTTTGCGTTTTTCTCTCATGACTTGAATCAGGGTAAAGACAGCCTCAAAGCACAGTTTAGTGCTGGAGGCGGAACCTATGAATTAAAAGACAGTACTTATACCGAGCATTTGGAATATTTTAATACGCGTCAATGGGAAGGTGGCAATTTCACTTTCACTGTTCGTATTAAAGCAGATACATTAGTTCAAGAAGGGATTGAAAAAGTAGAGAAGCTGGGCATTGACCATATTATTCGTGAGACCTATGTGAGGATAAAATAAATTAATTTAAAATCAAACCACTCATCCTTATTCCTTAATTAGCTCTTGTAAAAACGAAAGGATTGTTTATTTTGTTGGAGTAAACCATTCAAAAAAGTTAAACCATCCCACATGGCTAGCACCGGCACTTATCTCAATTTTGCGAATAATACAGAAGAGGCATTTCTGTTTTACCAATCCGTTTTTGGAGGAGAATTTATTGGAGGTATTTCTAGGTTTGATGGCATGCCCGCCATGGAAGGACAACCGCCTCTACCCGATTCATTAAAGGACAAAGTAATGCATGTGGCATTAGCCATTACAGGAGGCCATTTGTTAATGGGTACTGATGCGCCTGCAGAGTTTGGTTTTACCGTGACCATGGGCAATAATGTGCATATTAGTTTGGACCCAGATACAAAAGAAGAATGTGATACACTATTTGCAGCATTATCTGCTGGTGGTAAGGTTACGCAACCTTTGGCCGATATGTTTTGGGGTGCTTATTTTGGTTCCTGCACGGACAAATTTGGCGTTCATTGGATGGTTAACTTTCGCAACCCTCAGTAATTAATGCATCCAATTCATTTTAAAATAATTGTATCATTCACTAAATGAAACAATCACACTCAACACCATGATCAACCAAGAAAATAATACCATTACCGTAGAAGCCATAGTTGATGCACCATTAAAAAAAGTATGGGAATTCTGGACCCAACCAGATCATATTTGTCAGTGGAATAATGCTAGCCCAGATTGGCATACACCTTCTGCTACCAATGACTTGCAAGTGGGTGGTGAATTTCATTATTTGATGGCCGCAAAAGATGGTAGTTTTTCATTTGACTTTAATGGAACTTATGAAAATATATTAGTGGAATCATTGATTGTCTATCATATTGAAGGTGGCAGAAAAGTAATCATCAATTTCAAGGAAACGGGGGCGGGTGTGCAGATTACGGAAACCTTTGAAGCAGAAGAAGTAAACTCTTTAGACCTTCAAGAAATGGGATGGCAGGCCATCTTGAATAATTTTAAACAATACACAGAGGCAAAAGCTTAGCTATGGATCTGGAACAATTAAGGGAATATGTATTGGGCTTGGCAGATGTGGAAGAGACCCTTCCTTTTGGACCGGACAACTTAGTTTATAAAGTATTTGGCAAAATGTTTTTGCTGGTGGGAATGGACAATCATCCACTACAATTCAATGTAAAATGTGATCCTGATTTGGCGTTGGAATTGCGCGAGGAATTTGCGGCAGTAATACCCGGATACCATATGAATAAAAAACACTGGAACACGGTGGTAGTGGATGGAAGTATTTCCGCAAAAAGGTTGTACCAGTTTATAGACCATTCTTATTCTCTTGTTTGCGGAAAAAATTCAAAAGTCAAAAGTCAAAAGTCAAAAAAGAAGGATTAAGATTTTGATTACATGTAAAAAAAATATTGTTATTAATTTGAGGTTTATGTGGTTTATTTTTTTTAGAATTCCCTTAAAATGTTTTTGACTTTTGAATTTTTACTTTTGAATTTTTACTTTTGACTTTGCAAAATGCTTGCAAACATTTTGCAAACCGCATTCTGTACACTTGGGCGATCGCGCTAAGCAAGTATACCTTCCATGCAGGATAAGCCAATGATGGGCTTTGTGCACTAGTTCAGCGGGTATATTTTTGATGAGTTGTTTCTCCGCGGCTAGTGGTGTGGTAGCATTACTAGTAAGTCCCAGTCTGGCCGATACTCTAAACACATGGGTATCCACGGCCATATTGGGTTGCTTGTCTATTACGCTAGTAATCACGTTGGCTGTTTTTCTTCCCACTCCTGGCAATTGCACCAACTCCTCTACCGTCATGGGTACTTCTCCTTCAAATTTTTCCAAGAGCATGACAGCCATGCCCAATAAATGTTTGGTCTTATTATTGGGATAAGAAATGCTTCTAATCAAAGGAAACAAATCATCAAAACTGGCCTGGGCCATGGTTTGGGGATCTGGGTATTTTTGAAAGATATAGGGCGTGGTCAAATTCACGCGCTTGTCTGTACACTGTGCAGACAGAATTACAGCTACCAATAACTGAAAGGGATTGTCATAGATCAATTCCGTTTCCGCAATGGGAATCTGTTCTTCAAAATAGGCAATGGCTGTTTGATACCTTTCTTTCTTTGTCATGGGTTGACAAAATTACGCCTCTTTGTTCTTGTCAGATGCGTATTTCATGATGGCTTTTAAAGATGCTTTGCTGGGCGATTTTAGTTTTACTTTATCCAAAGCCTTCATGCTAATCTTCAGCAAGTCTAATTGATTCTTTAGTGATGGGTCTTCTTGTAAGGCCTGTTCTATAGCTTCCACCACTGCTGGCGAAGCCTCATTATATAAGTAGCTCATTAAATCCTCCTCTTTTATCTTTTTCATAAACTGGCAAAATGTGTAAGAGGATACGGTAAGTTTAAAACGGCAATGCATAGATTATATTGCCAACAAACCGGATTCCCTTAGGGAAATATTAAAAAAAGTTGCCGAACGAAAATTGGGGGGATTTATTTTGAAACAGCTACCGAATCTTCTAAAGTGAAGATGTCTTCGCCGTCTTTTTTCATTAGGTAGCGCTCACGGGCAAACTGTTCTAGTGCTGCCGGATTGCTTTGTAAATCGTTGAGGGTTTTGCGGGCCTTGCTTATCTCTTCTTGGTAATATTTTTTCTTTTCCTGCAGTTTGGCTAGTTCCGCTTTTCTTTCTCTTTGCTGAAAAAAATCGCGCTGGTCAATAAATAACATCCATACCAAGAAAAAAGCTCCTGCTAGAAAATACTTATTGGTTAATATGTTGGTGACTTGTTTTAGCATCTTTAAAAAGACAACCCGGATTAAAAATAGTCATTCCTACTTTAATCCGGGTTGTCAAATAATCCACAGTTGTTTATTTTGTACCGAATTTGATCTTTCCTTTAGGATAGAACGCTGTGCTACCCAAGGCTTCTTCAATACGGATCAATTGGTTGTATTTAGCCATACGGTCAGACCTAGAAGCAGAACCTGTCTTAATTTGACCACAGTTCAATGCCACAGCCAAGTCAGCAATAGTATTGTCTTCTGTTTCACCACTGCGGTGACTCATGATGGTGTTGTAACCATTGTTCTGAGCCAAAGAAACCGCGTTGATGGTTTCAGTGATAGTACCAATTTGGTTTACTTTCACCAACAAACCATTGGCAATCTTCTTGTCAATACCCATTTGTAGACGGTCTACATTGGTTACAAACAAATCATCACCTACTAATTGGCATTTGCTTCCAACTGCATCGGTCAAAGCTTTCCAGCCAGCCCAATCGTCTTCTGCCATTCCATCTTCAATAGAAGCAATAGGATATTTTTTCACCCAGCTTTCCCAGAATTTAACCAGTTGATCACTGCTTACTTCTTTACCACTGCTCTTCTTGAATACGTATTTCTTTTTCTTGCCATCCCATAGTTCGCTGTTAGCAGCATCCATAGCAATCACAATCTGTGAACCAGTTTTGTATCCTGCTTTGGTAATAGCTTCTAATACGGTTTCAATTGCTTCTTCATTGCTTTGAATATTTGGAGCAAATCCACCTTCATCACCTACGTTGGTGCTAAAGCCTTTTTTCTTCAACACGCTTTTTAATTCATGGAAGATTTCAACACCCCAACGCAAACCTTCACTAAAAGAAGGAGCGCCAATTGGCATAACCATGAATTCTTGGAAATCAATTTTATTATCTGCGTGTGCACCACCATTCAAGATATTCATCATTGGAATAGGCAATGTCTTAGCGTTTGTTCCACCAATATAACGGTACAAAGGCAAACCAGCTTCTTCAGCAGCAGCTTTAGCAACAGCCATACTTACAGCCAAGATGGCGTTAGCACCTAATTTGGCTTTGTTCTTAGTGCCATCCAAATCAATCATCACTTGGTCAATAGCAGCTTGCTGAGTAATATCGTAACCAATTAGAGATTCGGCAATAATATCGTTCACGTTTTTAACGGCTTTTAAAACACCTTTACCAACGTATTTTTTCTTGTCGCCATCGCGCAGCTCAACTGCTTCGTGAATACCAGTGCTGGCACCACTTGGAACCGCAGCACGGCCCATAGCACCATCATCGGTTAATACGTCTACTTCAACGGTTGGATTACCCCTACTGTCTAGAATTTGACGGGCGTGTACTTCAACAATGTAACTCATGATTGATTGATTATAAGATTATAAAATATTGTTCAATTTTAGTTTCAGCGTGTGCAATTTACACATTTGATAGCTTTTTTGCCCTGAAATCATTGATAGAACCCAAGGTTTTGCGCAATAAATGCTCAGAAAAGCCATTTTCCAAGTAATTATCAAGTGTTCCTAACAGTTGGTAGCCTCTAGATTCGTATAATTTTCTGGCGCGATGGTTAAAAGAAGAAACACAAATAAAAGCGTTGGGGCTATTTTGAAAGATAATAGCTTCTACATAGTCTAATAATAAGGAGCCAATTCCCTTTCCCCTTGCCTGCGGCGATACGGCAATTACTTGAATATATCCCACAAATGCACCCTTCAATTTAATCACTACAAAACCCAGGGGCGATGATGCTTCCATGGCAATAAATGCTTGTATTTCATCGACTGGTTGTTGCATCAATATCATCCCATCTTCAAAACTTCTATTGAGTGAGATCCAAGGTTCAGACTCTGCCATCAAACGCGCGCACCACTGCTGTTCTTCAATAGTGGTAATGGGTTGGATGGAGATATTTGACATGGCTTATTGATTGGTCAGGGAGCGGAACACAGACTCCAAAGATTGTCCCCCTGATTGAAGATTAGCAAGGCTATCATTGGCCACTAGTTGACCCTTGTTGATGATGATCACCCTATCACAGATGGCAGTAACTTCTTGTAAAATATGGGAAGAAAATAAAACGGTTTTGTTTTTTCCTTGCTCTTTAATCACGTTTCTAATTTCAATAATCTGGTTGGGATCCAAACCAGAAGTGGGTTCATCCAATACCAATACTTCGGGATCATGAATCAGCGCTGCAGCAAGACCTACACGCTGTTTATAGCCCTTTGATAATTGTCCAATTTTTTTGGTAGACTCTGGTGTTAAACCTGTTAATTGAATCACCGATTCAATGGCAGATTTTTTATTTTGAATGCCGTGAACACCTGCAATAAAATCTAAGTACTCACGCACATACATGTCATGATAAAGCGGATTGGCTTCTGGTAAATAGCCAATTTTTTGTTTGGCCGCAATGGGGTCAATTAAAATATCAATGCCGCAAACCTTGGCTGAACCTGCATCTGGGGTCAAATAACCCGTAATCATTTTCATGGTAGTACTCTTACCTGCACCATTGGGTCCAAGAAATCCTACAATCTCTCCCTTGTTTAATGTAAAGGAAAGATTGTTTACCGCTTTTTGCGCGCCATAATTTTTTCCCAATCCACTGACTTCAATACTCATGCCCTAGGTTTGCGCAAATTTAAGCATTGCTGATTACTTGCTGTAAGGTTGATGGTTAAGGCTTTGGTAAATGCCTAGTCTTCTTCAATCTCTGCCGAGCTTTCTGGTAAATGATCATATTCTCCCTTCCAAGCAAAATAGCCAAAAAGCAACATGCCTAGTGCAATTGGAATAAAGACCACAATAAAAACACCCCACTGAATATAGGTATCCATTACGGGTTTCTTGGCCACTTCTGCCATGGCTGTTCTTACCAAATAAATGGCAGCTAAAGGACCCAATAAGATCCAAATAATGCCAGCATATCTTTTTAATTGATTCATGATTTGTCTTTGATAGCGTTAATAATGTTTTGATTAGTCATTCACGTCTGGATCAATCTTGTTATTAATATAAAGTGTTCCAATAACCAAGCATATTGCCGCAATAATAATGGGATAAGCTAGTCCTGCTAATTTATCATTGGCATAAATGGTGGTGAGCAAAGTGGCAATAAAAGGTGTTAATCCACCAAATACACCATTACCAATATGATAAGGCAGGGACATGGATGTGTAGCGAATCTTGGTTGGGAATAGTTCTACCAAGAAAGCTGCAATAGGTCCATAGACCATGGTTACATAAAGAATCATCAAGAATACATAGAAGACCATTTTCCAGTAATCAGTGGTGCCCAATAGTTTCACCACTTTCACATCGGCTTTAACAGTATGCATCACAGGGTCTCCGTAAAGTGTGTCTTTTTTGGTTTCTGCAACACTCATTCCATCAGCATAAAAGACTTTATGGGTAATGGTTCTAAGGGTATCCTTGCCATTGTCTAATTGCACTAAACTGGAATTAATGATTTTCTTGTCTACCAATTCTACCTTGCCTTCATTGCTGGAGAGGTTTAATAATTGATTGAATAGAAATTGATAGCTAACAATGGCTAAGAACATACCACTAAGCATGATCCATTTTCTGCCCACTTTGTCACTCCAGGCGCCAAAGACCACAAAGAATGGGGTACCTAATAGTATGGCCCAAATAAGAATGGTACGCGATTGGTCAAAATCAATTTTACAAACATTCTCTATAAAAGACTGCGCATAGAATTGTCCCGTATACCAAACCACACCCTGACCCATGGTGGCCCCAAATAAGGCCAACAAAACCATTTTCAAATTGGTCTTGTGTCCAAAACTTTCTTTGAGTGGATTTATAGAAACCTTGCCTTCCGATTTGAGTTTTTCAAACAGCGGAGATTCGTTCATCTTCATCCTAATATAAATAGAAACAAAGACTAGGATAATAGACACCAAGAATGGCACCCTCCAACCCCAATCGTTGAACTTAGCAATTGACTTGGCGGCATCGGCATCTAAGCTATGACGGGTAATCAGGATTACACCCAAAGAAATAAATAACCCAAGTGTAGCAGTGGTTTGAATCCAAGAAGTAAAATAACCCCTTCTATTGGCTGGTGCGTGTTCGGCCACATAAGTGGCAGCGCCACCATATTCACCACCCAGTGCCAACCCTTGTAATAATCGTAAGAGCAAGACCAAGATGGGGGCAAGAAATCCAATACTTTCATAGTTGGGAATACAACCAATCAAGAAAGTAGAACCTCCCATCAACACCAAGGTTAAAAGGAATGTGTGTTTGCGTCCTATTAAATCGCCCAAGCGGCCAAAGAATAAAGCGCCAAAAGGTCTTACAATAAATCCTGCTGCAAATGTTGCCAGTGTTGAGAGCAAAGCTGCGGTGGGATTGGTTTTGGGGAAAAATTGATTGGCTAATACAGTGGCCAGTGAGCCAAAAATATAGAAGTCGTACCATTCAATCAGGGTTCCAAGTGAAGAGGCGCCAATAATCTTCCAAATGCTTTTTGTTTCTTTCATGTGGGTTGCTTGTGCTGAAATTGTTCTAGAATTAGGTTGAAACTTACATGATTCCAACGGTTTTACCAAGCAAAGGATTAGCGTATATTTACAATCCTAACAATTGCATTAAAAAAACTGGATCATGCCTTATCCTTATCAGATCAAATCTTACGATCAGTACAAAGCCGATTACAAAAGAAGTATGGAAGACCCTGCCGGATTCTGGGGAGAAATTGCCGAGAATTTTACATGGCGTAAAAAATGGGACGAGGTATTGAATTGGAATTTTACCGAGCCCAAAGTAGAATGGTTCAAGGGTGGCAAATTAAATATCACAGAGAACTGCTTAGATAGACATTTGGAAAAACATGGAGACATGCCTGCCATGATTTGGGAGCCAAATGATCCGGAAGAACACCATAGGATTATTACTTATAAAAAATTGTATGAGAAGGTTTGTCAGTTCTCTCATGTACTCAAAAACAATGGCGTAAAAAAAGGAGACCGTGTTTGTATTTATATGGGTATGATTCCGGAACTAGCTATTGCTGTTCTGGCCTGTGCCCGCGTAGGAGCCATACATAGCGTAGTTTTTGGCGGTTTCTCTGCTCAAAGTATTGCAGACCGTTTGTACGATGCGCAAGCTGAATATATTGTTACCTGTGATGGTGCATTTAGGGGCGCTAAAGACATTCCACTCAAGAGCGTGATTGATGATGCATTGATTGGAAACAGAACCGTAAAAAAAGTAATTGTTTGTACCAGAACAAGAACTCCAGTTTCTATGATCAAGGGTCGTGACCTTTGGTGGGAAGACGAGATTAAAAAAGTAGAGACCATGGGTCTGCACGATTTTCCTGCAGAAGAAATGGACGCAGAAGATCCCCTATTTATTTTATATACTTCTGGTTCTACTGGCAAACCAAAAGGTGTGGTACATACCTGCGGTGGTTATATGGTCTACACCAATTATACATTTGTCAACGTATTCCAATACCAACCCGGAGACATTCATTTCTGCACGGCAGATATTGGTTGGATTACGGGTCATAGTTATATTGTTTATGGACCACTTAGTGCGGGTGCTACTACCCTATTATTTGAAGGGGTACCCACATTCCCAGACGCTAGTAGGTTCTGGGATATAGTAGACAAATTCAAAGTAAATATTCTCTACACGGCGCCAACAGCTATTCGTAGTCTCATGGGCTATGGCCTAGGACCCCTACAGGGCAAGCATTTGACCAGTTTAAAAGTTTTGGGCACCGTGGGTGAGCCCATTAATGAAGAAGCTTGGCATTGGTATAGTGAGCACGTGGGCAAGAACAATTGTCCTGTGGTAGATACTTGGTGGCAAACAGAAACCGGTGGTACTTTAATTAGCAATATGGCAGGGATAACGCCTGCTGTTCCAAGTTGGGCAACCTTACCTATGCCAGGACTAGAAATGGTTTTAGTAGATGAAAAGGGTGAAGAAATTATTCAAGAAGGTGAAGAAACCGTTTCAGGAAATCTATGCATCAAGAGCCCTTGGCCTGGTATTTTAAGAACCACTTATGGTGATCATGAAAGATGCCGCACCAATTATTTTGCTACTTATCCCGGTTTGTATTTTACGGGAGATGGTGCACTTAAAGACAAGAACGGATTCTTCCGCATAACCGGAAGAGTGGACGATGTATTGAACGTGAGCGGACACCGTATTGGTACTGCAGAATTAGAGAATGCCATTAACATGCACAGTGGTGTTGTAGAAAGTGCGGTGGTGGGTTATCCGCATGACATTAAGGGTCAGGGCATTTATGCTTATGTTATCTACCAAGGTTCACATGGTCAAGATACCCATGGCACGGCGGAAATGATTAGAAAGGATTTGAACCAAACCATTACCCGAATCATTGGCGCCATTGCCAAACCAGATAAAATTCAGTTTGTAAGTGGTCTTCCCAAAACTAGGAGCGGCAAGATCATGCGCAGAATTTTACGCAAAATTGCCGAGGGCGATTTAGACAATGTGGGCGATATCTCTACCCTACTTGACCCAACCGTAGTAGAAGAAATTAAACGCGGGAAAATCTAGACAAGTCAAAAGTAAAAATTCAAAAGTCAAAAAAAATGTAGTAGAAAAAAAGACAAAAGACAAAAAAATAGTAGTAGAAAAAGCAAATAATAAATAGTAAAAATAATTATATTACCCTGTTCTTATTTTATTTTTTACCCTTGGGCTACGTTTTGACTTTTGAATTTTGAATTACCTAGCTTGGTCACTTGGTTCAGAAGGTTCAGGCATTTGGGGTTCACGCAATTGAACAGGTCTGCGTTTCACGCGCTCTTTCATGTTCATGATCTCTACAATAAAGCTAAATGCCATAGCAAAATAGATATAGTTCTTGAGCTGCATTTCATGCGCTCGCTCACTATCCCAACCTTCTATCAATAGTACCAAGCCAATCATCACCAAGAAAGAAAGGGCCAACATTTTTAAGGTAGGATGCTTATGAATAAATGCAGAAATAAAGGGACTGAAAAGAAACATCACAATCATGGCAATGACTACAGCCGCAATCATGATTTCTACGTGTTTGGCAGTACCTCCAGCGGTAATAATACTATCAAAACTAAAGACCATGTCTATGAGCATGATCTGAACCACCGCTGCTCCAAATGTTAGGGGTTTGGTACTGATACCTGCTTCAAGATCTGCATCACCTTCCAATTTGTGGTGAATTTCTTTGACCGTTTTATATATCAAAAACAATCCTCCAGCAATCATCACCAAACTGGCAATGTCAAAGGGTTTGTTCATGATGGTAAACAAGGGTTTACCCTTTTGAGCTATTAACCAACTAAGACCAAATAGCAAAATGGAACGCATGATAATCCCGGTCACCATCCAAGCCAATCTTCCTCTTTTATGGTCTTTCTGAGGTAATCTATTGAGAATAATGGATACAAAGATCACATTGTCAATTCCCAGAACTACTTCCAGGACCACTAGTACCAAAAAACTGATTAGACTGTCTACGGTTAATAAATGCTCCATGCTTGCAATTTGTGCAAATATAGGGAGCAGAACATAACTAGCTTAACCGCGCATCAAATCAAGGGGTTTGCCATTCCAATCTGGGAATAAACCCTTGCTATTTTGCAGCTTTAAATGAGACTGGGCCACATTGCTGAAAACAGCCCTAAAATCAGTAGATACAGGCAGGTCACGCCTGTCTTCCAAGTCTTCTTTGGCCAAGGATTTGATATTTTGATATACTTGACCACCTTTTACATCATTACCCAATACAAATAAGCAACTAGCCCTTCCATGATCCGTACCACCGGTTCCATTTTGGTGGGCAGTTCTACCAAATTCTGTCATGGTCATCACGGTCACTTCATCTTGATAAGCGCTTAGGTCTTTCCAGAAAGCGGCAATAGAATCACTAAAGTCTTTGAGGTTTCTGGCAAAAGCACCGTTGGTGGTACCTTGGTTTACGTGTGTATCCCATCCACCAGACTCTGCAAATGCCAGTTCCAAACCCACTTGCATTTTAATCAAAATTGCAATTTGTTTGAGGGAATTACCCAAGGCTGTTTGTGGATATACCACGTCTTTGGCGGGTTGGTAATTTTTGAGTTCGTTTACATTGAGCATTTTCATGGCGTCAAAACTCTCTTTACCCGTTTTATTCAAAAGACTACTAGAAGTTTGGTCATAGAGGTCTTCAAAAGATTTAGAAACTGTTTTGCCTCCCATAGGATTATTGCGCATTTGAATGGCAAAATTTTGCAAATTACTAATGGCCAATGCTTCATTGTCACCATAAAAACTACGGGGCAATGCATTGGTCAAACTAACCGCTCTAAATGGCGTAGCGTCATGACCCATTAGTCCAGCAACACGGTTTAACCATCCGCTGGCAGTGCCTTTGTTAAAGGGGGTTCCTGCTTCCATATAATCCTGTGCGTCAAAATGGCTACGCGTATTATTGGGGCTACCCACACCATGAACAATGGCCATTCTTTTTTCTCCAAAAAAAGGATGCAAAGAAGCCATGGATGGGTGTAGACCAAAATGATCATCCAGATTAAATAGTGATCCTTCTTTTTCCAAAGGACTCATGTATAAACCCGGACGCAAGGTTTTTAAATTAGGATCCGCAAATGGACTCACCGCCATTAAACCATCCATGGCGCCTCTTTGAAAAATACAGACCATGACCTTATTTTTTTTATAAGGCTGTAGTATTTTTTGGCCGCTGGCTGCCGATGCTATAAAGTTGGGTAGTCCACCAAAGCCGGTTGCAAAAAGTGCCATTGCACCAGACTTCATAAATGCTCTGCGATGTATCATAGAATCAGTTTATTTTCTTTGAAATTCAGGTGAACCTATAATCACACCAGCCACTTGTGATACTGTATTATTATTGCCATTTTGATAGGCCATAGTAAAGGGCTTGTCTTTACGGTTCATAGCATTACGATCATTTTTCTGCTGCTGTTTGTTGTTTAAATTTTTGTTCATGCTCATGGCATCTGTATCATCCATGGCAAGATCACCAGGGTGCTTGGCACTGGCTGCTTCAATTTTGTCTGCCACCGATTTATCGGCCAGCATGGCCGATAGCCTTTTTATATTTTCTTCCTGATTTCTTTCAGGCAATAATAATTGACTATAGGTTTTCAGCGCTGCTTCTGCGCTTTCTGGTTCATGGTTTTGATTCAAGGCCAATAGATTCACATTGATCCCAGGTATTTTTCCTGTGGCAAATGCCAACCCAAAATTCATTCTATTCAATAAAGAACCTGTATTGATCCAGAAACTAGCTTTATCTGGGAAACCAGTAGGGGCTTGATAATAGTAAAATCTTTGTCCCATTCTACTGCACCAATTAAATACTTGAAAGGGTTGTTTTAAGTCTGCATTGGTAGACCTAACAGCACTGATGACTAATTCAAAAGGAGACTTAATTTTTTCACGCAAAGCATCTGTTTGCCAAAACTCTACACTCTCTACCATGGTAATCAAGACTTCTTTGATATTACCTTCTGACTTTAAAAAACGATCGGCCATTTTTTGTACCAAGGCTTCAGAAGGTTGATCACTCACAAAACGGGTAGCTAATTTTTTTGAGATAAATTTAGCTGTGGCTTTTTGACGGCTCAACATATCTAACACCTCCATCCCTTCTTGGTATCCACCCTTTCCGTCAAAGGTTTTACCCAAAATCAACTTCTCCCCTGCGTCGTGTTTGTCAGCTCTGAAAATAAAATCATTTTCCAACACAAATCCTCTTTTTTGCATTTGATCTATATTGGTTTTATCCAAGAGTCTTTTTCCAGGACCATCGTCTAGCAAAGGTTTTACTGCCCATCCAGTTAAAGCACGCGCCACTTCTGTCACGTCTTTTTGGGTATAGCCACCATCTACACCAAGGGTATGCAATTCCATGACTTCACGTGCATAGTTTTCATTTAATCCTTGAACGCGTTTGGCATTGACCAATTGTTGGGCAATGGCATTGTTCTTCATGGAACTATCACCCATACGGGCTTCTAAAGCTTTGTTCAAATTTTGTTGTTGCTGAATTCTTCTGGGATTTTTTGCAAGCGCATTGTTATCAGAAACGCTGGAAGCATTGTCCAAATATTCCAACATGGCTGGGTGTTTGGCAGTTGCTACCAACATGTCTTTGAAATTGCCAGTTACATTTGGCCTTATCGCATCACGTTCAAAAGTCAAAATAAACTGTTGACACTGTGGTTTGGTGAGTGATACATTAAAGTGGTTGAACCAAAAATCAGTTAATACTTCGTGTAATTGATTAGACCCATAGGCAGCACGAATAATTTTTTGATTGATCAATTGGGTCTGTAATTCTACAAATGGTTTCAGTCCTTGCTGTACCATTAATTGCCTGATCTGTTCCCGGTACTCAGGTTTGTCTTGACCTCTAACTGAATCCCTAACTACCAATTTATTTTTTACTGCCAAACGCAAAACCTGCGGAGGTGTTAGATAGGTATTGGCAATGGTTTCATTACTGAGTTGAAGGGTATTCATACTCTTCAATCTTTCGTTAGCAGCATTATCTTCAAGACCACCTTCTAATTGTTGTTCTAACCATGCTTCTAAACCCATTTCAGCCACAGCATCTACTTCACCAGGCTTTGCCCCAAAACTAAACCTGCTCAATAAATGAGCTGCGGCTTGACGGGTATTGAGTCCCGCTTTTTTATAAGGCATTTTAATCTTGGCTTGACTAATCTGGTTTGCATCTGAAAATGCAAAAAGCAGGGTAAGACCGGCGCCAATGGAAAAAGTCTTAAAAATCTGTTTGGGGTTCATGTGTCTGGCTTTGTTTTTGGATGGGTATTGTTACTAAAGGTTTAACCAATCAAAAAGAAATCCCGCAGTTTTGGGCTGCGGGACTGCTATTTAATAGATTCTTAACATGGAATTTATTTTTTCTGGGCCACTTTATAGAGAATGGTACCCATGGCAGCAAACATAAGCGTGCCTAATACAAAATAGCCCCCATGCGTCAAAGCATTGCTGATACTAGATTCTAGGCTCACCGCATTGAGGAACTTTTCTCCCCCATCTGAGCCAGCTACAAAGGCAATGACAACCCCGGCTACGGCACCTCCAGCAACCAGGCCGGTTGCAAACAAATTACCCTTGCCCAATTCCTCTTCTTCTGCAGACTTAGACTCACCCGCTTTGGCTTGTTTCATTTCTACAATACCCCTAATAGCACCACCAATAAAGATGGGTAAAGTGGTAGCCAAAGGCAGGTATGCACCAACGGCAAAGCTCAAAGACTTGATACCACAGAGTTCCATGGTTACTGCTAAAAACACACCCGCAAACACATACTGCCAATCTAAGTTTTGAGAAAGAATCCCTTTAATCAAAGTGGCCATAAGCGTAGCTTGAGGGGCAGGATATTTTTCTGTACCAATAGCATGATGAATGCCCTGGCTCAACATTTCTGAAGAAGGTTTGTCCAAGAATTTCACGGTTAAACCAATGACTATAGAAGAAACAATAGCACCCACAAATAAAGCTATCTGTTGGTTGCGTGGTGTGGCTCCAACAATATAGCCGCTTTTTAAATCCTGAGAAGTAGCCCCAGCATTTGCTGCCGCAATACAGATCATACCCCCCACTACTAACACCAGTGGTTCATATGATTGACCTGTCCAACCCACACTCAAGAAAATCAAACTGGTACCCATCACCGTAGCAATGGTCATACCACTGATTGGATTATTAGAAGAACCAATCAATCCCACAATTCTAGAAGAAACGGTTACAAATAAAGCTCCAAAAATAATTACCAATACCCCAATCAATAATTTCTGAATCAAACTATCACCTGGTACTTGAGGCAAAACCGTGATCAGGGCAATCAAACCCAGACTTCCCCAACCTACCCATTTTAAACTTAGGTCTTTGTCTGTACGCAATACAGAAGCAGCACCTTCTGCTTTTTCTGATTTCAAAGAAGCCACACTACCCTTTACAGATTTGACAATGGTAGGAATGGTTTTAATCAAAGTAATAATACCACCTGCTGCTACCGTACCTGCTCCAATTTGTCTGATAAATGCATAATAAACAGCCGCAGAATAATCTGCAAATTGGTGGGCAATAGGATCCCAATTACCCTTGCCGCCAGCTTTGGTTACATCGGTCAAATAGCCCAGTTTTACTAGCTGTGAAGCAATCACATCTGGTGGAACTAGGGATGACATGAGTGGAATAAATACCAACCAACTCAAAACACCACCTGCTACCAAAACACCGCCAATTTTTGGACCAATAATATAACCCACACCCAAGTACTCCGGTGTAATCTCACCACTTACTTTGGCCGATGGAAAAAACTTATTGGTTTGTTGGGTTGCCCAATAAGGGGTCTCCGCAATCACGTGTAATACTTTTTGCAATATGGCATAAACAAATGCCACACCCAATCCCCAGAATGCAGTCTTGGCAAAATCGCCTCCCTTCTCTCCTGCTTTTAATACATCGCCGCAGGCAGTACCTTCTGGATAAGGTAGGTTGTCGTGTTCGTTTACAATTAATGCTTTTCTCAAAGGCACCATGAGCAAGGTTCCTAATAAACCTCCTACAATGGCTAGGATTAATATGGTGAGGTAATTAAAATATTCTGCGCTATCGGGCGATGATAAAAACAAAAATCCCGGCAGTGTAAATGCCACACCTGCTGCTATGCTCTCACCAGCAGAACCCGTGGTT
The DNA here is from genome assembly GCA_002256765.1 of Bacteroidetes bacterium 24-39-8. Classification (GTDB taxonomy): domain Bacteria; phylum Bacteroidota; class Bacteroidia; order Chitinophagales; family Chitinophagaceae; genus Sediminibacterium. The sequence goes on from NCHJ01000008.1 coordinate 23,866, forward strand.
TGAATAATATTGTTTTCAAGGATGGTGGTCTTTAAAAATTTTCTTCCGAGTGTAATGGCAATGACCGCAATGGGTATGGAGGCCGATACGGTCAAACCCGCTTTCAGCGCTAGATACACGGTGGCAGCACCAAAGATGACACCAAACAAACTACCCATTAAAATAGACTTAACGGTTAGTTCCTTCATCTGTGTTTCAGGGGCCACAAATGGTTTGAATACTTTTTTTGCTTCTGACATGAAATGGTTTTAATCAGGTATAAATATAAGCATAAAAAAAGGCGGTGATGAACACCGCCTTCTCTATTTACATCATTTTTTTCAACTTACTTGAGAGGAAGAATAGCACTAGTGATGCTACCCCTGCCATGCCCAAAAAGAGCATGAAAAAGTCATATAGATTGGCAATTTGATAGCCTAAGAAAGAAGTGGTTTTTCCATCTGGATAATAACCACTCAATACTCCCGCTAATTTGTTGGCAAAAGCATTGGCTGTAAACCATACTGCCATGAGCAAGGAGGCAAATTTAATGGGGGCTAGTTTATTCACGAGACTTAGCCCAATGGGCGATAAACAAAGCTCTCCCATGCTATGCATCATATACATGCCAATCAGCCAGATCATGCTCACTTTTACATTGGCTTGCACGTCTTTTACACCAAAAGCAATCCACAAATAACCTAGTGCCAATAAGAATAATCCAATAGCCATTTTATAAGGTGAAGCTGGTTCGCGCTTACCCAATTTGATCCATAACCAAGCAAATAAAGGTGCTAGACCAACCACAAATAGGCTGTTTAAAGACTGGAAAAAACTGGCTGGAACATTAAAGAAACCTAGGTCACGCTGGGTTTGCTCTTCTGCAAAGAATGTGAGTGAAGCTCCTGCTTGTTCAAAAGCAGACCAGAAAAAGATGACAAAAAAGGATACCGTGAAAATCACAGAGACCCTTGTTTTCTCTGTACTGGTTAATGTTTTATCAGAATAAATAATCACTGCAATTAAAACAATGCAACCAATTAAGAAATAGAACAAGTAGTTCACCACTTTGGCATCAATATATAAGAGTCCAATGGTAGTCAATGACAGCAACGCCATTCCAACCACCATTACAACAGGGTTTAGGAATTTCTTTGGCGCACCATCGGGCGTTAGCCCAATAATTTTTTTATCTGGATCTATCACGTATTTGTTGTTCAAAAAATGCAGGGTGAGTACACTAATGATCATTCCAATTCCACCTGCTAAAAATGCCCATTTAAAATCGGCAGGATTGCCCGTGTCTCCAAAAAAGCCGCAAACAAAGGGTCCTAGCGCTCCACCGGTATTAATTCCCATATAAAAAATGGTATAGGCAGAGTCAATTCTATTATCGCCCTTGGGGTATAACTGACCCACCATGGAAGAGATATTGGGTTTGAAAAAACCGTTACCCGCAATCATAAATCCAAGACCAGAGAAAAACAATAAGGATGCCGTATCCGGCGATGTGGCATAGAGTGAACCACAGAAAAACAGGATAAATTCTCCAATGGCCATGACAATACCACCCACAATAATGCTTCGGCGATTGCCCCAATAACGGTCGGCAATATAGCCCCCAATCAAGGGTGTCAAATAAATCAAAGAAGTATAACTACCATAGAGGTTGGAGGCAAAGACCTTGTCAAATAGTAGGGCCTTGGTCATAAACAATACCAATATGGCGCGCATGCCATAATAGTTGAAACGCTCCCACATTTCCGTTGCAAATAATACATACAATCCTTTGGGATGCCCTTTTTGCAGGTTTTCCTGAGTCATACAGCTGGTTTTGGTTGTCTAATTTCCCGGTTGGGTGGGCCAAAATAGTGATTAAATCAATATCCGGTTCTGAAAGCTACAATTGAGCGGTTAAAAATCTACTTTTGCGCAAGCAAAATAGCATTATGAACATATTATTGTTGGGATCAGGAGGAAGGGAACACGCATTGGCATGGAAAATGAGTCAGAGTCACCATTGTGACCAATTATTGATTGCACCGGGTAATCCCGGAACAGCCCAATTTGGTAAGAATATCCCAGTAGGGGTCAATGATTTTGAAGCCATCAGAACCATTTGTTTGGAAGAGAAGATTGGCATGTTGGTGGTGGGACCAGAAGATCCATTAGTAAACGGGGTCTATGATTTTTTCCAAAACCACCAAGACCTGCGACATATTACGGTTGTAGCCCCATCGGCCCAAGCCGCACAACTAGAGGGCAGCAAGGCTTTTAGCAAGAAATTCATGCAACGCCATGGCATTCCCACGGCAGCTTATGCAGAATTTACAAAGGATGATTTTGAGGCTGGTAAAGCTTATATAGCAGCCCATAGCCTACCCGTGGTGCTCAAAGCAGACGGCCTGGCGGCTGGAAAAGGGGTGATTATTGCCCAAACCACGCAGGAGGCTCTGGACAGTTTTGAAGAAATGATTATTCACCAACAATTTGGTGCAGCCAGCAGCAAAGTAGTGGTGGAAGAATTTTTACACGGCATTGAAGTCAGCGTTTTTGTGCTTACCGATGGTAAAGACTACCAAATTATTGGACACGCCAAAGACTATAAAAGAATTGGTGAGGGAGATACCGGATTGAATACCGGAGGCATGGGTTGTGTAAGCCCAGTTCCCTTTATGGACGCGGTTTTCATGGAAAAAGTGACCAAGAAAATTATTGAACCAACCGTAGCTGGATTGGATAAGGAGAACCTAGTTTATCATGGTTTTATCTTCTTTGGACTCATGAATATGGGAGGAGAACCTTGGGTGATTGAATACAATTGCCGCATGGGCGATCCTGAGACAGAAGTGGTGATGCCCTTACTGGATACGGATTTGGTGAGTTTGTTTGCCGCCATGGACAATGGCACACTGGCCGATACCAATATCAATTTTGATTCCCGTTGCTGCGCCACAGTCATGGCTGTGAGTGGCGGATATCCGGGCGATTATCAAAAAGGGATTCCTATTACCGGATTGGCAGGTCTGAATGCCCAGAAAGGTGCAGAAACACTGGTTTTCCATGCTGGCACCAAATTTGCAAGTGATAACTTAGAAACGAATGGTGGAAGGGTTTTGGCCGTGAGTTCCTATGGAAATAGTCTTACAGAAGCGGTTCAAAAATCCAAAGATGTTTTGGAAAAAATTCATTTTGATGGCATGTATTACCGCAGGGATATTGGTTACGAATTCCCGGGCTAATCCACATTAATCAGTATGGCTTGTTAATAACCTTGAAGTACTTGATAAATCAAGCATTTCGGCTTTGTTAATTCCATTTATTTAAGACACCTTTGCTTGCACTGATTTACTTATATTCGAACTAATTATATACAATGGGATTGTTTAGCTTTTTTACTCAAGAGATTGCCATAGACTTAGGGACCGCCAACACCCTAATTATCCATAACGATGAAGTGGTGGTGAACGAGCCATCTATTGTGGCCCTAAACCGCAATAATCCAAAGGAAGTTTTGGCTGTTGGTAAGCGTGCCTTGATGATGCACGAAAAAACCCACGAAAGTATCCGTACCGTACGTCCTTTGAAAGACGGGGTAATTGCGGACTTTAACGCGGCAGAACTGATGATCAGGGAATTGATCAAAATGATCTACCCTAAGAAACCTTTGTTCCCACCTAGCTGGAGAATGGTGATTTGTATTCCTTCTTCTATTACGGAAGTAGAAAAACGTGCGGTGCGCGATAGTGCAGAACAAGCAGGTGCCAAAGAAGTATACATGATTCATGAACCCATGGCTGCGGCCCTAGGTATTGGGATAGACGTAGAAGAACCCGTTGGTAATATGATCATTGATATTGGTGGTGGTACTACTGGTATTACGGTGATTGCCTTGGCGGGGATTGTTTGTGACCAGAGTATCCGTATTGCTGGTGACGAGTTTACCGCAGATATTATGGAAGCACTTAGACGTTACCATAGCTTATTGATTGGTGAGCGTACTGCAGAACAAATTAAGACTACCGTTGGTGCTGCTATGAAGGATTTGGATAACCCACCCGATGATATGCCCGTAAATGGACGTGACTTGGTAACTGGTATTCCTAAGCAGATCATGGTGAGCTACCAAGAAATTGCCGAAGCACTAGACAAGAGCATTTTCAAAATAGAAGAAGCTATCTTAAAAGCATTGGAAACTACTCCTCCAGAATTGGCTGCCGATATCTATCGCAGAGGATTGTACCTAACTGGTGGTGGAGCACTATTGCGCGGTTTGGATAAACGTTTGAGTGCCAAGATTAAATTGCCTGTTCATATTGCCGATGACCCATTGAAAAGTGTGGTACGCGGTACAGGTTTGGCATTGAAGAATTATCAGCGCTTTCCATTTATCATGAGATAAATTGGTTCAAACGCAATAGCCGGTTCATTATTACGTTACAGGTAACTATAACTGGCCCGAAATACCGCTGTGAAAAACATTTTCCTATTCATACAACGCAATTTCAATTTCCTTGGATTTCTGATCCTGGAAATTGTGTGCATAGTATTGTTGAACAATAGCAGCAAAACCCACCAAGTATTCTTCTCAGAAATGGCCGAAGAATCTACGGGTAAATTCAATAAGCAATACAATAACTGGCGCTACTATTTTTCCTTGAAAGAAACCAACCAACAATTGGTAGAAGAAAATGCGCGTTTGCGCAACCTACTTCCTAGCAATTTTCAGTCACCAGATAGTAGCACCCAACAAATAGTAGACTCTTTAATGAGAGATAGTTTGGGTAGAAGCCGCAAATACACGGTATTGCCCGCCAAAGTCATTGGTAATACCCTCACTTTACAGAACAATTATATTACTATTGAAAGAGGCAGTTTGCAAGGTGTGAAAAAAGGGATGGCGGTGATGGGCTCAACTGGGATTGTGGGTGTAGTAGTTGCCGTGAGTGAGAACAATGCCAAAGTCATGAGTTTGTTACACCGTAGCAGCAAGGTAAGTGCTATGCTCAAAAAAGACAATAGTGCGGGAAGTATTGAATGGGATGGCGCAGACCCTTCTTTTTTGATTTTGAAAAATATTCCAAAGAGTTCCAAGGTTAATAAAGGCGATACCGTTTTGACCAGTACCTATAGTGCTAATTTTCCATCGCATTTAATGGTTGGAACTGTTTATAGCGTGGTAGCAGATGCGTCCAGTAATTTCTTTACGCTAAAAATTAAAACGGGTACTAATTTCTTTGCCTTACAATATGTGTACTTGGTTAACAACGCGGGATACGCAGAACAAATGAACATTGAAAACAGCACAGAAAAGAATCCATGAGTGACCTTATTAAAAATATAGTCCGCTTTGCCCTGTTCATTCTGTTTCAGGTGTTCATCCTCAATGAGGTACCACCCCTGCACCAGTTTATCATACCTTATATTTATTTTCTCTACATTCTTTGGCTACCATTTAATATCAACCGTTTTGCGTTGTTGTTAATCAGTTTTGCCTTTGGTATTACCTTGGATTATTTCACAGGCTCTGCTGGCTTACACGCAGCTCCCTGTGTGTTGATTGCTTATCTACGCCCTTTCTTACTCAACTTATTAATTCCACAAGACACTACAGAACATAGTTATTTGGAGCCAAGTATCAAGAGTATGGGTTGGGCACCTTATAGTTTGTATGTAGCCCTGCTTACATTTATCCACCATTTTTTATTGGTATTGATTGAATGGTTGCAGTTTGGGAATTTTGTGTATTTCTTAGGCAAAGTAGCTGCTACAACAGCTGTGAGCCTACTGTTGATTTTTATAACGGAAATGTTGTTTTTCAGAAAGGCCAAGTTCCGTACCAACAAAGCATAACTATCTACCTAATTGTATAATATTTCTCTATGTCTGTATTCAATCAAAGCAGGGGCCGGGTGGTGCAAATTATCTTTGGTGCCGTATTTGTGATCATACTTATCCAGTTAATAAACCTGCAGGTATTCTCCGCCAAATACAAATTGGCTGCAGAGAACAATGCCATTTATAGAAAAATCATTTATCCAGATAGGGGCATCATCTTTGACCGAAAGCGCAGGGCTATGTTGGAAAATACCATTAGCTATGACTTAGTGGTAACCCCCGTAGAATCAAAGGGGACAGATACTTTGGCGCTTTGTCAACTATTAAATATTGATACGGTAGAATATAAAAAGCGCATGCGCGAAATTGTATTCAAGAACACCAGTGTAAAACCTTCCGTGTTTGAAGCCCTACTCTCACAGGAATTATTTGCCAAGCTCTATGAGAACATGTACAAGTTTCCGGGCTTTAATTTGATTGATAGGTCTGTAAGAACCTATCCTTATAATACCGGTGCACAGGTACTAGGTTATATTGCAGAAGTAGATACTGGCTTTTTGAGGAGACACCGTGAAGAAGGTTATGAGATGGGTGACTATGCGGGTATGAATGGGTTAGAGCGTACTTATGAAAAAGTATTGATGGGTGTACGTGGTATTAAGCGTTATATCAGAGATAATAAAAGCCGGATTCAAGGACCCTATGAAAATGGGATGTTTGATACTACAGCGGTAGCTGGTAGAAATTTGTATACCAGCGTTGACGTAGAAGTGCAGCAATTAGCAGAGAAATTATTGGCCAATAAGATTGGATCGGCGGTAGCCATTAATCCAAAAACCGGGGGCATTATTGCCATGGTGTCCAGCCCCAACTACAACCCCAATGATCTCACAGGTTCCGCGCGAAGAAAGAACCTAGGCAGGATGTTGCTTGACACCTCCCGCCCCATGTTCAACCGCGCCATCAAGGGTCAGTATCCACCCGGATCTACCTTTAAACCACTTGGCGCTGTAATTGCATTAGACGAGGGTTTGATTACACCAAATTATGGCGTATCCTGTTTTGGGTCTTATACCAACTGTGGTGTACTGGTTAGGTGCGAACACAATAATGCTGGTCACGCCGCAAACCTACGTTTGGCACTAGCCAATTCTTGTAACTCTTATTTCTCCGATATTTTTAGAAAAGCCATTGACAACCCAGATTATAAGAACCCAACTGGGGGCTATTTAAAATGGAAGGAATACATGAACGCTTTTGGCATGGGAACCAAACTAGACGTGGATTTGCCATCAGAAGACAGGGCCAGTGTACCTGATACCGCAGTTTATAATCGGGCTTATGGAAAAAATAGGTGGAATAGCTGTACCATTTTAACCCTTGGTATTGGACAGGATAAAATGACGTCTACACCCATGCAGCTAGCCAATATGATGTGCGTGATTGCCAATAAGGGATCTTATTATACGCCGCATTTTGTAGATAGTATTGAACACGAAGAGGCAGAAGACAAAGCTGTTTTAGCCAAATACCGCGAGAAGCATATAGTAACGCATACATCTGATACCGTGTTCCGTGCAGTACACGATGGCATGCACGATGTAACTGTTTATGGAACCGCAGCAGCCATTAAAGTACCAGGCGTTGAATACTGCGCAAAAACCGGAACTGCGCAAAACCCTCACGGAAAGAACCATAGTATTTTTGTTTGCTTTGCGCCAAAAGACAATCCCACCATTGCCGTAGCCGTGGTTGTAGAAAATGCAGGATATGGATCTACTTGGGCCGGACCCATTGGTGCATTCATGATGGAAAAATATTTGAACGATACCATTGCCACAGATAGATTGGCAGAAGTAGAAAGAATTTCTAATACGGATCTTGTACCCTCTGCTATTAAAGAATGGTATGTGCGCAAAGACAATCAAAGACAAGCCAGACTAGCATTGGAAGCGGCTAACAAAGCGGCTCAAATGAATGAGGAAGAGGAAAATGCAGACAAGCTTCCCAATGCTGTTCCAAAAACAGAGGAACCCAAAAAAGAAAAAGATTCCAAGAAATCAACCAAAGCCAATATAGCTTTATACCTACACGCAGATGATAGGTTTAAAGTAAAAAAATCAAAGGCCTAACATGAGTAGTAGAAATAGTTCTGTATCCAAAGGTGTTGACTGGACCGTAGTGGCACTCTATGCCATCTTGGTAGCCATTGGCATCCTTTGCATTTTCATGGTAGAATATAGAAGTGGTAGTAATTGGTTGCAACTGTTTCTAGGAGGTAAAACCAACTATAGCAAGCAGGTCATTTTTGCTGGCTTCTGTACCTTGGTTGCTGCATTTATTCTCATGGCCGATAGTAAACTCTTTACCGCATTTGCCAACCTAGCTTATGCATTGGGGATCTTATTAATGTTGGCAACTTTTGTCATAGGAAAAGACATCAAGGGCTCTAGGTCTTGGATTGCCATGGGTGGAGGCTTTAACCTACAACCTGCAGAACTCTGTAAAATCTTTGTGTCCTTGGCCTTGGCCAAATACCTGAGTATGCAGAACACAGATTTTTCCAAACTCAAATCGCAATTGATTGCTGGGGGGATTGTGTTATTGCCAGCAGTCTTGTCTAGACTACAACACGAGACCGGATTGGCCCTAGTGTATCTTAGTTTTTTTATTGCCATGTATCGTGAGGGATTGCCTGCGGGGATCTTGGTGACTGGTATTTCCTTTGGGGCATTGGTGGTAGCCACGCTCATTGTAGACCCCAACGTACTTGCTATCACGCTCACTATTATTGCCATACTCATTATCTATTTTACCCGAAGACAGATTAAAAGGAATAGCAAACTCTTACTCATCATCATTGCCACATGGGCGGTCTGTGTGGGTGTACAGCGTTTTGCTGTGCCTTATATATTCAACAATGTATTTGAGTGTTATCAGAGCCAACGTATTTATTCAGCCGTGGGTAAGGATTATGATTGTAGTCAGAACAAACACAACAAAATAGAATCGGCCACGCCGGGCGCCAAAGCTTATAAACCAGATGACTATAATGTGCGTCAAAGCAAGATTGCTATTGGTTCAGGTGGATTCTGGGGAAGGGGATTTTTAAAAGGCACACAGACCAGGGGAAAATATGTACCAGAGCAACACTCAGACTTTATTTTTACTTCTCTTGGTGAAGCATTTGGCTTTGTGGGTTGCGCCATTTTCCTACTCCTCTATTTCTTTTTACTGATTCGTATTACGGTGATTGCAGAAAGACAGAGAAGTACTTTTAGTAGGGTCTATGCCTATGGTGTTGCCAGCGTTATGTTTTTTCACTTAGCTGTGAATGTGTGCATGACCATTGGTTTATTCCCCATTATTGGAATTGCACTTCCGCTAATTAGTTATGGCGGATCTTCCCTACTTACTTTCACCGTGTTGATTTTTATACTCTTGCGTCTAGACGCAGACAGACAGATGGTTTTACGCTAATAGATAAATAGGGCTCATGCAAATTATACCGCTTTCAGAAGGATCCTTTACCATTGACAAGACCAAAGTGTTTGTGCCCTTTGATGTTGATACAGAAGCATTGAACAATCGCCCTGTGGGCAGTTTGCTGGTAGAGATTCAACCCTTTGTGGTGGTCACTGCCAGAGACGTGATTTTATTAGATACGGGGCTGGGTTATAGAGACGCTGAGGGCAATGCGCAATTACACGCCAACTTACTCAAAGTGGGAATCAATCCATCGCAAGTAACCAAGGTCTTGATGAGTCATTTGCACAAGGATCATGCTGGCGGAGTAACCATACAAGGAGCTAATTCAGAAGAAAGATTTATCAGTTTTCCCTATGCCCAATACTATGTGCAAAGAAGAGAATTTGACCATGCTTTGCAGGTTGGCACCGCCTCTTATATTGTAAAAGATTTTCAATTACTGGAGGAGTTTAGCAAAGTGGTATGGTTAGAGGAAGACGAGGGTTGGATTGATGAATATATACAGTTTGAATTAACTGGTGGGCATAGCTTGTACCACCAAGCATTCTGGATTCATGAAGAAGGTGAGACCGCTTTTTTTGGGGGCGATGTAGCACCACAATTGCAACAGATGAAGAGCCGCTTTGTAGCCAAATATGATTATGACGGCAAGAAATGCATGGAGCTCAGACAACGCTGGTGGGTAGAGGGGCAGGCCAAACAATGGACTTTTTTATTCTACCACGATATTCAGTCTCCTATTTGGCGCGTGGGTTAATGTCCCATACCAGCCGGTTTTACCCATAAAAAAAGGCAATACTATTACGTATTGCCTATACAATAAAAGTTCCCCCCTTTTATTGTTTATTCAATCCTTTTTGCAAACGCATATCGCGTCTAGCTTCTAATTCTTTTTTGATCACATTATTAAAATCACGGTCCAGTGTTAGTGATTTATTCACTCTATCATCAGCCCCTAGAATTTTCTTCATTTCTACTTTAAACTTTTTGCGCTCGGCCAACATTTTTTCTTCAAAAGCTATTTCATCCGCCTTTTCTTCCTGTCTGATTTTTCTGGCTTTATCGCTAAAATCATAATACACAGGCCAGAATTTTTGTGCTTCTTCAGAACTCAAGGATAATTGCTTGGTAATAAATGCAATCTTCAACCCCTGAATATTGGGTCTGTCTGCTAGAGGTCTTTCTGTTTGAGCTTGGGTGCTGATCTGCAAGAAAATCAGCAAGCATAGCATTGTAACTATTTTGTTCATGATAACTATGTTTATTCAGCAATAGCTGATTCTAAATGGCTGTTTTCTTCTAAATAATCATTCAGGTTTTCATTGCTGATAGATTGAATTTGATCACTTAGTTCTGGTAATTTTTGACTGGGTGTAGACAATACTTCGTCTACGGCAATGGTCTGGTTTTCTTCTAGGTATTGTGCTAAAACAGCATCAGGCACTGCTTCCAAAGCAGCTCCCAAATCTTGCAACTGGTATTGCTGTTTCATTTGATCCACTGGTTTATCAGAGAACAAAAAAGCACCCGTAACCAAGATGCCGGTTAGCATGGCAGCTGCTGCATACATCATCCATTTACGCGCTTTACGCATTTGAACCACCGGAGTAGGATGCTGAACCAGCTTAGGCAGTTCCAAAATGGTAGCTGCTTCCTCTTGAGACTTAATCCTACTCATCAATGCTTGAGGCAGGGTCTCAAAATAACCAGTAGGTGCTTGAAAAGGTAGTTGGGAATCCGTCAAAAAAGTGGTCTCCTGCAATACGGCAAGTGGTTCTAATGCTTCAAAATATCCCTTGGGCGCCTGAAAAGGCAGCTCCGCACTGGCATTTGCCAAGGCTGGTGCTATCTCTTTTAATTCTTCAATAATGGGGTTACGTGAATACATTGCCATTCTTTGACCAATTATTATTGGTCTGGTTTAATAGTTTTTAATAAAAGCCTCAATTTTTTTTGCCGCGTGGTGGTAACTGGCTTTTAAAGCACCCTCACTGGTATCCAACACCTTACTCATTTCTTCATAAGGCATGGCGTCATAATATCGCAAATGAAAGACCAATCGTTGCTTTTCCGGCAGTTCCTGAATTGCTAACTGTAAGCGCCATTCTAGCTGGTTGGCATTAAAATGCAGGTCTGCTTTTACCTTATTGGCCAAGGATTCGGTCATGTCATCAAGGCTTTGGGTGGCTTTTCTTTGTTGTTGGGCCAAAAAACTCAAAGTCTCATTGGTAGCAATTCGGTAGAGCCAGGTAAAAAGCTGGCTTTCCTCCCTAAAATGCTCCAAACCCTTCCAGATCTTGATCAGTGTATTTTGCAAAACGTCATCGGCGTCAGCGTGGTCAACCACCATTCTGCGGATATGCCAATAAATTTTTTCCTGATATTTTTTGACCAATTGCGTAAAACCCTGCTCCCTAGTAGCGGCATTGGAATAAAGGGCTAACAATTCTTGGTCCGAAGCGTGCATGGGTTCACTTGAAGCATTAAGACTAGTGGAAAAGTAGAAAGTTTAATCCAGTTGGGCAGATTTTTTTGAAGTCGGTAAACCCATTTTAAACAAATAAAATATGAATCAATTACTGCTAAAATGTAGCTAGTGCTCATATAAAATTTATTGCCATAACTAACAATCATTAGCCCCAAAATCAATCCTGACAAGGTTTTCACGGCAATAGTAGAGGAATTTAGGGGGGATTTAATTATCTTGAGCCCTCAATTAGTATATGCCTTCATCAGAATATAGCCTCAATTTCAAGCGCAACGTAACGGACAAATATATTATTTATAATAGTTTGTTTTCTGCCCTGCCCTTCTCCGGAATAGCCAATGTGGGTGCTTTATTACCCATTTTATTACAGGCCTGTATAGATGGCTACGCCGATGGCAAGAGCCCCATGCAGATCATTGACCGTTTTTACGAGCAGCATACCAATGCCGTTTCAGAAGCGGACAAGCTAGACCGATTGTTCAAATTTGTACAATATATAGAGCGCCAGATAGTATTGTTTGACGCCATTGAAGACGCGGCATTTGATACCGTAAACAATATTGAAGGACCGGGAAGTTTAAAAGCCCTGATTAATGAAGCGGGTATTTTGGGCAAGTCAACTTTACTCAAACAAAAGCTAAAAAAATTCAAAGTACGTGTGGTGCTTACTGCCCACCCAACTCAGTTTTATCCGGGTTCAGTCTTGGGCATTATCCATGACATGAATGAAGCCATTAGAAAGAATGATTTTCATACCATCAATGCCTATATACAGCAGTTGGGCATCACTCCCTTTTTTAATAAGAAACAACCCACGCCCTTAGACGAGGCCGTGAACCTGATGTGGTATTTGGAGAATATTCTCTACCCCTCTATTGGCAATATTTACAACTATATTAATCGCGAGGTTTTTGATAGTGCTTATGATGGAGAGAACCCCTTTATTGAACTAGGTTTTTGGCCTGGCGGCGATAGGGATGGCAACCCATTTGTGAATGGACCCACTACCCTAAAAGTAGCCGACGCCTTGCGTAGCGCCATTGTGGTTTGTTATTATAGAGATATTCGCAAACTCAAACGCAGACTCACTTTTACAGGGGTTGATACCATTATTGCACAATTGGAACAACAGCTGTATGAGAATGTGTTTATCCCAGAGCAAAGCAAACGCATTAGCAAGGAAGATCTCTTAACGGCTTTGTATGAAGCCAGAAAATTGTTGATGGAACAGCACCATTTTTTGTTCCTCAATAGACTGGATAGTTTGATTCATAAAGTGAAGATTTTTGGAACCCATTTTGCTTCACTGGATATTCGTCAAGATAGCCGGATTCATACCACTGTGCTTTTGCAGATCAACCAAGAATTAGTAACTGCAGGAGAAGCACCCATCTTGCCAGAAAACTATAGCAGTTTAGATTTGACGGGTAAATTATCCGCACTAGCCGCTATTGAACGTGTGATCAATCCAAGCATGATTCAGGATACCATTTCAAGGGATACTTTAGAGAGCATGTATGCTATCAGAACCATACAGGCAGAGAATGGCATAGAGGGTTGTAATAGGTATATTATCAGCAATTGTCAGGGACCCGTGAATATGATGGAAGTATATGCGCTCTTACGCTTATGCGGATGGAAAAAGGAAAACATGCCCATTGATATTGTACCCCTGTTTGAAACCATTGATGACTTGGAACAGGCAGAAACCACTATGGACTTTTTGTACCAGTTACCGGAATACAGAAACCATTTGACATTAAGGGGTAAACACCAGACCATCATGTTGGGCTTTAGCGATGGCACCAAGGATGGTGGCTATTTACAAGCCAACTGGAGTATCTATACTGCCAAAGAAAATCTAACCGCCATTTCTCGTAAATATGATGTGAAAGCCAAATTCTTTGACGGCCGTGGTGGACCACCATCCAGAGGTGGTGGAAAGACGCATAAGTTCTATGCTTCCTTGGGTAATAATATTGAAAATGAAGAGATTCAATTAACCATTCAAGGTCAAACCATTACTTCTAATTTTGGCACCATCCAGTCTTCTCAATACAACCTGGAACAGTTGCTGAGTGCTGGTTTGAGCAATGAATTATTTTCTGATACTAGGGTACAATTATCACAGCATGATAGGTACTTAATGGAAGAGCTAGGCAAGATTAGCCACCAGAGTTATCAGGATTTTAAAACCCATCCTTTGTTCCTGGCTTATATGCAACAGTTTAGTCCGCTGAACTATTATAGCAAGAGTAATATTGCCAGCCGTCCTGCCAAACGTGGCAGCGGTGGGGGCTTACGTTTTGAAGACCTACGCGCCATTCCTTTTGTGGGATCTTGGAGTCAGTTAAAACAAAATGTACCCGGTTTTTTTGGCGTGGGCACTGCTTTACAAGCCATGAAGGACCAGGGTTTGTGGAACGATACCAAAGCCATGTTCCGCAATGTGTTGTTCTTCCGTACACTGATTGACAATAGCATGATGAGCATGCTCAAATCCTTTTTCCCACTCACCGAATACGTGAAAAAAGACCCACAGTTTGGACCGGTTTGGGAACTGATTAAAAAAGAATTTGACCTGACTGCCACACTGGTGATGGAATTAGCAGACGCTAGCCTACTTATGGAAGAAGACAAAGCCGGAAGGGCTTCTATTCAAATGAGAGACAAGATTGTATTGCCATTACTAACCATACAGCAATATGCATTGAATCAATTACATGGAAGAGACATTGAACCAGAGCTCAAAGCAGTTTATGAAAAACTCTTGACCAGAACCATGTTTGGGGTCATCAACGCGGCCAGAAATTCAGCTTAATTATTTGAACAGATTAAATCATCAATAATAATGTCTTTTAAACATTATATTTTCTCTAGTATCTGGGATCTTACAATTTGATAGGAGGCATGAATATCATAAACTAAGCTAGGTTTCAAAAGGGCTGAGATATCTTGAATAAAATCTGAATCGTTCATTTTTAAATCCATGTTTTGTAAAAACTGTTTTTGAGTAATTACATGACCTTCATTTGCCAAATATACTTTCCAGGTTTTAATCATTTTTTGAATGTCAAAATTTTCAATAGTAGCAAGGGTGTACCAAATATCAAAAAGATCTCTGCCTTTTTTCCTTTGAAACATAGCTCTTAATTTGGTAGCAAGCAGTTCTTCAATGCAAAATGTTGGAATTAATGCTTCTCCGGAAAACCAATCTGAATGAAGACTTACGAGTATTTCATCCAATGGATCAACAGAAAAATGTTCTCTGCAATTAATCTCAACTTTAAGCCTCATTGGAACACCAGCTTCTGACATAAAGCGGAAAAGCAGTGTGTTATTATTGGCTTTTTGTTTGATAACTGGCACCCCTAAAAAACTAAGACTGTCTTGAATTGCTAGAATTATTTGTTTTATAGGACCAGCAATCATTTGAACTAGGTCTATATCTTCCGAATATCTTGCTTGCTGTTGCAAATGAAGTTTATGTAGTGCTGTTCCTCCTCTAAAAGCAAGATGTTTTTTTAAAAGAGGGTGATTAAAAATTTCAACTAATGACCTTTCAATGATTAAATCTTGTTCTACCTGAAAATCATCTTGCCAAGGGGCATGATTTCTCCATTGTGTTATGAACGCTTGTGGAATCATAAATCAGTTTCTATTTCAATATTGGGAACTACTTTCCAGCAATTACCCACTTTCATACTTGAAGGCTTTTGTTTATCGGGTCTTAATAAAATTGGATAGGTCTTCACAGTTTTTAAATATTTTTCTAGCCCTAAAGTCAAATCCTTTCTTCCCAAATTTATTTCCAGTAAATATCCTAGTCTTTGAACTGTTGCAACTTGTGCATATCGTTGCGCAACGTTTGCTAATTCTACTCCATCTAGTTCTTCCGCTAACTCTTGTAAAATAGTTGCAACACTATTAAATCCTCCACATTTATCATAATAACTAATCAAGTCCAATGCCGTTAAAGCCGCTGATGAAACCTTTACATAACCAACTTCAATTTTCCTATCTACAATATCCTCATTTTCCCAATGTTTTTTGTAACAAAAAATTATTTTAATTCGTTTGCTTTGAATAGGCAACAGAACTGGCTTCTTTGTCATTACAAAAAAAGTCTGGGACTGCTGATGTGCAGCACCATATAATGAAGCCGCACTCAATAAAGACACGTAATAATCTCTTTTTACATACTTCATTAATGCAGCTACAAAATGTAAGGGAGGAAGCATTTCTTTACTTCTGAATTCAGGTGGAATTACTACATAAAATCCCTTTCTAATAATGGCAATTGCTTTTTTATTCCTCAGCCTTTGTAAAGATTTTTTTATAGCATTCTCTGATAAATTAAATTTTGAATGCAAGTCTTCTATTGTAAACGAATATCTCCCTTGAGAACGAAGTTCATCAGTATAAGTAGCTAAATAATTATAGTCAAATGTATGATTCATGTTCAAGTTGTTGTACAAGATAAAAGCCTAACTTCAACCCATTACGCTTCTCTAAACTAATTAATTTTATTTGAAATAATCAACAATTTTAAGTTTTACGACAATATAAAAGCCAATATATGACCTTATTCTTGTCTTAAAACTAGAAAATGCAGGATTTAACAGTGAGGAGAGTAATCGAGAAATTTAAAGCCGGTTTTATTTATCGTCCTTGTATTGCCATAGATGCAAACAGGCATAGGTTCTATAGGGGCTCCATTTGGCAGAGAGTTCTAGCATTTTTTGCTTGAGTTCCTTTTTGTCTAAATGCTCCAATTTATAGAGTTTGGTCATGGCTTGTTGAATACCCAAATCATCTACTGCAAAAACGTCTTCTCTGCCCAAGGAAAACATGAGCAGCATTTCTACCGTCCATTTTCCTACGCCCTTGATCTGTACCAGCAAATCAACAATGGCTTCATTGTCCATTTTTTGTAGGGTCTTATCTGTGATCTTATGTTCAATACAAAAAGCTGCAACATTGTGTATATATCCCACTTTGGCATAACTCAGTCCAATGCCTCGTAATGTTTCAATAGGCGTGTCCAAAACCTGTTGGGGCTTGGGTTCTTTGCCATTATATAATTCTAAGAATCGTTTAAAAATTACTTTGGCCACTGCCGTACTCAATTGCTGGCTCATGATGCTGGCCATTAAACGCAAGGGGATATTCTTACGCATTTCTAATGCAGGCAATGCTTCTACCAAGGCCTTGGATAATTTGCGGTCTTTTTCTAAATGGGCTATATATTCCATAAGATTAAGATACAGCATTTGTTTATGCCAGAAAGATGCTGCCAAAAAATCCTATAGAATTCAGTAGCTTTCCTAAAAAAATGATTAGCCCCAGCAAGGCCATAATAGCCACCCTACTAATTTTCTGCAGCAGTTTTATCAGCCATCCAATTCAAGCTCAGGACAAAGACGAGTTAGCCATTCGTAAAATCTTGGCTTCCCAAACCGAGCAATGGAACAAGGGCAATATTGCCGCTTTTATGAACGGCTATTGGAAAAGTGACAGTTTGTTGTTTGTGGGTAAATCCGGTGCCAATTTTGGGTATCAAAAAACCTTGGACAATTATTACAAAGGTTACCCCGATACCGCTGCCATGGGTAAACTCAATTTTGACTTAATTCAAGTTAAGAGACTGAGCCCCGAATATTTTTTTGTCTTGGGCAAATGGCATTTGAAAAGAAGTATTGGCGATGTGGGTGGTGCTTATACCCTACTCTTTAGAAAAATCAAGGGAGAATGGGTGATTGTGGTAGACCATAGCAGCTAACTGTAAGAAATAGCAACAATTTGCTACTCATCAATTACTAAAACAAAAAACATGATTCTGATTATTTTGGGCTTGCTTGTATTCATAGCAGCCTTTTCATTAAAAAAAGCCAACCATCCCCTTCCCCAATACGCCAATGCCGCAAGGATCACGGGTATTTCACTTATGGTTATTGGTTTTCTTACTTCTAGTATCAAACAAATTGACGCGGGTCAGATTGGTGTTAAGTCTATGTTTGGTAAGGTACAAGATGATGTACTCACTAGTGGCTTAACCATGGTTAATCCCTTGATAGACGTTAAAAAAATTGATATCAAAACCCTTAACTATACCATGAGTGGGATTCATGACGAGGGAGAACAACAAGGGGATGACGCCATTCGCGTTTTGACTGCCGATGGTTTGGAAGTGGTGATTGACCTAACTGTTTTATACCGGGTCATGGCTACTGAAGCACCAAAGCTTGTCAAAGAAACCGGGTTGGATTTTAAGGACAAAATTGTTAGACCCATAACTCGTACTAAGATCAGGGATAATGCGGTGTTCTATACTGCCGTTGATTTGTATAGCACCAAGCGTGACTTGTTCCAGACTAGGATTTTCAAAACCATTGAAGACAATTTTAAACAACGCGGATTGGTTTTGGAGCAATTATTGGTACGCAATATTACTTTACCCGCCAGTGTTAAAGGTTCTATTGAAGAAAAAATCAAGGCGGAGCAAGACGCACAGAAAATGGAATTTGTACTCCAAAAAGAAAAACAGGAAGCTGAGCGTAAGCGCGTAGAAGCCCAAGGTATTGCAGACTATCAACGCATCATGAGTTCTGGTCTAACGGACAAGCAATTGCAGTATGAGCAGATTCAGATGATGAAGGGGCTAGTTACATCGCCCAATGCCAAAGTGATTATCATGGGTAAGGGAAATACACCTGTAATTCTTGATACCAAGGATGATAAAAAATAAACTCTGAAAAATAACTAGCAAAAAAAGATAGTTAAGAGCATCGGCCCAGCCGGTGCTTTTTTATTGGGGTTGATCCAACTCAGAATAGCCGGGGTCTTCAAAGTCTATCGGCTTTAGCCATAGTTTTTTTAAATACCTAAATAGGAGTACAAAACTGACAATCATCCAAGTGTAGAAGAGGATTTGAGCCAAGTGAATGCCTTGGTCTAAAAAACCAAATTGGTACATGATACCCAGGGTAGAATTAATGGCCATCCAAAAAATGGCTAGTGCAATGGTATTGACTATGCGCAATAAGTATTCCCTAACGCCTGGTTCCATAATGTTGATTGTATGATAAATGACAAGTAGTTGCCCTAATTGTTCAAACCTAGTCAAAACTTTGGATGCTCACGGCTGCCAGTTTCAAGATCCGGTCAAACTGAGCTGGGGTCAGGTCATTGTAGAAATAGTAAATGGGATCAACCTGACGGCCACTTCTATGTACTTCATAGTGGCAGTGCGGACCCGTACTTTTTCCGGTGCTACCCACATAACCTATCACTTCTCCTCTTTTCACTTTCTCTCCCACTCTAGCTTTGATCTTAGACATATGGCCATAAAGGGTTTGATAACCAAAACCGTGGTTGATCACCACGCGGTTGCCATAACCCCCAGTATGAAAACCCGCGTCACCAACCGTACCATCGGCAGTGGCATAAATGGGTGTTCCGGATGGGGCCGTAAAATCCAAACCAGCATGCAGTCTTCTGTCTTTGTACACGGGGTCAATTCTATAGCCAAAACCGGAGGCAATTCTGTCTAGGTTCTTATTGCTTACGGGTTGAATAGAAGGGGTGGCATTGATCAATTTTTCTTTGTTCTTCACCAAATTGGTAATCTCAACATAAGACTTGTCCTGAGATTTTTGTCTAATGGCCAATAGGTTTAATTGGTCAGTCATGCTATTCACCAATTCGGTTTCTCCCATGCGGGCCACCATTTTCACCTCGTTCTTTTTTTCTACCACTTTGGTTCTTACACTGTCCGGAATAGGCTTAGAACCAAAGATTTCACGGTACACATTATTGTCCCTGTTTTCCAGTTCATCCATCTGCAATTCCAGCTCATTCATCCGCTCACTGAGAATGCTATAGCGCTGTTTCATGTCTTCATTTTCCTGACGCAGGAATTTCTCCTTGGGGCTATCAATATACTTGAACACAATAAACACAATGAGTAAACCAGTAACAATACAAGCCGTTACAAAGGCAAAGACCTGTAAGAGTCTTACCCGCAGCGGCACTTCCAGTTTTTCAAACCGGAGTGTATGAGTATTGTAATAGTATTTGATTTTCTTCATCGCGCTAGCCTAATAGCTTTTGGAATTCCATTTTTAGGTCCTATTCCCGGGTTCAATACCATGTATTCCCCCTAGTAATCCTTACCTTTGCAACCCCTGAAAAGCCATCAAAGATAGTTTCAAAGGGCTAAAACAGTGATTTAAATTTCTATAGAACATGAACAGCAGTTCCCAGATTCGTCAGCAATTCCTTGATTTTTTTGCATCCAAAGGGCATCAGATTGTTCCATCGGCCCCCATTGTGGTGAAGAATGACCCTACCCTACTTTTTACCAATGCGGGTATGAACCAGTTCAAGGATTATTTTCTGGGTAACAAACAAGCACCTTCTCCACGAGTGGCCGATACCCAAAAATGTTTGCGCGTCAGTGGTAAGCACAATGACTTAGAAGAGGTTGGTGTAGATACCTATCACCATACCATGTTTGAGATGTTGGGTAACTGGAGCTTTGGGAATTATTTTAAAGCTGAAGCCATTGCCTGGAGTTGGGAACTACTCACAGAAGTATATAAGATTGACAAGAACAGACTCTACGTAACCATTTTTGAAGGCGATGAAAAAGAGCATTTAGACAAAGACCTAGAAGCTTTTGAAGAATGGAAAAAATGGATTGCCCCAGAGCGCATTTTGTTGGGTAATAAAAAAGACAATTTCTGGGAAATGGGTGATACCGGACCCTGTGGACCCTGCTCTGAGATTCATGTAGACTGTAGACCAGACGCAGAACGCGCACTAGTAGATGGAAAAACATTGGTGAACAATGACCATCCGCAGGTGATAGAAATTTGGAACAATGTATTCATGCAGTTTAACCGTCTCAAAGACGGAAGTCTGGAACCACTACCCGCCAAACACGTAGATACGGGTATGGGTTTTGAAAGATTGGTGCGTGTAATTCAGGGCAAGACCAGCAACTATGATACCGATGTATTTACCGGCACCATTGCGCACGTAGAGAAAATAACGGGTCTGAGCTATGATTTTAGCGCCAGCAAACAAGCCATTGCTTTTAGGGTAATTGCTGACCATATAAGGGCCATCAGTTTTACCATTGCAGACGGACAATTGCCTTCCAATACTGGAGCGGGCTATGTGATCCGCCGCATTTTGCGCAGGGCCGTTAGATATTATTATTCTTACCTGAATTATAAGCAACCCCTTTTGCATCAATTACTACCCCAATTGGCAGAGCAGTTTGCTACCGTATTCCCTGAGCTCAAACAGCAATTGGAATTTGTGGGCAAGGTGGTAAAGGAAGAAGAAGACGCTTTTTTAAGAACCTTGGACAAGGGACTAAAACGCATAGATGATTTGTTGGTGGCAAGTTCTCAATCAGTAGAAAAACAGATTGGTGGTAAAGCAGCTTTTGAACTCTTTGACACATTTGGTTTTCCAATTGACCTAACCAGGTTAATTGCATCAGAGAATAGCATTAGTGTAGACGAGACTGGTTTTGAAGCAGAAATGCAACAACAGAAAAACAGGAGCCGTGCCGCATCTGTATTGGATACACAAGACTGGGTGGTTTTATCAGAAACAGCTGGGGAAGGTTTTGTAGGATATCAAGATATTTTGGTGCATACTCAGGTAACCAAGTATCGCAAAATCAGTTCCAAGGGCAAGGAGCAATACCAATTGGTCTTGGCTACTACCCCATTCTATGCAGAGAGCGGTGGCCAGGTGGGCGATACGGGTTGGTTGGAATTTAATGGAGAAACCATTGAAGTAACCGATACCAAAAAAGAGAATGACTTGATTGTTCATTTTGTGAACAACCTACCGGCTAATATTCAAGCAGAATGCAAGGCCAGCATTAATGTAGAAAAAAGATTGTTTGTTTCTTATAACCATACTGCTACGCACTTAATGCACGCAGCACTCAGAACAGTTTTGGGTACACATGTGGCGCAAAAAGGTTCTTTGGTGAATGAAGAAGAACTGCGTTTTGACTTCTCGCATTTTGCGCGCGTGAGCGATGAGGAACTGCGTCAGGTAGAACGCATGGTGAACGATAAGATCAGAGAAAATATTCCGGTGGTGGTACGTGAATTACCCAAGGAAGAAGCCCTGAAACTAGGTGCCATGGCCCTGTTTGGAGAAAAATATGGCAATACCGTACGCGTAGTAACCATTGATCCCAATTATTCTATTGAGCTCTGTGGTGGTACACACGTGTATCATACCGGCATGATTGGACTATTCAAGATTACGGCAGAAGCTGCTGTTGCAGCGGGTGTTAGAAGAATTGAAGCATTGACTGGAAGCAAGGCTTTCAATTATCTCTATGATCAATTTGCCGGTCTGCGTGAAGTAGGTACCCTACTCAAAACAAAAGACCCACTCAAAGCCGTAGAAAAAATTATCCTAGAAAAACAGGAACTAGAAAAAAAATTAGAAAGCCTAGAAGCCAAACAATTGCTAGTGATTCGCGAGCAATTGATTGCTAGCAAAGAAGCCTTCACCTTGAATAGTGGTGCTACTGGATTTTTTGTAGGACAAGAAGTAAGCGTAAGCAGTGCTGACCATTTAAAGAAACTTTGCTTTGAGCTAAAAACCGCATTGGGCAATGATTACCTGGTAGTCTTGGTAGCCAATTTGGCTGGCAAACCATCGGTCTGCATTTTGTTATCAGACAGTATGGTTACTGACAAAAATTTAGAAGCGCCAAAGATGATTAAAGAAATAGTGACCCCGCTGATCAAGGGCGGTGGCGGCGGACAGAAAACACTGGCTACTGCTGGTGGACAAGACGCTAGCAATCTGGGTCAAGTGGTGGCGCAGATTAAGGCATTGGTCATCTAATTATCTAATCAAAACAAAAGTGCCCTTTCTAATATGTTGGCGGCCAGACTTGTCCCGGCCTTCTACCACATATACATACGTGGCCATGGATTGTTGTATGCCATTGAGTTTGCCATTCCAGCCCTTGCCGTCTTCTCTGGTCTCAAAGATCATTTGTCCATAGCGGTTATAGATCCTAAAATAGACCAGGTCTATGCCTGCACAAATAGGGCGGATAATGTCATTTCTACCATCGCCATCTGGCGTAAAACCCGTGGGTACATAGATTTCAGGGCAGCTCAATTCTCCAATATTGATGCTGGTTTCTGCGTAGCAGCCACGGTCTATTCCTGATAAGCTATAC
>NCHJ01000167.1 GCA_002256765.1 Bacteroidetes bacterium 24-39-8
CCAATAAATGAACTTTTCTCAAACCCAATACAACAAAATTTCAAAGAGCTAAATCGTAACCAATTGAATATCTTCGACTAATATCAAAACGCTAGTGATTTGACATAATTTTTAAATTATTAATAGATTTTTTAAAATTAGGATAATATTAAATTTTATTCTACTTATTACGAAAAGTAATTAGTAAAAGGTCGTTTTAAGTTTGTGAATCGTAAATATTGATTTATAATCTCTATTTGATATTCGAAACTAAAAAAATAGTTTAATCTAATCCATAGTAAACTATAGAGAATTAGAATAGTATTTTTTCTATACCGTTTTGCTTTTTTATCACCCCAACACTTCATGCAAAATGGGAAGACTCTTGATCTCTCCAAAGTCAGGAATATGGAGAGATAAAAAGAGTTGGTAAGCGGCTAGCAGCTCTTGGCGCAGGTGACGGTTGAGCACAATTTTTTCTAGTTCCGCAGGGTCTTGAATTTTAAGAAAATCGGAAGTGGTTTTGGCTAGCGGACCTTCAATTAAATTAGGATGCAGGGGTTGCTCTTTGATGAACATGCCTTCTTGCAAATCAAAGACTGGCGTGGCTTTTGGTTCATTGAGTATGAATTGAAAGAGTTCTAACATATAAGTGGCCAAGATATTGCGTTCTGCATTGGACAAAACCAAATCGCTTCATAACCAAGAAACGGATTTTGAAGACCATTTTCTGGGCCATAAAAAAGGAGACTTTACGAGACTCTATGAACTATTAAAAGTGGATACCAGTTTTTACCATCCCACTGGCAAAAGCAGTCTACAATCTGTGGCGCATCATTTTGCAGGAGCCAAACAGGTATTGCTGGTGCATGATACTTTTACCAAAGAAGCGGATCTTGATTTTATAGCAGCATTATCTAATCTGCAGCAAACCCAATATCATTTCTGTTTGTGCGTGAATGCCAATCTATACATTAACAAAGCCCTACCACCCATTGAGCTCTTGCGTCAAAAAAAATGCAGCATGGTCTTACGGATAGTTTGGCTAGCAATCACCAACTCAGTATTCTTTCAGAAATCAACACCATTCAAAAACATTTTCCACAGATTCCACTCACAGAAATTTTGCAATGGGCCACACTCAACGGTGCCAAGGCCCTTGGTTTTGACAATCGCCTTGGTAGTTTTGAAAAAGGAAAACAACCAGGAATGGTTTGGATTCCCAACTAAGTTTTATTCTGTAAAAGGTAACCAATCATCTTGGTTATTGATTTTCCAAGATTTCTCGGCAGAACCATCTGCATTCATCACCACACAATTTAAATAACCTGTGGTGGTTCCAAAATTAGAATCCTTGGCAAAAGACAAGAGGATTTTGCTAGAACCCTCTAACCAATTCAAACGCACCGTCCAAGTGGGTAATTGACCAATATCGGCAGGAAGGGCAACACTCTTAACCAATACTTCTGTTTCTGTAGCAGTGGTAAAACTATAAATGTCAATCTTGGTGGTACCATTTAATTTGGCATAAATAACCTTGGTGCCGTCCTTACTTATTTTAGAACTAAGTATCCCCTTTGAATTAGGTATAGATTTTGGATCACCAATATTGTTATTAACAACCTGTCCAAAAAATGCCTGAGGTATAGTAGCAGTTGATGTGATAACAAATTTTATACCATCACTAGCAACTTGCAAATCTGTAAAACCAAGCGGAACATTACTCAATTTAGTTTGACCAGTTCCGTCAGTATTAATTGTTTCAAGTGAAGCAGTTTGAGGATTAGCGCCAAAATTATTTTGCACAAACACAAGCTTACCAGAGCTCAAGAATTTTAATGACTTATAAGTAGTTCCTAGTGTTGTAGGTAAGTTGGCAACAGTAGCCAAGCCAGTACCATCTTTATTCACAACAGCAATTCTAGCAGTTCTTGCACTTCCACTCACAAAATGAAAGAAATAAATTTTATTACCGTCGGCAGAAACACAAGCATCGCCTAAATAAGAATTCAAGTTGGTGACTGGCGTAACTTCTACTACCAACTTACTATTGGCACCATTTGCATCAGTGGTATAAATTCTGGCACTATCAATATAGTAAACCATGTTATTGGCTCCACCTACACCAGTTCCACCAGTTGCTGGACTTTCCTCATTTTTGGCACAACCAAAAAAAACAAGGCTAAGGATTAAAAACAAAGCGGCTTTAAAAAAGGATTTCATGTATTTGGGATTTAGAATTGATATTTATTGTTTTTGAAGATTCCAGACAGCTTCATAATCTCCAGAAGCAGCTTCTTTTGATTTAATTTCAAATAAGGCTTTTTTAAAAGCAGCAGCTAGTGCATCAGTTTGAACCATTTGCATAATTAAATCCTTGTCAATATTCACACCCTTTTTAAGAACAAAGGGCTCGCCTTTAACTTGTACAGAAAAATATTTGGTATTACCCACAAAGGAGCGGAAAGCACCATTTGATACACCATCCATTTCAACATTTAAATATGGTGTCATAGCGGGCTTACCATCCCAGGTTAATTGTAGTGTGATACTTACTTTTAATAGCGCATCAGCACCGGATTCTTTGAGTAAAGCATTCTCTCCATTCACACGCATACTATTTGAAGTAAGCGGTTTAATAGGATTCAAATTTTTATACACCGCTAAAAATTGCTCTGAATTATTCATTTCATTTTTAAAGAACTGTTGCACCAGCTCATAAGATGCTGTTGAAGGGATAGTATTTTCTGGCAAGATGCTAGCTCCTGAAACTTCAGCTGTAACTGCAGTAAATTTTTGGTAGATATTGGCCAATACATCTTGTAAAATGGATTCGGGAATTTGTGGAAACTTCAATTCCTTGGTAGTTTCTACTTGGGTCCATTTATTGGTATTGTTTTCATATAAATAGGTAGTACCCTGAATACTCATGGTTGTAACTGCAATCTTTTTAGCAAAAGAGAGGGGCATAGCATAAGCAGCATTTCTTTTTTTGGCAGTGATTTCTAATTCAGCTCCATTAATTTTTTCTTTCTCCGAAATGGCAATCCCTCTTGAAATTTCAGGTGATGCAGTTACATTCACCCACATCCCCGCATTAGAACCTGTTACCGAAATCACTGGTGTTTTAAAAATACCTGTTTGAGCTACAGAATTGACCAATTGCTGGTCACTGACCATTAGGTAACTATTTTTGAAACTGGTACCCTTATTTTCGGTTTCCAAATTTCTGAATGCAGCAGCTGGAATGGTTATTTTAGCAGCAGGCTTTACATATGCTGCCATGGTTAAGGAACGCATTCCAATAACAGAAGTAACTATATCCACTCTAATTAAAGCATCAGGACCAGTAGAATAATTGGCCAATTCTAACACCACATCCTTGGTTAGATCTATAGAAACATTGGAAGATTGTCCATTAATAGATAAGAGTTTAATATTCTTTGTTGGTGGAGGCACTGTGAAACTACCTTCCTCCACGCCATTTTTCTCAAAACTAATTTTCTTATTTCCAGAGCCAGCTGCTTCTACAATGGTGTGAATTCCAAATGACTGATGTTTTAGTTCTTTACCATTTAATTTTATGACTCCACCATATTTGTAAAACTGAAATCCATTGGGAGAACTTAGCATGAGCATGGTAAAATCCCCATTGTCAATCCATTCACCTTTTAAAAAATCAGTTGTAGCCAAACCAAGATCCTTTGGAAAAATATTGGTGCCAACTGAAGCCAATACGTCAACTTCAGAAAGGTTATCTGCAACCGCAACAGAGCCACCTAATTCGCCACTTAGGTTACCTGCTAGCTTGGTTATTTTAGACATAGCTTTTTGAAAAAAGCCACCTGCACCTTTTTTGTTTTCTTCTTTTGGTGCATCTTTTGTTGCCTCTTTGGTGGTATCAGATTTTTCTTTTTTCCAAAACTGGGCGTCAGATTGGGTGAACAACAAGATAGCTACTGCGCTAATGGCAATTTTTAATTTCATTCAATTAGGGGTTTGAGATTGTAAAAATGAAAGGAATGAATGGGTAAAAAAATACTCTCCAAAGAGTATTTTGAGCAAATGGAGATTTTGATTCAATACCCTACTTTTACAAAGTGACCCCTAAACAATATATCATTTCATGGCTATTCTTGCTTGTTCTCAGTACTGGTAGAATCCAGGCACAAGAGACAGAACGCCATAGCTACACTTTACTAAACAGTAGCGATGGAATGAGCAAACAGGTAATTAAAAGTATAGTAGAAGATAAGTATGGATTGCTCTGGTTAGTCAGTGAGAATAATGTGCAATGGTTTGACGGTTCAAATTTTCACCAAGTGCCTTTTGGGAATGGACTACACCAATTACCTGGATCGTTTTTTCATTCCGCATGTTTAAGTTCAGAAAAAGAAATTTGGTTTTTTTATGATTATGGCTATTCTGTTTATAATCCAGACAATGGATGTTTTACACATTTCAAAAAAACAGAAATAAACAATTCGAATAAAGGTTTTCAATTTATTGCTGGAACTAGAAAAGAAATGGTATTGCATGGGAATGGGGAATATCAATTTATCAATAGCAGTAGCAAAATAATCAGTAAAATAATTAAGCATCGCAGAAAGGCATTTGCTGCAGCAAGTGTAAATCTGAATGACGAGCTTTTGGTAATTAGTGAGGATAATTATGGCAGATATCTAGAAAATTTAACCAATAATACTAGCACCTTATTAGCTACTCCCATTAAAACAACCTACCTAATCTATTATCAAATCAATGACTCCATTGTAGCATATTTTAGTAATCAATTGTATCAGGTTTATAATATTCAAAAAAAGACCATTGTAAAGTCTGGTATCTACCCCAAAGGGCATGAAATGAAATCCTTTGCTAGGGCTAGTGATATTATTAAAAAGGATGAGCAAACTTCTTTTATCATTTTAGAAAATGAAATTTGGGAATTCAATCATCACAACTGGACTTTTGTAAAGAAACTGGTTGGACCAAATGGAGATAAACTACTGGATAAAGGATTTTTTAAATCTATCTTCCTAGATACTAAGGGCGTTTTATGGGCTAGTTCAAATTTAAATGGATTGTATCATGTGAATATTAAAAAACAGTTGATTCAATTAATAGCTTCGGATGATGAGAAAAATAATTTTGTCAAGTGCTTTTTCCCAGACAAATGGAACAACAGTATTGTTTGTGGCACTTTTGGATCAGGGTTAATCATTTATGATACCAATGGCAAAAAGATGCAACATTTTCCATTAAAAAAAATGGGGGAAAATACAGGAACCATTGTTTCTGCCATTACTGAGCTAAATGAAGAATATCTTATGGTACTGCTTTTTGGAAGAAGTGATATTTATCTATTTAATAGAAAAAAACAAATCCTACAAAAAGCAAAGACATTTTTCAAAAACAAAGAATTACGTTATGAGAAACCCAATTATTATAGTGTACCTATAAAACTTTCAGAAAACCATAT
This sequence comes from Bacteroidetes bacterium 24-39-8, assembly GCA_002256765.1. Classification (GTDB taxonomy): domain Bacteria; phylum Bacteroidota; class Bacteroidia; order Chitinophagales; family Chitinophagaceae; genus Sediminibacterium. The sequence goes on from NCHJ01000167.1 coordinate 5,459, forward strand.
TTTTTATTCACTTGGCAGCCTATGGTTTAGGATTGATTATCTAGGGGGAGTATTAATTTTTGAACGCGTACCTAAAACATTTTTAGATATTAAAAATTTGAGTGGGCCTCTATATTGCAAGAGTGAATCACTAATAGAATTAAGTTCTTCCAACTTTATTCAGTCTTGTTTGCAAAAGGTAGGATTAGATCAGACCAACTTGGTAATGATGCTAAAAAATCAAAAGAATTGGATTCTTGGAACCAGCAAGGGTTTGTATGAATTTAATGACCAAACTATATTGATACATGCTTGGAATATTCAGAAAGGGCTTCCAGATGAAAATATCTATTCAGCTATTATTGACAAAGACAACCAAATCTGGTGTAGTCATGACAAGGGTATTAGCAAAATCAATCAAAAAGGAGACATTACTAATTTTAGTAAATCAGAAGGACTGCAAGATGATGAGTTTAATTATGGTGCTGTTGCTCAAACATCAGATGGGCAATTATTCTTTGGAGGGGTAAAGGGATTAAATGCTTTCTATCCAAGACAGTTGAATCTAGATAGAGTAATACCCAAACTTGTCATCACTAAGATTAGTTCAAATGATAACAGTTTACCAACCGATACCGCGTTCTGGAATATTCAATATTTACAATTTCAACAACATGACAATCGGTTGAAAATTCAATTTACTGCTATTGGTTCAAAACTAGGTAATGCTTATAATTACCAATACAGAGTAATAGGACTTGACAAAGAATGGAAAAACTTACTACACGTTAGAGAGATTAATCTAGCCTTAAATCCCGGAAAATACAAAATTGAAATTGCAGCTGGCAAACAATTTGATAAAGAATTATTGGCACAACAAACACTTGAAATTGAAGTACTCCCACCCTTTTATCTAAGTTGGTGGTTT
>NCHJ01000168.1 GCA_002256765.1 Bacteroidetes bacterium 24-39-8
TTTATTGCTAGGCAATGCTTTATCTGCTCAGGTTTTAGACACCACTTTAATGCGTTACCGTAGTAACTTTCAACAAGAGAAAGTTCATATCCATTTTGATAAAACCGTTTATAATAAGGGGGAGACTGTTTGGTTCAAAGCCTATATTATGGCTGGCGATAGTCTTTCAGATTATAGTAGGAATTTCTATCTAGATATTTATAGTGACTCTGGTACCTTAATCAAACATACGGTACATCCCATTTTTGAATCTTCAGCAAGGGGATCATTTGATATTCCACAACAATATAGAGAACAGGTAATACATGTAAAAGCCTATACAAGGTGGATGTTGAATTTTGACAAAGATTTACTCTTTTTAAAAGACATTCAAATTGCACAAGCTAATGCTAGTTCTAGTGCCAAGAAAATCACAGCTTTTGCAAGTTTAAAACTATTTCCAGAAGGAGGAGACTTGATTGCTGGACTTGAATCCAATGTGGCATTTTTGGCTACTGATCAATCAGGAAAACCAGTTGCTATTAGAGGGGCTATACTAAATGGGGCTAAACAATTAGTAGACTCTTTTCAATCCGTTCATAATGGTATGGGAAGTTTTAGTATTAATCCTGACCCACAAGAATCTTATACTTGTCATTGGGAAGATCAATTAGGAAATAGTCATATCACAGAATTGCCAAAAACAAAGGCTTATGGACTTGTTGTTTCAGCCAAATTGATCAATGGGAAACTGCGTTATGGAATTAAAAGGTCTTCTAATAGCCCTGATAACTTCAAGTCTTTACACGTGGTAGTTTCTATGAACCAACAACTACTTTACAAAGCCAATGTAAGCATGATCTCTAAGTTATCGGTAGCTGGGGAGTTTCCAACAGATGATTTTCAAACAGGTATTTTACAACTAACCATTTTTGACGCTTCTTGGATACCAATTGCAGAAAGAATTGTTTTTGTAAATACGCAGCGTCACCAATTTTTTCCACAGTTAGAATTAGAAACCAAACGAACAATTAAAAGGGGGAAGAATACCTGGGTTTTAACAGTGCCAGATTCTATTTTATCTAATCTTTCTGTTTCCATTACGGATGCCAATTTACACCATGATAGTTCTACCAATATTTTTACACAATTTCTTTTGTCTGGAGAATTGAAAGGATACATTCATCAGCCCGAGTATTATTTTTCAGACAAGACGTCTGCTTCTGACGAAAATTTAGACCTAGTTATGTTAACCCATGGTTGGAGAAGATATCATTGGGAAGATATTGCTAAAGGTAAATTGCCCCATTTAGCTTATCCCATGGATAGTGATTATGTACAGATCAAGGGGCGAATTATTTCAGGTGACCAATCAAGTTATAAACCTGGTCAAACAATTTCTTTGGTAATGCAAGCCAAGGATAGTAGTAAACAGTATTTTGTGTTACCAATAACACCAGATGGTAGTTTTAATCAACGAGGCATCATCTTTTTTGATACCGCAAAAGTGTTTTATCAATTAACTGGTATCAAAAACATGCGCAACAATGTAACAGCTAACTTTCAATATGGGCTTCCTGTTTTTCCCTATGCCAGTAATGCAAAATTTTCTGCACAAACCATTGCAGATACCAATCAATTAAAACATGATAATTTCTTTTATCAAAGCAAGTTGCAGAATAAAAGGGCAATGGATTCTGTAGTTATACTTAAAGAAGTTGTTGTAGAAAGTAAATTAAAATCACCTACGGATGTTTTGGATGAAAAATATACAACTGGCTTGTTTACTAATAAGAACGGCTATGCATTTGACGTGATGCATGATGACCGTTCTCAAGGACAATTAGACCTATTCCATTATTTACAAAACCTCATTCCTGGTATGTCTATGTCTTTGCCCATGTTGGGTCAAAATGGTGCGGAAGAGGAAAATAGTAACAATGTGGCTGGATTAAATTGGAGAGATGGTACGCCGGATATTTTTTTAAATGAAATGCCATCCAGTGCAGAAATTATTCAAGGTTTGCAAATGAGCGATATTGCTTATGTAAAATTTTTTCGTCCACCCTTTATGGGAGCAGGTGGCTCTGGTGCTTCTGGTGCCATTGCTGTTTATACCAAGAAAGGGAATGATATGTCAACCGATAGGGTACAAGGGTTGAACAACGCTATTCTCAGTGGTTATTCAGCGTATAAAGAATTTTACCAACCCGACTATGCTTTTTCACCAACCAAATATGCAGACCTAAGACCAACACTTTATTGGAATCCCTATGTGTTGACAGACAAAAAAAACAAGCAATTCAAAATTGAGTTTTACAATAATGATATCACACAGAAATTTAGAATTATTGTTGAAGGGGTAAATGCGGCAGGTAAAATGGCAAGACTAGAAAAACTGATTGATTAAAAGTATTACAAGTTTAACCAAGGATGTAGATGATCATACAGACCACTAGTGCAATACTTATTGCTAGATGCGTTTTGTAGTTTTCCCAAAAAGACCATATTTGAGCTTGTTTTAAATAGGTTTGAATCCTAGCTAAATTTTCAACATTGTCTCTGGCAATCATCTGCCAGGTTTGCGCTAAATGCCTTTTTTTGTCAAGGGGCAAAGCCTGGCTGCAATCCATTAAATAGACAATAATTTCTTGGTCTAATATGGGGTTTGCCTTATTGTTTAGTAAACGAATATGATGGCTGCTGAGTAATTGGGTTATTTGATAATACAAGAAGTCTTGATCCATTCTAAAAGGATCCTGTTTTTTGAGACTTACCCAAAGTTCCTTACAGAGTTGCAATACTTGGTCTGCTTCTGATGCCAGTGGTGCTTCTTTTTGTTGGTATTTCTGAAAGTGAAATTCCCTATCATATTCCCTTCTTCTTGTTGGGTCTACTAAAACTTGATAGGCTTCTTTGATTTCATTGAATTTGGGAATGGCAATAATGGGATCAGGATGTTTGTCAGGATGAAACACCAGTGCTAACCTTCTATAGGCTTTTTTGATTTCTGACAAACTAGCGTTAACAGGAATGTCCAATACTTGATAATGGTTCTTGCCAGCTTTCATCAGACCTAGTCATTCTTTTCAAATTCCATATCGTCACCGTCTAATAATTCCCTTTCTATTTCTTCCATTTGAACAATATCCCAAGCCTCACTTTCTGTTGGGGTAATATTTAAAAAGTCCATAAGTTCCAATGATTCAAATTGAGTTTCCACATTTTTGTTAACGGAACAAATAACAAAACTGCTACTGTTTTCATAAAAGAGATGTTGTAGTTCAGCCAGTTTTGTAGCAGCAGCAGCTTCCAAATTTTGTACTTGGCTCATTTGCAAAACCACATTCTTGACGGGTTGGTCTAACTGTTTTAGGCAGAGTTCTTCCAAAACTGCTGCTATATTGACAGTTAATTCTGGCAATAGGGGTGTTAAAACGCTGAATTTCTCCTTGGTATCAATTTTGACTTCCATATGCATATGAGATTAACATTCTGTGTATAAATGCCAGACAACTTCACTCAAAAATATTCGTTATAATTGTATAAATCCAATTTTGATTATGGATAATAATTTTTCAGCACAAGTAAAAGAAATCATTTCCTTCAGTAGGGAAGAGGCTTTAAGGTTAGGGAATGACTTCATAGGAACGGAGCACCTCCTCTTGGGGTTGATCCGTGATGGAGACAATACTGCTATTAAAGTGCTCAAACAGCTGAATGTAGACCTGTATGAATTGCGCAAAGAAGTTGAATTGGCAGTCAAGGATAAAACCGGGAAAAATATTGCCAATATCAATAGCCTTCCTTTGACCAAGCAAGCAGAGAAAGTAATCAGGGTTACCGTTTTGGAAGCTAAAGCCTTAAAAAGCCCCTTAGTAGAAACAGAACACCTAATGCTTAGTATCCTTAAAAACAAGGAGAATATTGCTACACAAATCCTCAACCAGTTTGATATTGACTATGACCTATTCCGTAATGAATTAGGCATGGTTGGTTCTACTAATCCTAATCCCAATCCAAGAGCAGATTTTTCTGATGAGAATGAAGACGAGTTTGATGAGGAAAAACGCGCCGGTGGATATTCTGGACAAAGGGGTGGGGCCAAACAACCCGCTGGAGCCAAGAGCAAGACACCTGTTTTGGACAATTTTGGTAGAGATATTACCAAATTGGCTGAAAGTGGCAATTTGGATCCCATTGTAGGTAGAGAGGCAGAAATTGAGCGTGTAAGCCAAATTTTAAGCCGCAGAAAAAAGAATAACCCTATTCTAATTGGTGAGCCTGGTGTGGGTAAGACCGCCATTGTAGAAGGCTTGGCCTTAAGGATTGTACAAAGAAAAGTAAGCCGCGTATTGTTTGACAAACGCGTAATCAGCTTAGACTTGGCGGCTTTAGTAGCTGGAACCAAGTATCGTGGACAGTTTGAAGAAAGGATGAAAGCCATCATGAACGAGTTAGAAAAGAACCGTGACGTGATTCTCTTTATAGATGAAATTCATACCATTGTTGGTGCCGGTGGTGCCAGTGGTTCCTTGGATGCATCCAATATCTTTAAACCAGCTTTAGCAAGGGGAGAACTCCAATGCATTGGCGCATCCACATTGGATGAGTACCGCATGCATATTGAAAAAGATGGTGCATTAGATAGAAGGTTCCAGAAAGTGTTGATTGAGCCACCAAGTGTGGAAGAAACCATCATGATCTTGAACAATATCAAGTCTAAATACGAGGACTTTCACAATGTCACTTACAATGAGGAAGCCATTGAAGCCTGCGTAAAATTGAGTGACCGTTACATGACGGATCGCTTATTGCCAGACAAAGCCATTGACGTATTGGATGAAGTAGGCGCGCGCGTACACTTGAAAAATATCAATGTTCCAGAAGAAATAGTAGAACTGGAAAAGAAGATAGAAGAAGTAAAGAATGAAAAGAATAAGGTAGTCAAGAGCCAAAGGTTTGAAGAAGCTGCCGCTTTGCGCGATACCGAAAAAAGACTGGGCGAAGATTTAGAAAAAGCCAAGGGGCAGTGGGAAGAAGAAAGCAAACACAAGCGCTATCCCATTGTTGAAGAACATATTGCAGAAGTGGTGAGCATGATGACCGGGATTCCTGTTAAACGTATGGTTCAAGCAGAAACGGAAAAACTCCGTAGAATGAGTGACGATATGCGCAACATGGTCATTGGTCAGGATGACGCCATTTTAAAAGTAACAAAAGCCATTCAACGTAATAGAGTAGGCTTAAAAGACCCTAAGAAGCCCATTGGAACCTTTATTTTCCTTGGCCCTACGGGTGTGGGTAAAACGGAGCTGGCGCGATCCTTGGCACGTTATATGTTTGATTCAGAAGATTCACTCATTCGTATAGACATGAGTGAATACATGGAGAAATTTACCGTTAGCCGTTTGATTGGTGCACCTCCCGGATACGTAGGATATGAAGAAGGCGGACAACTTACCGAAAAAGTAAGAAGAAAGCCCTATTGTGTAATCCTTTTGGATGAGATTGAAAAAGCGCATCCAGATATCTATAATATCTTGTTACAAGTATTAGACGATGGTCAATTGACCGATGGATTGGGAAGGAAGATTGATTTCAAAAACACTTTGATCATCATGACTTCTAATATTGGTGTACGCCAGTTAAAAGAATTTGGAGACGGTGTTGGATTTGCAACAGCTACTAGGGTACAGAATGCAGAAGAGAACAATAAAGCGGTTATTGAAAAAGCTTTGAAGCGTACCTTCTCTCCTGAGTTTCTTAACCGTATTGACGATGTCATCATTTTCAATTCATTGAGCAAGGACAATATCTTCAACATCATTGATATCTTGATGAAGGGCGTAACCAAGCGTTTGCAAAATCTTGGTTTTAGCATGGAACTAACCCTTGCTGCCAAGGAATTTATTGCAGATAAAGGCTATGATATACAGTTTGGTGCAAGACCATTGCACAGGGCTTTGCAAAAATACTTAGAAGATCCTTTAGCAGAAGAAATTCTAAATCTGAATATCAAGCAAGGCGATGTATTGATTGCGGACTTAGATAAAGAAAATGGAAAAATTAAATTTGAATTCCAACCAAGATCGGAAACGGAGGCAGAAGTGAAGAGTGAAGAGTGAAGAGGAAGGAAAGTGAAAAGTGAAGAGATAAGAGTGAAGAGATAAGAGTGAAGAGATAAGAGTGAAGAGATAAGAGATAAGAGTGAAGAGTGCAGGAAGAAATAAGTAAAAAATGCGTTGCATTTTTTGCGAGAATAAAAAAAGAGACACTGTCTCATAAAGTGTGTAAGTAAAATATAAGGGGTTCAACTTTTAAATTAAAGTTGGACCCTTTTTTCAAAGATAGTTAAGAACTGACTTAGGA
>NCHJ01000169.1 GCA_002256765.1 Bacteroidetes bacterium 24-39-8
AAAAACCGAGTATTTAAATGCCATCCACTTCTTTGAACTCTTTACCTGATATACCTTTCAATGGTTTACAAATTTCCTCCAGCTTTTTGAAATTATCATACTCAATACCTAGCTGTTTTTTAACCAGTTCAATAAATCTGCTTGGAAATTCTGCTGTAATACCTATTCTTTTAACATCAATATTTTTAAATCCTAATTGGTATGCAGGTGAATGTTCTTGAAGTCTAAAATCTCCATTTTTGATGTCTTTAAAAAGAGGATCTGCAATAATGCTATTTTTATCCGCTCCCCTAGTTCTATAATAATCCAGAGCTGACTGACCGTGGTCTTTCAAATTGGCGTCATAGTATATATTTTTATCAATATTGGGTTCTTCAATTTTCAGTTCAATTAGTTTTCCATTCACTGTACCCTGTCTATAGAAAGTATTATGAGAAGCTATTTTATAAAAAATATTATTTTGGATATAACAGGCAGTATATGGAGGCATCTTATCTCTTGTAAAAACATCCATGATGCTAAAATAGCCAATAAACATTCTATTAATTTTTCCATTAGAATTCTCGTAAACTATATCATGTATATCAGCAATAATATTATTGTAAGCGTTGTTCTCATAGTATTTTAGATTAATACCACCGCCGTTACAATTATAAATTACATTCTCAGATATATGGGTATTTTTAAGAAATGCATCAGTACGAATAGCTTGTTGCATACCAACACCGTTCAAATGATGAATATAATTTCTCTTAATTTGGTTACCATCTCCTACATCAGATAGATAAATTGCATTCCCATCAAAGCATTTTTGCATCACCAAGAACACTTCGTTATCCTCTACTATATTATTTCGAGTATGATAATAAGGTGCTGTTTTGGGCCATTGGTTATAAAAAACAAAATTGCTAAAATTATATGCTGTTGTGTCATCTTGATACAATGCCTCTGGGGCAATTTCATCTGTTCTGAGTGCACCTACTTGCTCTCTATTTTCTCCCTTTAATTGAAAAAACATGGGTCTTGTACCACTCAACACTATAGCATCATAGGGCAAATGATGCAATTTATTATTCTGAATAGTATTTTCACCACTTTGCCAAACCATGATTCCATTAGACTGATAATAAAATTCACCACAATGGTGAATTTGGTTATTGAGGATCCTATTTGATTTATTGACATTCAGTTTTCCTGGTCCATATCCACAAAGTAAAACACCAGTACCACCAACATAATCAATTAAATTATTTTTAATCAGATTACTTGGGCATGCAAATCAAATCTGATACCTGCGCCACCTGAGTTAGTAAGTCTGCAATTGCTGATTTCACAATATTCAGCATCGCGGAAACGCACCATGGCATTATCCTTATTCCACATATCCCATTCATGCTGAAGACCTATGTCCTTTTTGGTAATTTGCTCTCTTTCACCTCTAGTAAAAGTGATTCCTTTAAATGCTATATTCCTAACCAATCCTCCTGATTCGTGCCCATCCACAAAAAAATACTCAGATAATGCGGGGAATGTTACTTGATGAGGCTGACCACTTACAGGCCAATAATAAACAAGCTTTTCTTTGGTATTCACTACCCACTCTCCAGGTGCATCAAGATAATCAATTGCATTTTCAACTCGACAACTTCCGCCTTCCATTGCATGCAAATGCTTATCAATTTTTCCCATAGGATAAGTGGCAGGTAGCACCGTTTGGGCTACCGATTTTTGTTCATCAACTGATGCCAACGTAAGGTAATTGGTCACATATCCAACATTGGGTTGTACAAATAATTCAATATCCGCTAGATTGTTCCAATTTTTAATGATTCCATTGGGAAACCAAATAGAATTTCTATCTGCTTTAATCATCCCCTTCCAATCTACTCCACCACCATCACCACCAGTCATCACTTTGGTTGGCTCAAATCCTTTTGATCGGGCTCTAGTCAATAATTTCCCTTGGTCATACAATGTAAAAAAACGTTCTTTTCCTTTGGGCAATTCAGGCAAGCTGGCCACAAACACTTTTCCGTTTGCAACAGATGGCAATCCTTTAAAAGATGAAGCCAATTTCCATCCAGTAATCACTATATCTGATGAGAAAACTGGATTTTCATCAGCATATGCCATATATACAATTTGATAGGAATCATAATGACTATCTGCAGGAGTAAATATTTCTGTTTCTGATAATTGATATTCACCCCCTCTAATCAATACATAAATATTTCTGTAGCAATTTTTTTTCATTAATCTGACTGCATTTTTTGCTCTATGAATGGTAGCAAAAGGGCCATCTGTTTTGCTAGCATTTGGTTCAGCTAGTTTACCCGTCCAGCCATCATTTCCAAGAGTGGAGACATAAAAATCAGCATAGGGTTTGCTATTATTTTGAGCGATGGCAAATTCAAAACTGATTACTAATAAAAAAAAGAATAAAGCTTTTTGTAAATAGTATTTTCTCATATAGCGTATGATTGATTCTTTAAAAAAGATTTAATAGTTATCATTTATTGATAGTCCAACCATGTGGTTACTGTGGCATTGGTGTCTGTGACAAATCGTATCCATCGAGCCTGAATATGCTTAGGAAATGAAAATTTTATTTTTTCATTTGCTTTCACTTCAAAACTCTTATAGGATACCCATTCATTGTCTCCAGTTGGATCAAATTGAATTGTAAATTTGACAACCTTTTTCTCCTGATGAGATAAGCTAAGTAATCTATTGTCAAAATAACCAAATAAGAACGGGTCTGAAGGTATATTAGCAAGTACAGTACTATTCATCCATGGGCCTCCCCTGCCAACAGGTTTTCCTAATTTCCAAAGATCATCTATCACCCCAGCCCATACAGCACATTTCTTATCTGATGACTGAAAAATATGGGGATTTTTTAGACCAGTTTTATTCATGTCAATACCTGTCATAACAAGCATTCCTCTAAATGATCCATAATCATTGATTTTAAAATTATGAGAAGAGATTGGTCTAATTTTGGCATAGCCATCTGCATTTTCAGCGGGCAATTCATAAAAGGTACCTCCACAATTAAATAGGTCTCTTTCTGTAGCAACTTCTCTACAAATTCGCAATTGCTGCTTATCCATCAATGGCTGATATTGCTCATTCCCTAATGGCAATCTCCATCTTCTTTTTGAGTCATCAACAATCAAATAGGAACCGGAATCAGTAGTAACCACTTGTTTTGGAATAGCCATTTTTTCCCTGATCATATTGGCAATAGAATCATGTGAGCTAGGAACAATATTCATTTGTTCATCCATCTCATAATACCCTAGTTCTGATACTTTATTTTTATTGCTTTTATTAGCCAAAATACCTAGAACCCCACGATTATTTCCCACACTATATAACAACCCTCCCTGATATTCATTTGATGCAACTGAGGCAATTCCTTTAAACATGGGGTTTACAATTGTAGTTCTTTGGATATTAGAGGAATACACAAATGAAACCGTTGCTTTAGTAGAACTGTCCACTTTTACTCGAATCCATTCTGCCAGTTCTGTTGAAGAAAAAGTAATCCAAGAAGTATTATTGGCAGATACTTTAAGTGTTTGAAGCTTGCGCCATTGATTATTTCCTTTTTCATCAATTTCAAAAGTATAATTGATGTCCTGATTGCCATCATTCTTTACCCAAGCCATTCTATTGCGCCATCCTGCAAATAAAAAAGGGTCAGAAATGGAACCAGATGGAATAGACTCCCTCAACCAAACAGAACCAGATGCGTCAGTGGTTCCTGTTTGATCAGGCTGATCTAAAGATGTAAACCATAAATTAGATTGAGATTGTCCAGGTCCTGCAATACCACCCTTGGCCTGTCTTTTATTTAAAAATTCACTTTTGGCCGCATCATCGCATCCAAAAACCAATTTGTTATTCCACCTGGTAAAATCCCCAATCACTTTTAAATAGGAAGATCTTGGACGAATACCTGCAGCATTCATTGATGTAAAAGTGTTTGGAAACTTCCAAAACATGCCATGCATGGTCATTAGGTAGTCCGGATTATTATTGGTACCAATATTTCGAATACGAGGCCATTCAGTATTCCATCCATGAGCACCATCGTAACTATTGCTTGCTTTGGGCAATCTATAGAATGTCCAAGAACCATTGTCCCGTACTCCTAATAAAACAGATTTAAAATCCCAACCTGTTGTCCAAATGGGTTGTGTTGTTGGATTGTCATTTCCATAAATACCGCCTGGACCAGTTACCTCAGTGAATTGATTTCTTCTAATCATCTTCCAATTTTTTCCATCCCACTCGGATAATGAACCTGCTTCAATTCTTGGATCAGTGCGCGCTTTCTCTCCCTGCTCTCCATTGTTAGAATATACCAACACCCCCTGACCAGAATAAGTTCCTTTTCCATGAACACCAACAATCAGTTCACTTTCAAAACTTTTAGCTCCTTCTTTTCTCATCAAATTACCATCGTTATACAAAGTGTTTACTGCTAAGGAATGAACATCAACATCATAAAAACCTTCTTCCATTGTTCCTATGATTAGCTTATTAGATGGATCAGTTAAACTTCTAGCAATACCAGTGAACCTACCCGGCGCTTTATTGATGGGAATTACTCTAACATTCCTATCAGTGTCAATGGCATATGGTCCAATAAATAATTGATGACTCTCTTTATGTATCATTCTATTGGCTGGTGTTCCACCAATACTTTCTGGCCTGATAATCTTCTTCAAATCAGTAGTAATTTCATAGAGCTTATCAGAAGACCCAAATGGTAAATGTGGTCCATAACTAATTACCCATAATCTATTAGCCCATGGAACAATCGCTCCCGTACCACACTCTCCTTCATTATTGAAATAGGCTAAACTTGGATAAATGCCACTGATATTAATGGGTAATTTATTTTTTTGGGCAAAGGAGAAACAAATAAAAAAAGTGAGAAGAAGAATAGTAAAAAAGGATTTTATTTTCATACTCATTTATTAATATATTTTCAATCTTATTTTTTTTCTTTACAATTATTTTAGCATTATAATCAGATCATTCTTTCTTGATGCCGGCGCTACATTCAATGACACAATTTTTCCTGCTTTCAATTCAGCTTCAACTGTGGTATTAAAGGGAGCGTGCAGTTTAAAACTAACATCCCAATCTTTTGGCCAAGCAGGAAACAGCATTATTTTACGGTCAATCGTTTGTAGCAACATTTCTTGTAGCCCTATCATACCACTACCACCCCAATTATGATCTGGCACCCAATCATGACCTGGTCCCCAAAAAGTTGGGAATCTTCTCTGAGAATCCCGCATTTTTTGAATGGTAATAGAAGCGGCTTCTTCCGTAAGTCCTAAACGAGCACAAAAAATAGCATCCTGATGCCAGCTGATATAATTTTTCTGAATAGGCAAATCAGTTCCATATTTCCAAGTATTGATTGCCAGTTCTAAATCAGGTCTTCCAATTCCATAGATGCCATAAGGAAATACAGGATAGAGTTGAGGTATTTCTTGGTTATTAATACGAGACCAGGTATTGGCCGGAGAAATGGTTTTATGCCCATTCATTTCTCTAAAAGCTATTGGGGGAATCCGTTGCAACATAGCTTCCCAATGCTTGCGCTTGTCATTTGTAAGATAGGTTTCATTTAACTCAAGCAATCTGGTTAAAACGGTTTGCAAACCAGCAATAGTAGATGTTGAATTGTAAGCCATTTTGTAGGTTTCTGCTCCCGTGCCAGGATATAAAATCAGCTTACCATTTCCATCAAGAGCTTGACGACCACGCAATAAAGCTTCCCTTTGATAATGCTCATCAAAAAATGTTAAACAACTTTCTATAAATGGAATATACTTTGATATATCGGCTTTCTCATAACGTTCCATATCTAACATCATCAGACAAAACTCCATTTGCGTATCCCATAAATATTCTAACCAATAATTGTATTCTATTCCTTTTGGAAAATATTCAGGACGTTTCCATCCATAAGATGTTGCTAGCGGCAATCCAAATTGTTCTAACTGTTCCGTAAAAGAAGCTCCTTTATGCCCCCAATAAAAATTAGTACGTTTTTCGGCATTCCCTAAAGCCTGTAAATAAAAATTTAATTGTGAAGGAATCATGTCAAAATCGCCAGATTTGAACATGGGATAATATACTAAGCGTTGGTTTTGGGCTGTAAATGTGCCGCCACCCCAGTTTCTGTGATCAGGAGTAAAAGGTAGACTTTGATCAATATATGTAGGGTCAAAAGTAAAAAGCCCCCCATTGAATTTGGTGGGATACTTTCCA
>NCHJ01000170.1 GCA_002256765.1 Bacteroidetes bacterium 24-39-8
GCATTCTTTTGCCACTGGGTCAAGTTCAGACCATGCAAGTAGACGCTATTGAAGACCTCAAGAACCAAGAAGTTTTTGTCTATTGCAGAAGCGGTAATAGGAGTGGGCAAGCTTGTCTCATATTAGAAACCATGGGCTTTACCAATCTGATTAATGTGTCAGGTGGAATGCTAGCTTGGCAAGACCGTTTTGCAAAATAGATGCACCTATATTTTTAATAAAAATGCCCCGAATTGTCGGGGCATTTTTTATGCAATAAGGTCTGTTATTAAATGGTTACAATCTTATATTCAATGCAACCATTAAATTGGTTCCAGCTTGCGGATAATAGCCGTTGTCATTGCTCAAAACATTACTTGAAATATAACTATAGGTATATCCATTGGGTTCATATTTGACATTGAACAGATTATTCAATTGCCCAATCAAGTGAACTTCTTTTAAGAAATTTGTTTTGATGGTCCAGTTTAATCTAAGGTCTTGGGTAAAATAGGCATTTAGTTTTCTGTTTTCATTTTGGCTATTGTCCATGTATTGTTTGCCTACATATTTACTGAGTAAACTAAGTGCAACATGTTTATATACCTGAATATCCGCAGTCAGTCCACCCACAACTGCGGGTGAAAAAGAAATATCTGTGTTTTGATGATTTACTGCATTTTGTAAACCAGTATCCCAGTTGTCAATATATTCTGTAAAGGTTTTGATTTTGTTCTTGCTAATGGTCAAATTACCAGAAAGGTTCAATAGGTTAGACAGCCTTGCCCCACCTTGTAATTCCAATCCCAAACGATAACTATTGGGAACATTGGTGCGCGTATAAGAACCCACATCATTGATCTGTCCAGTTAAGACCAATTGATCTTTGTATTGCATCCAATAGAGTGTAGCGCCATAATAAAATGTGCCTTTTCTTCTTTCAATACCCAGTTCCAAATCTTGTAATGATTCTGGTTTGGGTTGCTGTATGGGGCTAGCCTGAAAATCATCTCTATTGGGCTCTTTGTTTGCAATGGCATAACTCAAAAAACCAATCCATCCATTGTTGCTATAAGTAATACCAGCTTTTGGATTTACAAAATCAAAACTTCTATCAACTAATAGGGTTGGACTGCCTTGAAAGCCTTCCATTCTATGTGATACTTTGCGGTATTGGAGGTCTACAAAACTCTGCCAATGACTGCTCAAACGGTGTTGCCATTTGGCATAGATATTGGCGTCTTTTTTTACAGCTGGTAAATTGTAGTAACGGTAATCAGGTGACACGGTTCCTTGTTTCATCCAAATAATATTACCAAAATGCTGTCCCTGATATTTGTTCCATCCACCTCCAATGGTTAGTTCTTCATTGTCCTTTTTGTATTGAAAAGACCCAATCTGCCCCAAGAAACCATTGTCTAGCCAACGTTGTCTAACTAAATCTGTATTGGTAATAGAAACTCCCGCAATAGTGGGGTTTGGTAATCCGTATTTACTGTATTTCTCATCAGCTTTATATTCTTCATAATAACCATCGCCCTTGGTAAAGAATAAGGCAGTATTGAAAGACCAATATTGGTTAAAGGCATGATTAAAGAACAACTGGTAATGCGTTTGGGTATAATTATCAGTTTGGTTTTCATAAGGGGCATCTGCTTTTTCCATACCTGCAGGATTATAGGTTCTATTGCTAGACAAAAGAGACTCTGGTACACCATACCAAGCCTGATAAGTTTTTTCTTTACCGGTAAATACGTTCAAACGCAAAGAAGATTTTTTATTTAAATAGGCAGCACTCAAATACAATGATTTCAAATTAGAAGCGGCTCTATCAATAAATCCATCGCTATTAATAGAACTAACCCTTGCGTCTATGGTAAAGTGTTTGGCAATTAAGCCAGAGCCTCCTTTAACGGTGCTTTTCCAAGTATTGAAAGAACCAACACTGGTATTCATTTCGCCATAGGCTTTTTCATTGTACTCATTGGTAGAAAGGTTTAAACTGGCGCCAAATGCTCCTGCACCATTGGTAGATGTACCAACCCCTCTTTGAATTTGAATACTGTTTACAGAAGAAGCAAAATCGGGTAGGTTTACAAAATAGGTACCCATGCTTTCCGCATCATTATAAGGAATTCCATTCAGTGTAAGATTTATCCTAGTTGCATCCGTACCCCTAATTCGAATCCCGGTATAACCAACCCCGTTTCCAGCGTCTGAATTCACTACTACCGAAGGCGTTTGGTTTAATAAAAAGGGAAGGTCTTGGCCTAGGTTATTGGCGGCAATTTGTTCCTTGTTTAGGTTGGTTTTTGCAAATGGAGCAAAACTTGTGGCCCTGGTAGCTTTAACTTCTAAGGGTTGTAAATACAAACTGGTAGGCGTTAGAGAAAGACTTAAATCCAAAGCTTTTTGCTCAATGACTAAGGCGCTTTGGTAGGTCTTGTAACCTAAACTACTAATGTACAGGGTGTAATTTCCCTTTGGTAATTTTCCTAACTGGAAATTGCCATTTTCATCTGTTAAGGTATTGGCATTACCCAGTTTTACTTGTGCCCCAGCAATGGGAGCTTTTGATTGAGCATCGGTTAGCTTGCCTGCTACCAGTGTTTTTGGCCCTTGCGCCAAGGTGAACAATGTTAGCATGACAAACGCGCTTGTTCCCAGAAACTTTTTCATTTTTGTTGATTTAAAAGTTAATAATGGGAACAGGGAATAGCTAATGGAGAGGATCTGCCGTAAAAAAGTACAGTACACCTTCCCTTCGCAGGCATTACCCTGTTCAGGTTCAACGGGTATTTTCTCAGCCAGCGTTTGCACACTTAGCACCCCGAGGAATGTTCTAATGCAAAATTAGGCATTAATTAATACGAACCAACTGTAACTTTAGGGCCGCTGCCTCGTTTCAATATAAAATGCAACAAATGAAACAATTGATATTATTACTGGGATTGGGTTTGGGAGTATTTTCAGCCAATGCCCAAAATGAAAAGAACCTGGTTTTTGACGCCAATGCAGAAGCTAGAATGGTCTCTGGATTTACCGCGGTTGAAGTGTCCGGAGCTATTGACCTATTTCTTTCTCAAGGAAATGAAGAAGCCGCAGCAGTAAGTGCTAGTTCGGCCGAAGCCATTGGTAGAATCAGAACCGAAGTGAAAAATGGCACCCTGCACATTTATTTTGATGGAAAGGGTTGGAATTGGAAAACCTGGGGTAATAATAAAATGAAAGCCTATGTGACTTTCAAGAACCTCAGTAGGGTAGAAGCTTCTGGTGCTTGTAATGTAAAATCTACTGAAGCTATTAAAGTACCTGAATTAAAAATTCAATTATCAGGAGCCAGTGACTACACGGGAGAACTACAGGTAGGACTGTTGAAGCTTGATGCCAGTGGTGCTTCCAATGTAAAAGTCTCAGGGAAAGCTGATAAACTTGACGTAGATGCCAGTGGTGCATGCAGCATCAAAGCGTTTGACCTAAAAGCAGACTATGGCAAATTAGACGCATCAGGTGCTTCAAATATTCGAGTAACCATTAACAAAGAATTGAATGCAGAAGCTAGCGGTGGTAGTAATATCTATTATCGTGGAGAGGGAATGATCCGTAATATTAGCAGTAGTGGAGGTGCTTCAGTGAAAAGAAAAACAGACGATTAAGCAGTTTTTTTTGGTTGGTAAGCCTCTAAACCCTACTTTTGCTCCCCATTCAAATAGGAACTGAACAGTGAAGAGAAAATAGAATGGACCCAAAAGCGATATTTTTTCAATCTTATATCGCGAGATAGAGCAGCGGTAGCTCGTCGGGCTCATAACCCGAAGGTCGGAGGTTCGATCCCTCCTCTCGCAACATAAAAGGCCTCGTTTGAGGCCTTTGTTATTTGTATATTTATTATTGGAAATATACAGCCGGGGCAGCATTGCCCCAAAACATAAAAACAAATTCCCGGTTTCTCTTTAGTATTAGCCGGGTTATACAGATGAAAGTAGGTTTTGTAAACATTTTTGGCAAGCCCAATGCGGGCAAGAGTACGCTTATCAATGCATTGGTAGGAGAGAAGATGGCTATTACATCGCCAAAGGCTCAAACTACCCGTCATAGAATCAAGGCTTTTTTAAATAAGCCTGATGAGTACCAAGTCATTTTCTCAGATACCCCAGGTATTATTGATCCACAGTACAAATTGCACGAACGCATGATGCAGTCAGTGAAAAGCGCCTTAGAGGACGCTGATATTGCTTTGCTCATTGTAGACGCCAATGAAGACCTTGAAGAAATTGATGGCATTTTTCAAAAACTAAGGTTGAAAGTCCCCGGATTAGTGGTTTTGAATAAAATTGACAAAGCTGGAAATGGAAGATTGGCTTTGGCAGAAAAATTCTTTGCAGAAAAAGCTTATTGCACCAAGATTGTGAAAATATCAGCACTGCAAAAAGTGCATTTGAATAAATTATTAGACGCCATACTTTCATTGTTACCAGAAGGTCATCCATTTTATAGTGATGAAGATTTGAGTGATTTGCCCACCAAATTCTTTGTGTCTGAATTGATCAGAGAAAAAATTTACCAACTCTTTGGAGACGAGATTCCTTATCATGCAGCTGTACTGATTAATGAATTCAAAGAGCGAGAAGATATAGTAAAAATTCAGGCTGATATTATAGTTCAGCGTGATACCCAAAAGTCCATTATCATTGGAGAGAAGGGGAAAATGATTAGAGAAATTGGCATTTTGGCCAGGGCCGATATTGAACAATTTATTGGCACCAAAGTATTCTTGGAACTTTTTGTAAAAGTTAGGCCCAAATGGCGTGACAATGACTTGCACTTAAGAGAATACGGATATAAATAAACAACACAACAATTAGGGATTATGAGTTATACAGTAGCCATTGTAGGAAGACCCAATGTGGGCAAGAGTACTTTTTTCAACCGTTTATTAGAAGAACGTAAAGCCATTGTGGACGATATTAGCGGGGTAACTCGCGATCGCCAATATGGGGTTACAGATTGGAATGGTAAAACATTTAACGTAATAGATACAGGTGGATTTGTGCCACATACTGATGATGTATTTGAACGCGAAATTCGCAAACAAGTAAAAATTGCCATTGATGAAGCCAATTGTATTGTCTTTATGGTAGACGTAGTTACTGGTATCACTGACTTGGATGATACTATGGCGGATCTATTGAGAAGAACAACTAAACCAGTTTATTTGGTTGTAAACAAGGTAGACAATGGAACCCGCCAATTAGAAGCCACTGAGTTTTATAGCTTAGGTTTTGAAAATACCTATTTTGTTAGTTCTATCACAGGTACTGGAACAGGTGAAGTCTTGGATGCTGTAACAGAAGGAATGAAGGAAGAAGATTCAGATGATACCTTGCGTGAAAATTCACTTCCAAAATTTGCCATCATTGGACAACCCAATGCAGGAAAATCTTCCTTACTCAATGCCTTAATTGGTCAGGAGCGTACTATTGTAAGTGATATTGCTGGAACCACCAGGGATACCATTCACACCCACTACAATATGTTCCAAAAGGAATTCATGTTAATTGATACAGCGGGTATTCGTAAGAAAAATAAAGAAAAGGAAGACTTAGAATTTTATAGCATTATTCGTGCCATTAAGGCCATGGATGAGGCAGATGTTTGTATGTTGCTCATTGACGCCGGAAAAGGGGTAACCGCTCAGGATGTTAGTATTTTTTCCTTAGCAACTAGAAAGGGGAAGGGCATTGTAGTCTTGGTCAATAAGTGGGATTTGGTAGAAAAAGAAACCAATACGGCCCGTGACTATGAGAAAGCTTTAAAAATTAAATTGGCGCCTTTTACAGATGTGCCAGTCCTTTTTATATCAGTAACTGAAAAGACTAGAATTTTCAAAGCCATTGAATTGGCGTTGGACGTTTATGAAAATAGGAATCGTAAAATTCCAACATCTCAGCTTAATGAGATCATGTTGAAAGCTGTAGAAGCCTACCATGCCCCGGTGGTTAGGGGTAATACGGTAAAAATCAAATATGTAACTCAATTACCAACGGCCGTGCCTTCTTTTGCCTTCTTTACCAATTACCCAGATGATATCAAATCTGCCTATAAAAACTACTTGGAAAACCAGTTGAGGACAAAGTTTAGGTTAACAGGGGTTCCTATTAGAATCTTTTTCAGAAAGAAATAAGTTATTGAATTAAAAAATATATGTTATTTTATTTGTA